>NZ_DASSRA010000229.1:0-23030 GCF_035702065.1 Rhizobacter sp.
AGGAACTTGTCGGTGACGTCCTTGCCCAGGCCTTCCTTGCGGAACACGCGGCCGGGGATCTCGAGCTTCTCGGTGCGCTCCAGCGTCTTGCCCGAGGCGTCGAAGTACTTCAGCTCGAAGGTGGCCACGTCGACGTCATGGATCTTGCCCATGTTGTGGTCGAGGCGCGTCACCTCCAGCCACTTGGCTTCGGGCGTGACCATGCGCCACGAGGCCAGGTTGTCGAGCGCGGTGCCCCACAGCACGGCCTTCTTGCCGCCGGCATTCATGGCGATGTTGCCGCCGATGCACGAGGCTTCAGCGGAGGTGGGGTCGACGGCGAAGACGAAGCCCGCGCGCTCGGCCGCATCGGCCACGCGCTGGGTGACGACGCCTGCCTCCGTCCAGATGGTGCCGACCTCGCGGTCCAGGCCGGGCAAGCGGACCATCTCCACCTCGGTCATCGCCTCCAGCTTCTCGGTGTTGATGACCGCGCTGTTCCACACCAGCGGCACGGCGCCGCCGGTGTAACCGGTGCCACCCCCGCGCGGGATGATGGTCAGGCCCAGCTCGATGCAGTGCTTGACCAGCGCAGCCATCTCGGCCTCGGTATCGGGCGTGAGCACGACGAAGGGGTATTCCACGCGCCAGTCGGTCGCGTCGGTGACGTGCGAAACGCGCGACAGGCCGTCGAACTTGATGTTGTCCTTGGCCGTGTGGCGGCCCAGCACGCGCGTGGTCTTGCGGCGCAACTCGGCCATGCGCTCGAACTGTTCGGCAAACGACTTCACCGCGGCACTCGCCGACTGCAGCAGCTCACCGACCGAGGCGTCACGTGATCCGTCGCCTTCCGGCTTGCGGCGGGCCTGCACCTCGCCCAGCCGGTGGTTGAGCGCCTCGATCAGGAGCTTGCGCCGGCGCGGGTTGTCGAGCAGGTCGTCTTGCAGGTAGGGGTTGCGCTGAACCACCCAGATGTCGCCCAGCACCTCATAGAGCATGCGCGCCGAGCGGCCGGTCTGACGCTCTTCGCGCAGGCGGTCCAGCAACTCCCACGCACGAGAGCCCAGCAGGCGGATCACGATCTCGCGGTCGGAGAACGAGGTGTAGTTGTAGGGGATCTCGCGCAGGCGGGGCGCGGTGTGTGCGGTCTCGACCGCAGCGGTCACGTGATTGAGCGGAGTGGGTGCGTTCATGGAGTCCAGGCGGCGCGCGCGCCTGCTATGCACTTGGACTCGAATGGTACCGCACGCCCCCTGGGCATCGCCCGGTACGGGCTTGGGCCAACAGCTCCTTTGATCCAGCGGGGTTATCCCCGTTGTTGCAGGGTGCCATCCGCGACATAAACACGCCTGTCACACGACCGACACACACTGCTCTGCCGACCACAAGTTGCAGATTCACACCGGAGCCGTCATGCACAAGAAGCTGTTCGCCCTTTCCTCCACCCTGCTGGCGCTCGCCCTGCCCGCGCAGGCCCAGACGCAGATCCAGTGGTGGCACGCCATGAGCGGCCCCCTCGGCGAATGGGTCAACGACCTGGCCAAGGACTTCAACGCCAGCCAGAAGGACTACGTCGTCGTGCCCACCTACAAAGGTACCTACGGCGAGACCTTCACCGCCGGCATGGCCGCCTTCCGCGCCGGCAATGCGCCCGAGATCATCCAGGTCTACGAAGTGGGCACCGCGACCATGATGGCCGCCAAGGGCGCCGTCAAACCCGTGGGCGAGGTCATGACCGCCGGCGGCGCCAAGTTCGACGCCAAGGCCTACATCCCTGCGGTGGCGGGCTACTACACCGCCCCCAATGGCCAGATGCTGAGCTTCCCCTTCAACAGCTCGACCACGGTCTTCTACTACAACAAGGACGCCTTCCAGGCCGCCGGCCTCGACCCGAACAAGGCCCCCAGCACCTGGCCCGAGGTCGCCCTGGCCGCCGCCAAGCTCAAGGCCAGCGGCCACAAATGTCCCTTCACCACCAGCTGGATCAGCTGGGTACAGCTGGAGAGCTTCTCCACCTGGCACAACACGCTGTACTCCACCCTGAACAACGGCTTCGGCGGCACCGCCACGCGCCTGGCCTTCAACTCGCCGCTGCACGTGCGTCACTTCGAGAACCTGTCGAGCATGGCCAAGCAGGGCCTGTTCGTCTACAAGGGCCGCGACAACAAGGCCGACGTGGCCTTCCCCTCCGGTGAGTGCGCCATGATGAGCGGCTCGTCGGGCCTGTACTCGCGTGTCGCGAAGGAAGCCAAGTTCGCCTACGGCATCGCGCCCCTGCCCTACTACCCCGACGTGCCCGGCGCACCGCAGAACACCGTGATCGGTGGCGCGAGCCTGTGGGTGATGGCCGGCAAGAAGCCCGAGACTTACAAGGGCGTGGCCGCGTTCTTCAACTACCTGTCCAAGCCCGAGGTGCAATCGGCCAGCCACAAGCGCACAGGCTACCTGCCCATCACCACCGCCGCGTACGAGCTGACGGAGAAGTCGGGCTTCTACAAGGAGAAGCCGGGCACCGACGTGGCCGTCACGCAGATGATCCGCAAGACCACCGACAAGTCGCGCGGCATTCGTCTCGGCAACTTCAACCCCATCCGCACCATCGTCGACGAAGAGACCGAGCAGATCTGGACGGGCAAGAAGTCGGCCAAGGAAGCGCTCGACGCCGCCGTGCAGCGAGGCAACGAGCAGCTCGAACGCTTCCAGAAGGCCAACAAGGGATGACGACCCCCTCGTCGCGTCGCCCCCGTCTACCGCGGGGGGGCGTTCCCTTCGATCGGACGCGATAAACCATGGCCTCCGAGAAGCGGGTCCTGTTCAAGTCGGGCTGGCTGCCCTGGGTGCTGCTCGCCCCCCAGGTGGCGGTGATCACGGTGTTCTTCTTTTGGCCGGCCGGCCAGGCGCTGCTGCAGTCGTTCCAGCTGCAGGACGCGTTCGGCATGTCCACCGAATGGGTTGGCTTCGACAACTTCAAGGCCCTGTTCTCCGACCCGGCCTATGTGGACTCGTTCAAGATCACCGCGCTGTTCTCGGTGCTGGTGGCGGTGCTGGGCATCGGCATCTCGCTGGCGCTCGCCGTGTTCGCCGACCGCATCATCAAGGGCGCGCTGTTCTACAAGACCTTCCTCATCGTGCCCTATGCCGTCGCGCCCGCGGTAGCCGGCGTGCTGTACCTGTTCATGTTCTCGCCCACGCTGGGCGTGGTGGCACATGCACTGCGTGCCTTTGGCGTCGACTGGAACTACATGCTCAATTCGCAGCACGCGACCGCGCTGATCGTGATGGCGGCCGTCTGGAAGCAGATCTCCTACAACTTCCTGTTCTTCCTGGCCGGGCTGCAGTCGATTCCCAAGTCGCTGATCGAGGCCGCTGCGATCGACGGCGCGCGGCCGTGGCGGCGCTTCTGGACCATCCAGTTCCCCCTGCTGTCGCCCACCACCTTCTTCCTGCTGGTAATCAACGTCGTCTACGCCTTCTTCGAAACCTTCTCCATCGTCGACGCCACCACCCAGGGTGGGCCGGGGCAGGACACGATGATCCTCGTCTACAAGGTCTACAACGACGGCTTCAAGAATGCCGACCTCGGCGGCTCGGCGGCACCGTCGGTGGTGCTGATGGTGATCGTGATCGCGCTCACCGTGGTGCAGTTCCGCTACGTCGAGAAGAAGGTGCAGTACTGAGATGAAACCACTGAGATGAAGCCCCCAAGCTCGCATCCGCTCACTGCCCCCCGAGGGGGCGCCCAGTGGCTTCGGGCGGCCGGGCGCCACTGACCATGGTCGACCGCAGCCATACCCTTCGCCTGCTGAGCCACCTGGTCATGGTGCTCGGCGTGGCCATCGTCGCCTTCCCGCTCTACCTGGCTTTCGTGGCGTCATCCCACACCGCGCAAGACATCGTGCAGGCGCCCATGCCCATGCTGCCCGGCAGCCACCTCGTCGAGACCTACCAGACCGCGCTCTTCGGCGGCGGCAGCGGCGCCGGCTCCACCGCGCCCGTGGCCCGCATGATGTGGATCAGCCTGGTTTCGGCGCTGGTCATCACCATCGGCAAGATCGCGATCTCGCTCTTGTCGGCCTTTGCGATCGTCTACTTCCGCTTCCCGCTCAAGGGCTTCTTCTTCTGGGCCATCTTTGTCACGCTGATGCTGCCGGTGGAGGTGCGCATCCTGCCGACCTACAAGGTGGTATCCGACCTCGGCATGCTCAACACCTACGCCGGGCTCACGGTGCCGCTGATCGCCTCGGCCACCGCCACCTTCCTGTTCCGCCAGTTCTTCCTGACCGTGCCCGACGAGCTGGTCGAGGCCGCGCGCATCGACGGCGCCGGCCCGCTGCGTTTCTTCAAGGACGTGCTGGTGCCGCTGTCCAAGACATCGATCGCCGCGCTGTTCGTGATCCAGTTCATCTACGGCTGGAACCAGTACCTCTGGCCGCTCTTGGCCACCACCAGCGAAGACATGTACCCCGTGGTGATTGGCATCAAGCGCATGATCGCCGGCGGCGACGCCGCCAACGAGTGGAACGTGGTCATGGCCACCGCCCTGCTCGCGATGCTGCCGCCCGCTGTGGTGGTGATCCTGATGCAGCGCTGGTTCATCAAGGGCCTGGTGGATACCGAGAAATAGCGACCGAGAAACAAGAAAGCACGCATGGCAGCCATCTCCCTTCGCCAGGTCGTCAAGCGCTACGGCAGCGGGCCCAAGGCCAACCCCGTCATCCATGGTGTGGACGCCGAGATCGCCGACGGCGAGTTCATCGTCATCGTTGGCCCCTCGGGCTGCGGCAAGAGCACGCTCTTGCGCATGGTGGCCGGGCTGGAGGAAGTCTCCGGCGGCGAGATCGCCATCGGCGGGCGTGTGGTCAACGACGTCGAGCCCTCCGAGCGCGACATCGCCATGGTGTTCCAGAACTACGCCCTCTACCCCCACATGACGGTGTTTGACAACATGGCCTACGGCCTGAAGATCGCCAAGGTGCCACCGGCCGAGATCAAGGCGCGCGTGGACAAGGCCGCCGCCATCCTGCAGCTCGCGCCCTACCTCGCGCGCAAGCCCCGCGAGCTCTCGGGCGGCCAGCGCCAACGCGTGGCCATGGGCCGTGCCATCGTGCGCCAGCCGCAGGTCTACCTGTTCGACGAACCGCTCTCCAACCTCGACGCCAAGCTGCGCGCACAGACGCGCATCGAGATCCGCAAGCTGCACGCCGACCTGGGCGTGACCTCGCTCTTCGTCACCCACGACCAGGTCGAGGCGATGACGCTCGCGCAGCGCATGATCGTGATGAACGCCGGGCGCATGGAGCAGTTCGGCACGCCCGACGAGGTGTACGCCAAGCCGGCCACCACCTTCGTCGCGAGCTTCATCGGTTCGCCGCCCATGAACCTGCTCACCGGCCGCGCCGAAGGCTCCACCTTCACGCTCGATGGACAGAGCCTGCCCCTGCCCGCAGCCGCACCGCGCCATGGCGAGCTGGTGCTGGGCCTGCGGCCCGAGCACGTGGCGGCGGGCAGCGTCGGCGGCTGGCCGCTGAAGGTGGAGCTGATCGAGATGCTGGGCGCCGAGCGCCTGGTGCATGGCAAGCTCGGCGACCACGACTTCACCCTGCGCATGGACGGCATGCTGACGCCGCCCACTGCCGGCAGCACGGTGCAACTGCAGCTCTCGCCGCAGCACCTGCACTGGTTCGACGTGGCGACTGGTGCGCGCGTAGGCTGAGCCGGCGCGCGCTTCCTCAAGCCTGAGTCGGGTCGATGATGGTCGTGGGCCGCACCGACGCCTCGGCCCCCACCCATTCATCGGCATCTTCCGCCTGCGGCAAGACCTTCACGCCGCGAATGGCCGGGTGACGCCAGGCCAGCAAGGCCAGCAGCAAGCCCGTGCCGCCCGAGAAGCCCAGCGCGGCGCGCAAGCCGACGTGCTCGCCCAACCAACCGCCCAGCAACGCCCCGGGGCCTGCCGCCAGCAGCGTGAGCCAGCGCATGGCACTCGTCATGCGGCCGAGCAGCGGCTCAGGCGTCACTGCCTGGCGCAGGGCCAGGAAGTTGATGAACACCAGCACCGCGCCCGCGCTGAACAGCAACAGCATCAGCGCAAACGCCGCCACGCCCCAGCGGTTGGCGGGCGCGGCGGCCAGCAGCAGCCAGCCAGCGCTGCAGATCGCAATGCCCATCACCAGGCACGGCCCCGGCCCCACACGACGGCTGATGCGGTTGCCCAGCACGCTCGCGACGATCGTGCCCAGACCCATGACCATGTAGCTCAGGCCGACCTGCTGTTCGTTCAGTCCCAGGGTGCGGGTAGCGAAGAGGATCTGCACGACCACCGCGGCGTGGTGGCACATCTGCCAGGCCCCGACCACCACCGCCAGAGCCACCAGCAAGGGCGTGCCGAACACGAAGCGCAAGCCGGTGCGCAGATCGCGCCAGAAGTGGCCGCCGCGGCGCCGGCCGCGGTCTTCCTGTACGCGAATGCCGCGCAGGATGGCGGCTGAGACCACCAGCAGCACAGCGTCCACCAGCAAGGCCAGGGGTGCACCCACCACCTTGATCAGCGCGCCGGCAAAGCCGGGGCCGGCCACTTCGGCCCCCGAAGTGGCCAAGGCATTCTTGGCATGCGCTTCGACCAGCCGGTCGCGGGCCACCACCTGGGTCAGCACGATCTGCGCCGCCGAACCGGCGACGGTGTAGACGACGCCGATGATGAAGCCGACCACGTACAGCCACGCCATCGACAGCCAGCCCATCCACCACGCGAAGGGAACACTGGCGACGATCACGCCCAGCAGGCACTCGCCCATCACGTACACCGGCAACTTGCGCACACGGTCCAGCCACACGCCGGCAGGCAGCGAGAAGAGCACGAAGGGCACGATCTCCATCGCCGTCAGCAGGCCCATCTGCGTGGGCGTGGCATGCAGCAGCACGGCCGCGGTGAGCGGCAGCGCCAGCATGGTCACCTGGCCGCCGAAGGAGCTGATGAGGATGGACGACCAAAGCCGGCGGTAGGTGCGGTCGCGCAGCAGGTCGTCAGGGCCCAAGGCGAGCCGCTGTGCCCAGGCTTCCCAGAGTGCGGTGAGCCGATTCAACATCTGCCGTCTCCTCTCTCGTCTGTCTCGTTCGGGCGCGGGTGGCACCCTGGTGGATCGGTGGATCCGGATCAGCGAAAGAAGGGCATTCAACCGATTCTTCCGCTGAGGGTCTCAGCGGAACTTCGGTTGAAGTGATGCTGAGAGGTCAGAAACCCCAGGAAGCCTCTGCGACCGGCGGCAAGTGAATGCCGTGTAGGCGCGCACCCATCCCCCAGGCGTTGCCGATGGCAACGCGGCATGAGGAGCGTGAGGAGTGGCGCATGTCGTGCAGGGGTTTGGGGTGAGTGGTCATGCTAACAGCGGGCCTGCGAGCGGCGCAAGCTGAAAAGGCGAGGTCTCCCTAGAACGCAGGGGCATCCGCGGCCGCAGGTGCCAAACCACCCGATGGCTAAGATGCCCCATCTCTTGCCGGAAGGAGCTCAATCCGATGCCGAACCTGAACATCCTCCACCTGGAAGATGACACCCTCGACGCCGACCTGGTGCGGCGCGAAGTGGCCAAGCTGACGGGGACACCCACCTGGCTGAGCGCCACCTCCGGCGATGACTTCCGGCAGATGCTGGAGAACGCGCAGATCGACGCCATCCTCTCCGACAACCAGGTGCCCGGCATCAGCGGCATCGACGCCCTGAAGCTCGCACGCGAGTTGCGGCCCGGCATTCCGTTCGTCTTCGTCAGCGGCAACGCCGACCCGCGCTGGGCCGCTCACTGCATCGAGGCCGGCGCGACCGACTACGTGCCCAAGGACCAGCTGTGGCGCCTGCCCGGCGCGGTGGGGCGCATCCATGCCGCGCGCGAGAGCCAGCGCCTGGCGACGCTGACGCGTTCCCGCGCGGTGCTGGTCGACACGGTGAAGGCGCTCTCGCTCGCAACGTGGAAGCCATCGCCGACATCGTGCGCCGCGCGGCACGCCAGCTCAACATGGCCGACGGCGCAACCTTCGTGATGCGTGACGGCGAGATGTGCCACTACGTCGACGAAGACGCCATCGCCCCGCTCTGGAAGGGCCTCCAGTTCCCGATGGAGACCTGCATCAGTGGCTGGGCCATGCTCAACCGGCAGCCGGCGGTCGTCCCCGACATCTACCTCGACCCGCGCATCCCGCACGACGCCTACCGGCCCACCTTCGTGAAGAGCCTGGTGATGGTGCCCATCCGCGGCGAGGCGCCCATCGGCGCCATCGGCAACTACTGGGCACGCGAGCACGAGGCCACGGCCGACGAGGTCGAGCTGATCCAGGCTCTGGCCGACTCCACCTCGCTCGCCTTCGAGAATGTGGCGCTGTATCAAAGCCTGGAGCGCCGCGTGGAGCAGCGCACCGCCGAGCTGCAGGAGGTCAACAGGGAACTCGACGCATTCGCCCATTCGGTGTCGCACGACCTGCGCGCGCCGTTGCGCGCTGTGAAGGGCTACAGCGACTTGTTGGCCACGGCCGAACCACCGCTGGCCGGCGAGAGCGCGACCTTTCTGCAGCACATCCGTACTTCGGCCCAGCGCATGAGCGACCTGATCGAAGACATGCTCACCCTCTCGAAGGTGACACGCGGCGAGCTGCGCCGGCGGCCCGTCCACATCGGCACGCTGGCACAGGGCATCCTCAACACCTTGCAGGACACCAGCCCGAACCGCCGCGTCCACACCGAGATCGACACCACGCTCGTGGCCGAGGGCGATGCCGGGCTGCTCCGCCTGGCGCTCGAAAACCTGCTCTCCAATGCCTGGAAGTTCACCGGCAAGCGCGAGGATGCGCGCATCGCGTTCTTCGCAGAACAGCAGAGCGAGCGCACGGTCTACTGCGTACGCGACAACGGCGCCGGCTTCGACATGGCCCACGCCCAGCAGCTGTTCGAGCCCTTCCGCCGCATGCACCCCGAATCGCAGTTCCCGGGCACCGGCGTCGGCCTGGCGATCGTGCACCGCGCGATCCGCCGCCATGGCGGCGACATCTGGGTGAAGACGGCGCGCGGCCAGGGCGCGAGCTTCTACTTCACGCTGCCGCCGGAGGCGATCTGAGCGGCAGCAGCCGCTCGTTCAGCTGCGATAGTCCGCGTTGATCTTGACGTAGTCGTAGCTGAAGTCGCAGGTCCACACCGTGGCCTGCGCGGTGCCGCGGCGTAGGTAGATGCGCACGGTGATCTCGGCCTGCTTCATCACGCGGGCGCCGTCGGCCTCTTCGTAGCTGGCCTTGCGGCCGCCATCGGTGACCACGTGCACGTCGTCGAGGAACATCTCGATGCGCGTCTGATCGAGGTCGGCGATGCCGGCATAACCCACCGCCGCCAGGATGCGGCCGAGGTTGGGGTCGCTCGCAAAGAAGGCGGTCTTCACCAGCGGCGAATGGGCGATGGCGTAGGCCACCTGCTGGCATTCGGCTTCGGTCTTGCCACCGTCGACCTGTACGGTGATGAACTTGGTGGCGCCTTCGCCATCGCGCACGATGGCCTGGGCCAGCTGCGTGGCGACGTTGATCACGGCCTGGCGCAGCAGCGCGCCATCGCCCGACTCGAGCTGGCTGATGGGCGCGTGGCCGGCGGCGCCGGTGGCCACGACGACGAAGGAATCGTTGGTCGAGGTATCGCCGTCGATGGTGATGCGGTTGAAGGACTTGTCGGCGGCTTCGCGGGTGAGTGACTGCATCAGCTGCGGAGCGATCACCGCATCGGTGGCCAGAAAGCTCAGCATGGTGGCCATGTTGGGCCGGATCATCCCGGCGCCCTTGCTGATGCCGGTGATGGTGACGGTCTTGCCGCCGATCTGGATCTGCGTCGACGCCGCCTTGGGCACGGTGTCGGTGGTCATGATGGCCTCGGCTGCCGGCGCCCAGTTGTCCTCCTTCAGGTCGGCGATGGCCCCGGGCAGGCCGGCGGCGATGCGGTCTGTTGGCAGCGGCTCCATGATCACGCCGGTGGAGAAGGGCAGCACCTGCTCCGGCGAGAGGTTCAGCTGCTGGGCCAGCGAGACGCAGGTGGAGAAGGCGCGCATCAGGCCGTCTTCGCCGGTGCCGGCGTTGGCGTTGCCGGTGTTGATGACCAAGGCACGCGGCCCGATGTTGGCAGCCAGGTGTTTGCGGCACAGCTGCACCGGCGCGGCGCAAAAGCGGTTGCTGGTGAACACGCCCGCCACCTGCGAGCCTTCGGCCAGCGTGATCACCGTCAGGTCGCGGCGGTTGGCCTTGCGCACGCCGGCCATGGTGATGCCGAGCTTGACGCCTGGGACGGGGTGGAGCGCTTCGGCGCGCGGGGCTTGAAGGTTCACTGGCATGGCAAGGCGCGCCTCGTTGGTGGGGAGGCCGATTGTAGATTTCAGCGTGGCACACTGGCCCGCGATGCGCCTCCTACTTGCCCTGACATTCGCCTTGTCGATCGTTGCCGGCGCCTCGCATGCGGCCGAGCCTCACCCGCCGCAGCGCGTGTTCATCTCGGGGCACAGCCTCACCGACAACCCGCTGCCCGTGTACCTGGCCCAGGTGGCCGCGAGCCTGGGCCAGCCGATGCAGTGGAACCGGCAGTACGTCGTCGGTTCGTCGATCCTGCAGCGCAGCCGCGGCGAAGGCCAGGAAAGCGGCTGGCGCGGCTACTCCACCGGCTACAACCGCACGGGCGAAGGGCTCGACGTCATCTCGGAGCTGCGCCACCCGCGCACCACCGACGGCCAGCCCTACGACACGCTCATCATCACCGAGCAGCACGGTGTGCTCGACTCGATCGTGTTCAACGACACGGTGCGCTACCTGCGCCACTACCACGAGCGCTTCATCGCCGGCAACGCCGATGGCCAGACCTGGTTCTACGAACCCTGGCTGGGGGTGATCGACAAGTCCGACCCCAGCCGCTGGATCGCCTACGAGCGGGCTGCAGCCCCCTTGTGGCAATGCGTGCTGAGCCGCATCAACACCTCACTCGCTGCCGAGGGACGCCCGGACCGCATCGAGCCGCTGCCGGCATCGGCCGCACTGGTGTCACTGGTAGAGCGGGCCATGCGCGGGCAAGTCGCCGGCCTCGTCACGCCATCAGGTGGCAAGGTGCTGGACAGGATCTTCCATGACACCGTGCACACCACTCCGCTCGGCGCCTACTACCTGGCGCTGAGCAGCTACGCGGCGATGTACCACCGCTCACCGGTGGGCGCATGGGCCCCGGACGGCATGGATGCAACGCTGGCTGCATCACTGCAGAAGCTCGCGTGGGAGGCCGTGGCCGCCGAGCGTGCGGCGCGCCGCCCCTTGCCGCTGGATCAGTGCAGCGCGTACATGAAGCGCTTCAGCACGCAGTATTTCGCCCACATGCGCGACGACTACTGGGCTCAGCAAAGTGGCAATGCCGCGTACCTGACCTACCGGCGCCTGCGACACGAACTGACATGGCGCTGGCGCCTGTGGCACCAGTTCGACGACGACCCGTTCCGCTACGACCCCGGCACCGACCGGCAGCACTGGCTGCCGGCACCCTGAGAGGGGCAGAAGCCGCTCGCCCTCAGGCGAGCCGGCCGTGGCACAGCTTGTACTTCTTGCCGCTGCCGCATGGGCAGGGGTCGTTGCGCCCGACCTTGGGCACGGCGCTGGCAGGGTCGGTCTCCTGCGAGACGCTGCCGTCTTCGTTGGGGTGGGTGTAGGTCACGTTGCTGATGGCTTCGGCGCGCGTCTCGATCGCTTCGGCGGCTTCGGCCACCTGCTCCTGCGTCTGGATGCGCACGGTCATCAGGATGCGCGTCACGTCCATCTTCACCACGTCGAGCAGCTGGCTGAACAGCTCGAAGGCTTCGCGCTTGTATTCCTGCTTGGGGTTCTTCTGCGCGTAGCCGCGCAGGTGGATGCCCTGGCGCAGGTAGTCGAGCGCGGCAAGGTGTTCGCGCCAGTGCTGGTCGATCGACTGCAGCAGGATCATGCGCTCGAAGGGCCGGAACTGCTCGGCGCCCACACGTTCCAGCTTCTCGGCAAACGCGGCATTGCCGGCCTTCACCACCAGTTCGACAATCTCTTCGTCGGTGATGGCGCTGCTCTTCTCAACGTGCGACTTGAGCGGCACCTCGATCTGCCATTCATCGGCCAGCGTCTTCTCCAGCCCAGGCAGATCCCACTGCTCTTCCATGCTCTCGGCCGGCACATAGGTGCGCACGACGTCGGTCAGGGTGCTTTCGCGCAGGCTGGCGACCTGGGCCGTGAGGTCGGCGGCTTCCAGGATCTCGTTGCGCTGCTGGTAGATGACCTTGCGCTGGTCATTCGACACGTCGTCGTATTCGAGCAGCTGCTTGCGCATGTCGAAGTTGCGCGCCTCGACCTTGCGCTGCGCGCCCTCGATGCTGCGCGTGACGATGCCGGCTTCGATCGCCTCGCCCTCGGGCATCTTCAGGCGATCCATGATGGCGCGCACGCGGTCGCCCGCGAAGATACGCATCAGCGAGTCTTCGAGCGAGAGGTAGAAGCGCGACGACCCGGGGTCGCCCTGGCGGCCGGAACGGCCACGCAACTGGTTGTCGATACGGCGCGATTCGTGCCGTTCGGTGGCGATGATGCGCAGGCCGCCGGCCGCCTTGACCTGCTCGTGCAAGCCTTGCCATTCGTCCTGCAGGGTCTTGATGCGCGCCGCCTTGTCGGCCTCGGGGATGGACTCGTCAGCCTCGATCAGCTGGATCTGCTTCTCGACGTTGCCGCCAAGCACGATGTCGGTGCCGCGGCCGGCCATGTTGGTGGCGATGGTGATGACGCCGGGCCGGCCGGCCTGGGCCACGATCTCCGCTTCCTTGGCGTGCTGCTTGGCATTCAGCACGGCGTGCGGCAGGTTCGCCTTCTTCAGCTTCTCGGAGATCAGCTCGGAGTTCTCGATCGAGGTCGTGCCCACCAGCACGGGCTGGCCACGGGTGTGGCAGCTGCGGATGTCTTCGATGACGGCGTCGAACTTTTCCTTGTCGGTCTTGTAGACGAGGTCGAGTTCGTCCTTGCGCGCCGTGGGCTTGTTGGGCGGGATCACCACGGTCTCGAGGCCGTAGATCTCCTGGAACTCGTAGGCCTCGGTGTCGGCCGTGCCGGTCATGCCCGACAGCTTGCCGTACATGCGGAAGTAGTTCTGGAAGGTGATCGATGCGAGCGTCTGGTTCTCGCTCTGGATCTGCACGCCTTCCTTGGCCTCGACCGCTTGGTGCAGGCCGTCGGACCAGCGGCGGCCCGTCATCAGGCGGCCGGTGAACTCGTCGACGATGATCACCTCGCCGTCCTGCACCACGTAGTGCTGGTCGCGGTTGTAGAGGTGGCGGGCACGCAATGCGGCGTACACGTGGTGCATCAGCGTGATGTTCTGCGGGTCGTACAGGCTGGCGCCATCGACCAGCAGACCGGCTTCGCGCAGGATGCGCTCGGCGTTCTCGTGACCGTCTTCGGTCAGGAAGACCTGGTGCGACTTCTCGTCGACGGTGAAGTCGCCCGGCTCGATCACGCCTTCACCGGTACGCAGGTCGAGCTCGCCGATCTGCTTCTTGAGCAGGGGCACCACGGCATTGATGCGGACGTAAAGCTCGGTGTGGTCTTCAGCCTGGCCGCTGATGATGAGCGGCGTGCGGGCCTCGTCGATCAGGATCGAGTCGACCTCGTCGACGATGGCATACGTGAGGCCGCGCTGCACGCGGTCGGCCGTCTCGTAGACCATGTTGTCGCGCAGGTAATCGAAGCCGTATTCGTTGTTGGTGCCGTAGGTCACGTCGGCGGCGTAGGCGGCCTGCTTCTCTTCGCGCGGCATCTGCGGCAGGTTCACGCCGACGGTCAGGCCGAGGAAGCTGTAGAGCTTGCCCATCCACTCGGCGTCACGCCGGGCGAGGTAGTCGTTCACCGTCACCAGATGAACGCCCTTGCCCGTGAGAGCGTTCAGGTACACCGGCAAGGTCGCCATCAGCGTCTTGCCTTCACCGGTGCGCATTTCGGCAATCTTGCCGTTGTGCAGCGCCATGCCACCGATCAGCTGGACGTCGAAGTGGCGCATCTTGAGGACACGCTTGCTGCCTTCGCGGGCTACGGCAAAGGCTTCGGGCAACAGGGAGTCGAGCGACTCGCCCTTGGCCACGCGTTCCTTGAACTCGGCCGTCTTGGCCTGCAGCGCGGCGTCGTCGAGCTTCTCGAACTGCGGCTCCAGGGCGTTGATCTGCTGTACCACCTGCCGGTACTGCTTGAGCAGGCGGTCGTTGCGGCTACCGAAAATCGAAGTGAGAAGCTTGGGCAACATGCAGCGTCAAGGATTGGGGAGCTGGAAGGCAGCGGGCAAATTCGAAGCGGCGGGCACGGGCCGGCCGCTTGAAGGATGGCAATGCCGCGAGAACTGGGCCCGATTCCAGCCTTTTTCAAGGCGGACCAAGACAAGGCCCGTTACCGCGGGAAAAGCCGCGAATCTTAGCACCCGGGGTGGGTGCGGACCGGGCTCAGCGGGCCGGCGGCGAGTGGCCTGAAGACGGAGCCACGGCCGTGCGCACCGCAGGAGGCTGCGCCTTGCCAGCCAGGAACTTGGCTGGGTCTTGCAGCACACCCTCGACCATCACTTCAAAGTGCAAGTGCGGGCCCGTGGACCGGCCGGTCGTCCCGACCTGAGCGACCACCTGGCCACGTTTGACCAGGTCACCGGCCTTGACCAGGATTTTGGAGGTGTGGGCGTAGCGGGTGGTCAGTCCATTGCCGTGGTCGATCTCCAGCAGATTGCCATAGGCCGGGTGGAAATCGGTCGAACGCACCACGCCACCGGCCGCAGCCATGATGGGTGTGCCCACGTCAGATGGAAAGTCCAGGCCCGTGTGCAAGGCGGCCCGGCCCGAGAAGGGGTCGGACCGGAAACCGAAGCCCGAACCCACCGCACCAATGATCGGCGGGCTGTTGGGCACCATCAACGACGCCAAGCGCTTCTCGAACAGCCGGGACTCGATCATCGTGAAGACATCGGTGCTCTGCTCCGCCGCTTCGTCGAGGGAGGCGACCATGCTGTTGAGCTGCTCCAGCGAAGGCTTGCGCGCCGGCACGAAGGGCCCCCCTTGCCCGCCCCTCGGATTCATCTGCTTCAGTTCATCGGGCTTGACACCGGCCAGTCCCGACACCCGCTCGCCGATGGCTTCGAGCTTGATGAGCTTGGCCTGCATCTCCCCGACCTTCTGGGCCATGGCATCGAGGTTCTCGCGCATGAAGCGGTCGCGCTGGGCGAATTCGTCTCGTACCACCAGGCGCATGATCTGGCTGACCACCGGCCAGCCTTCGCGTGCGGCCTTCAGGAAGATCACGTGGTAGATGGTGCCCGACAGCAGCAGCAGCAGAATAACCAGACCAACCAGCATCCCGAGGAGCTGGAACCGGTTGAAGTGCAGCACGCGCGTACGCGCCATCGTGCCGTGCGTAATCATGATCTGCATCGCTAAACTCCTTGCGGTGAACCAGAAACCATCCCCGGTCACCCCCAACGCCTTGCGCATGGAGGAGGCACTCGACCGCAGCGCCCCTCTTGCGCGATTGCAGCAGCTCATGCGTGAGTCGGATGCACGCTTCGAGGCTGTTCGCCCTGTCTTGCCGGCGGCTCTGGCCGCTCATGTGAAACCCGGCCCCCTGGATGGCGAGGGGTGGTCGTTGCTGGTGGCGAATGCCTCGGTGGCAGCCAAGCTGCGCCAGCTTCAACCTCGGCTCGAGGATGCACTCAAGCAGCGGGGTTGGCAGGTTACTGCAATCAGGATCAAGGTTCAATCGAGCTGACGCTCAGCTGATACCAGACGTATCGGTATCCGCAAGAACCCTGAGATGGTGGTGGTGCCCCCGGCAGGAATCGAACCCGCGACCTTCGGTTTACAAAACCGCTGCTCTACCGACTGAGCTACAAGGGCAAGGGCCGCGATTTTAGCTGCGGCCAGTCTCTTACTTGATGCGCTTCAGCGAGGGGCGGCCCCCGCTCGGCGGCTCCGGTGGCTCGGTCTCGCCATCGAGGGCGGAAGCCTTGCCTTCACTGGCGCCGGCGCCTTCGGCACTGGCCAAGCGCAAGCCGCCCGGCTGCGTGGGGCGCTCGGCCGGGACGGCGGAAACCGGCGGCAACGGGGACTCGCTGCCGGCCGAGGTTTCGGTCGGCACCGGGAACGCCATGCCTTGCCCGTTTTCGCGCGCATAGATCGCAATGACATGGTCCACCGGCACGACGATGTCGCGCGAAGTGCCACCAAACCGCGCCTTGAACTCGATCAATTCGTTACCAAGCTTCAGGGCGGTGGTGGCCTCGAACCCGACGTTCAGCACGATCTCGTTGTTCTTCACGTACTCCATCGGCACCTGCACGCTCGCATCGACGTACACCGCCAGGTACGGCGTGAAGCCGTTGTCGGTGCACCAGTCGTGCAAGGCGCGAATCAGGTAGGGCCGGGTGGAACTGCCCGCATTGCCGGGCGTCGTCGGGATGAGGCTCATGCCGCTGCTTGGTCCAAGTAGCTTACTTGCGCATCACCTTTTCCGAAGGCGTCAATGCCTCGATGTAGGCCGGGCGCGAGAAGATGCGCTCGGCGTACTTGAGCAGGGGCACGGCGTTCTTCGACATGTCGATGCCGTAGTAGTCCAGGCGCCACAGCAGCGGAGCAATGGCCACGTCAAGCATCGAGAAGTCGTCGCCCAGCATGAACTTGTTCTTCAGGAAGATGGGGGCGAGCTGGGTCAGGCGGTCGCGGATCTGCGCACGTGCCTTCTCGAGCTGCTTGTCGGTCGGCTTGGTGCCGGTGCTGCGGCCCTCGAGCACGTTCACGTGAGCAAACAACTCCTTCTCGAAGTTGAGCAGGAACAGGCGCACGCGCGCGCGGGCCACCGGGTCGCCGGGCATCAGCTGCGGGTGCGGGAAGCGCTCGTCGATGTACTCGTTGATGATGTGCGACTCGTACAGGATCAGGTCGCGCTCGACCAGGATCGGCACTTCGTTGTACGGGTTCATCAAGGCGATGTCTTCGGGCTTGGCGAACAAGTCCACGTCGCGGATTTCAAAGTCCATGCCCTTTTCGAACAGGACGAAACGGCAACGATGCGAATAGGGGCAGGTCGTTCCGGAGTAAAGCACCATCATGATGGCGGCTCCTTGAGGCTAGAGGTCTTGCAAAACACAAACGGAGTGGGCGAGCCGCAGCGGGCATCCCACTCCGCAAACGATCAGGGCCAAGCGAGCCCTGGTCGAACGCTTATTTCACGTCTTTCCAGAAGGCGGCGTTCAAGCGCCAGGCAATGACCGTGAAGAGGGCCAGGAAGATGAGCACGAACGCACCGAGCTTGACCCGGTCATTCTGCGCAGGCTCCCCCATCCACTGCAGGAAACCCACCAGGTCGGCAACGTTGTTGTCGTAGTCGATCTGGCTCAGCTTGCCCGGTGTCACCTGCTCGAAGCCGGCGAAGCGGTGCACTGTCTTGCCTTCGTGGTGAGCGTCCTTCTCTTCGACGTACTTGGCAATGCGCTGGCCCTGCAACTCCCACAGCGCATGGGGCATGCCCACGCTCGGGAACACCAGGTTGTTCCAGCCGGTCGCCTTGGTGTCGTCAAGGTAGTAGCTGCGCAGGTAGGTGTACAGGTAGTCGGCACCCGTTCCCTTGCCGATGTCGGCGCGCGAACGTGCGATCACGGTCAGGTCGGGCGGCGTGCCGCCGAACCATTCCTTGGCCTGCTTCGGATCGAGAGCGATCTTCATGGTGTCACCCACCTTGTCGGTGGTGAACATGAGGTTCTTCTTGATCTGGTCGTCGGTCAGCCCGATGTCGCGCAGGCGGTTGAAGCGCATGAACGAGGCCGAATGGCAGTTCAGGCAGTAGTTGACGAACAGCTTGGCGCCGTTTTGCAGCGCGGCCATGTCGGTCACCTTGGACTGGGGGAACTTGTCCCACGCAGGCCCGCCTTCTGAAGCCATGGCAGCGGTACTGAAGGTCAGCGACGCCAGCAAAGTCAAAATCAGTTTCTTCATGGTGTGGTTTCCGGCTTGCGTCTTCAGTGGGCAGCGAACGTCACGCGGTCAGGCACCGGCTTGGACTGTCCGATGCGGCTCCACCAGGGCATCAGCAGGAAGAAGCCGAAGTAGAACAAGGTGCCGACCTGCGAGACCCGCTCGCCCACCGGCGACGGCGGCTGCACACCCAGGTAGCCGAGCACCGCGAACACCAGCACGAACAGACCGTACATCACCTTGTGCCAGTCAGGGCGGTAGCGGATCGACTTGGCCTCGGCGCGGTCGAGCCAGGGCAGGAAGAACATGATGACGACGGCACCGCCCATCACGACCACACCCCAGAACTTGGCTTCGAAGGTCAGCAGCAAGGCAGCTGCCACGAGTGCAGCTACCGCGATGACCAGCTTGGCGGCAGCGGAGAAGCCACCACGCACAATCGCCAGCACGGCGCCCAGGCCGACCAGAGCGACGAGCACGTAGACCATCTGGCTGGTCGTGGCACGCAGCATCGAGTAGTAGGGCGTGAAGTACCAGACAGGCGCGATGTGCGCGGGCGTCTTCAGCGGATCGGCCGGGATGAAGTTGTTGTACTCGAGGAAGTAGCCGCCGAACTCGGGCGCGAAGAACACGATGGCGGCGAAGGCCATCAGGAACACGCTGGTCGCGTAGATGTCGTGCACCGTGTAGTACGGATGGAAAGGCACGCCGTCGAGCGGGATGCCCTTGGCATCCTTCTTGGCCTTGATTTCCACGCCGTCGGGGTTGTTGGAACCCACCTCGTGCAGCGCGATGATGTGCGCAACCACCAGGCCCAACAGCACCAGCGGCACGGCAATCACGTGGAAGCTGAAGAAGCGGTTCAGCGTGGCATCAGACACGACGTAGTCACCGCGGATCAGCAGGGCCAGATCCGGGCCGATGAAGGGCACGGCCTGGAACAGGTTCACGATCACCTGGGCGCCCCAGTACGACATCTGGCCCCAGGGCAGCAGGTAGCCCATGAAGGCCTCGGCCATCAGGCACAGGAAGATCGCGCAGCCGAAGATCCACACCAGCTCGCGCGGCTTGCGGTAGCTGCCGTAGATCATCCCGCGGAACATGTGCAGGTAGACGACGATGAAGAAGGCGCTGGCGCCGGTGGAGTGCATGTAGCGCACCAGCCAACCCCAGGGCACGTCGCGCATGATGTACTCGACCGACTCGAAGGCCTTGGCGGCGTCGGGCTTGTAGTGCATCACGAGGAAGATGCCGGTGACGATCTGGATCACCAGAACCAGGAGCGCCAGCGAACCGAAGACGTACCAGAAGTTGAAGTTCTTCGGAGCGTAGTACTCGCTCATGTGCTCTTTGTAGAGCTTGCTCGCGGGGAAGCGGTTGTCGACCCAGGTCAACAACTTCTCACCGATCGGTGCGTTGGGACTGACTTGCTTGAACTCGGCCATGTAATTCTCCGGAGGTGCCTGGGTCAGGCCTTCTTGTCTTCACCGATCAGCAGACGGCTGTCCGACAAATACTGGTGGGGCGGCACCTCGAGGTTGTCGGGCGCGGGCTTGTTCTTGTAGACACGGCCAGCCATGTCGAAGGTCGAGCCGTGGCAGGGGCAGAGGAAGCCGCCCGCCCAGTCGTCGGGAAGCGAGGGCTGGGCGCCGGTCTGGAACTTGTCGGAGGGCGAGCAGCCCAGGTGGGAGCAGATGCCCACGACCACCAGCACTTCGGGCTTGATGGAGCGGCCCTCGTTGCGGGCGTAGGCGGGGGTCAGTTCGTCGGGCTTGCGCTCGGACTTGGGATCGGCCAGCAGCGGGTCGTTCTTCGGCAGCGCCTTGGTCTGCTCCTCGGTACGACGGATGATCCACACCGGCTTGCCGCGCCACTCGACGGTCTTCTTTTCGCCGGGCTTCAGATCGCCGATGTCGACCTCGACCGCTGCGCCGGCAGCACGGGCTCGTTCGGAGGGCTGGAAAGTGGAGACGAAGGGGACGGCGGCTGCGACGCCACCGACAGCTCCCGCGCCGCAGGTGATGGCAACCCAGGTACGGCGGCCTTGATCGACTTGCTGGTCACTCATGGGGATCCTCGATGCTGACTTCTGATTTCTACTCAGGGGGCAACCCGCGATTCTAGCGGACGTGTCAAGGGGTCGGCCTTGACATCCAGACCTGCTAGGCAATACTGCGCCGCACCGTCACCAGGAGAGATCACATGGGATTTGCGACCGAATTCAAAGAATTCGCCATGAAGGGCAACGTCGTCGACCTGGCGGTCGGCGTCATCATCGGGGCGGCTTTCGGCAAGATCGTCGATTCGATCGTCAAGGATCTGATCATGCCCATCATCGGCCGGCTGGTCGGTGGCCTCGATTTCTCCAGCTACTTCGTCATGCTGGCCAATCCGCCGGCTGACTTCAAGGGGCCGATGACCTACGAGGCGCTGACGAAGGCGGGTGTGCCGCTCTTCGCCTACGGCAACTTCATCACGGTGGCGCTCAACTTCGTCATCCTGGCCTTCATCATCTTCGTGATGGTCAAGCAGATCAACCGGCTCAAGAAGGACGCCCCGCCTGCGTCGCCGGCAGAGACGCCGGAAGACGTCGTGTTGCTGCGAGAAATCCGCGATTCGCTGAAGAAGTAGGCAGCGGCCTCGCTGCCGTCGCCAGGGTGCAACGCCGTGGCGGCGGGCCACCGTTTGGCCCCATACTTGCAGGACGTGCGCTCCCGAAGCGAGCATGTTCGTGAGCGCGTCCCGGCTGGCCGAAGGCGGCCCCGTTCGAGATGAATCAGACCGACCCACGCGCCCAGGCCGCTTTCGATGCGGCCATGAACCACATCAAGACGACCACCGCGGGCGTGGCGGACCGCGTGGGTGATCACCTCGGGCTGCTGGCCTCGGCTGCCGCGCGCATCTTCGATCGCGACGCGCTGATCAACGCCCAGCTCGACTTGCGGCGCCACATGAGCACCTTCGTGCTGGTGTTCGCCGACACCCTGAGCAAGAAGGTCACCCGCGAACTCCACCCGGGCCATGAACGCGGCCGCTCCCTGGCTGAAACCGACTGGCAGTCACTGAGCCTGGTCGACGACGCCGAGGTCGAGGAAGGCATGTTCGCCGACCGCATCAGCCAGGCCATTACGCACGGCTGTGAATGGGAGTTGCGCGAGCTCGCCTCCTACACCGGCCAGTTGCTGGGCCTGGGCCGGGCCGAGCACGACCGCAATCCGCTGCGCCCCGAAGTGCTGGGCGCCGCCATCTACCGCGCCATTGGCTCCGTCTCGAACGATCGCGAGAGCCGCAAGCTGTTGGCACGCGAACTCGGCTTGGCCATGGCGCGGGTGATGCCAGGCTGCTACGCCGACATATTGAAAGACTTCCGCGCCCGCGGCATCCAGCCGGTCGGGCTCACGGTGCGCGGGGTGGAAGGCCCCGGTAACGACCTGTCGAAGGAGCGTGTCTCGGGTTACGACACCCTGTCGCGCGACCCGGGTTCGAGTTCTGGCCACGGCCAGTTCGGTCCCACGACCCACTCGGGTTATGAAGGTGCCGCCAGCTCTGGTTCACCGCTCGGCGGGCCGGGGATGCGTGGCGCCGGTGGGCTGAGCGGCGGTCCTGGCGGTGCAGCCGGAGCCGGACGCCCGGCCGCCAGCGGCTGGGGAGGCCGCGACACCGCCACGGCGCCTCTCGGTGCAGCTGGGGCGCGGCCCGGTGCTCCGGGCGGTTCCGGCCGCTCTGCGGCGCACAACATGACCCCCGCGGCCCAGGCCGACGCGGAGCTGATGTCGCTGATCCGGCGGCTGACCTTCCTCGCTACGCGCCCTGCCGATCTGGGTGCACCCACGGCACCCGCCGGCCTGGGTGGCGTCACCGCAGGCGGATTGCACAGCGCCGCCGGAGGTCTGGGGGCCGCGACGGGAGGCGGTTCGTACGGCGATGTCGCTTCCGGCCTGATGGCCGCCAACCTGATCCGCACGCACCGCGAGGAGCTGCGCCAGGCCTCGAGCGGCACGCTGGATCACATGGTGATCGACGTGGTCGGCAGCCTGTTCGACCAGATCCTCTCCGACCCGCGCGTGCCGCCGCAGATGGCGCGCCAGATCGCACGCCTGCAGCTGCCGGTACTGCGTGTCGCCCTGGCCGACAACACCTTCTTCTCCTCGCGCAAGCACCCGGTGCGCCGGTTCGTCAACCGCATCGCCTCGCTGGCGGCGGCGTTCGACGAGTTCGACGAAGGCCCTGGCAAGGAGTTCATGGCCCGCGTGCGCGAGCTGGTGCAGGAGATCGTCGAAGGCGATTTCGACCAGATGGATGTCTACACATCCAAGCTCAACGCGCTGGAAGGCTTCATCGCCCAGCAGGCCAAGCGCACCGTGGAGACCAACGCCTCGGCGGTCTCGGTGGTCGACGGCAAGGAGTCCGACCTGCGCGTGCAGCAGCGCTACATGCTGCAGCTGCGCGCTGCGCTGACGCCGCTCTCGCTGCAGGAATACCTGCGCGACTTCCTGGCGCAGGTGTGGAGCCAGGCGCTGGCGACGGCCACGCGGCGAGAAGGCCCGCAGTCGGAGCTGGTGCAGCGCCTCAAGCGCGCCGGCCGCGACCTGGTGATGAGCGTGCAGCCCAAGGGCTCGCCGGCCATGCGCAAGAAGTTCCTGATGCAGCTGCCGCCGCTGATGAAGGACTTGAACGAGGGCATGAAGCTCGTCGGCTGGCCGGAGGCGGCGCAAAAAGAGTTCTTCGGCAAGCTGCTGCCCGCGCACGCCGATTCGCTCAAGGGCACGCCGCTGACCGAGCTCGAATACAACCTGCTCGCCAAGCAGCTGGAGCAGGTGTTCAACACCCCCGTGCCCGAGCCCGACGCGCTGCTGCGCGACGTGCCCATGACGAGCACCGGCGCGACCGCCATCGAGCCGCAGTTCTCCGACACCGAGGCCAAACAGATCGGCCTGGTGGACGAGAGCGCGATCGACTGGTCGGGCGAAATCGACATCGACTTGAGCGCCCGCCAACCCGAGCCCGAGCCGGTGAGCAGCGCCGCCGACACCGGGCCCGTCGACCTCAACCTCGACC
>NZ_DASSRA010000230.1:0-15778 GCF_035702065.1 Rhizobacter sp.
GCGCTCGCGGTTGCCGATGGACTTGTTCTTCCCTGCCAACCGCCGATCAATGATCTGCTGAAGCATGCCGGCCTTTCCCAAACTGCTCACGGTTCTCGATCAGGAACTCTTTCTCACGCGCAGGTACCACTCGCACAGCAGACGCACCTGCTTGGGCGTGTAGCCCTTGGCCACCATGCGGGTGACGAAGTCCTCGTGCTTCTTCGCCTCGTCGGCACTCGCCTTGGCGTTGAAGCTGATGACCGGCAGCAGCTCCTCGGTGTTGGAGAACATCTTCTTCTCGATCACCGTGCGCAGCTTCTCGTAGCTCGTCCAGGCCGGGTTGTTGCCCGCGTTGTTGGCGCGCGCCCGCAGCACGAAGTTGACGATCTCGTTGCGGAAGTCCTTCGGGTTGCTGATGCCCGCCGGCTTCTCGATCTTCTCGAGCTCCGCGTTCAGCGAGGCGCGGTCGAACACCTCGCCGGTGTCGGTGTCGCGGTACTCGTGGTCCTGGATCCAGTAGTCGGCATAGGTGACGTAGCGGTCGAAGATGTTCTGGCCGTACTCGCTGTAGCTCTCCAGGTACGCCGTCTGGATCTCCTTGCCGATGAACTCGGCGTACTTGACGGCCAGGTGCTCCTTGATGAACGCGAGGTACTTCTGCTCCGTCTCGGCCGGGAACTGCTCGCGCTCGATCTGCTGCTCGAGCACGTACATCAGGTGCACCGGGTTGGCGGCGACCTCGGTGCTGTCGAAGTTGAAGACCTTGCTGATGATCTTGAAGGCGAAGCGCGTGGAGATGCCGCTCATGCCTTCGTCGACACCCGCATAGTCGCGGTACTCCTGGAAGCTCTTGGCGCGCGGGTCGGTGTCCTTCAGGTTCTCGCCGTCGTACACCAGCATCTTGGAGTACAGCGACGAGTTCTCCGGCTCCTTCAGGCGCGTGAGCACCGCGAACTGGCTCATCATCTTGAGCGTGCCCGGCGCGCAGGTGGCCTGCGAAAGAGAGGAGCCGCGCAGCAGCTTCTCGTAGATCTTGACCTCTTCGCTCACGCGCAGGCAGTAGGGCACCTTCACGATGTAGATGCGGTCGAGGAAGGCCTCGTTGTTCTTGTTGTTGCGGAAGGTCTTCCACTCGCTCTCGTTGCTGTGCGCGAGCACCACGCCGTCGAACGGGATGGCACCGAAGCCTTCGGTGCCCTTGTAGTTGCCTTCCTGCGTGGCCGTCAGCAAGGGGTGCAGCACCTTGATCGGCGCCTTGAACATCTCGACGAACTCCAGCAGGCCCTGGTTGGCCAGGCACAGGCCACCCGAGTAGCTGTAGGCATCGGGGTCGTCCTGCGCATAGGTTTCGAGCTTGCGGATGTCGACCTTGCCGACGAGGGACGAGATGTCCTGGTTGTTCTCGTCGCCCGGCTCGGTCTTGGCGATGCCGACCTGCTTGAGCACCGACGGGAAGCGCTTCACCACCTTGAACTTGCGGATGTCACCGCCGAACTCGTCGAGACGTTTCACGGCCCAGGGTGACAGGATGCGGTTCAGGTAGCGACGCGGAATGCCGTATTCCTTTTCGAGGATCGGCCCGTCTTCGTTGATGTCGAACAGGCCGAGCGGCGACTCGTTCACCGGCGAGCCCTTGATGGCGTAGAAGGGCACCTCCTGCATCAGCGACTTGAGCCGCTCGGCGATCGAGGACTTGCCGCCGCCCACCGGGCCCAGCAGATAGAGGATCTGCTTCTTTTCTTCCAGCCCCTGCGCGGCATGCCGGAAATACGACACCACCTGCTCGATGGCGTCTTCCATGCCGTAGAACTCGGCGAAGGCGGGGTAGATCTTGATGACCTTGTTCGCGAACAGGCGCGACAGGCGTTGGTCGTTGCGCGTGTCGATGCTCTGCGGCTCACCGATGGCCTTGAGCATGCGCTCGGCGGCGGTGGCGTACGCAATCGGGTTGCGCTTGCACTCGGCCAGGTACTCTTCGAGTGAGAGTTCCTCTTCACGCGTGCGCTCGAATCGAGCGGCGAAATGGCTGATCACGTCCATGCTGACCTCCTAGATCTCAGGAAGACGACGCCGGAGGCCACACCCCGGCACCATCTGGGGAAGTTCTGATGAAGCCCGCTTCAGGCTCCATCAGAGCTTTCCTTGGGTAGTCAGCCGCTTGTGATCAAGCTTGAGTCATTGTGAGAGCAATCATGTCTTGAGAAGAAGCCAAATATCACCGCAGTTCGAGCTTTGCAAGGACTGTGCCGTGAAGCGCCGGCGCACACAGTCAGTGAGCCACAGACTCTTCTCAAAGTTCCTCGGGAGATGTTCTGTCAACCTCACGCCACCAAGATACGCCTATGCGTTGGACAAGCCAAGTCTTTCGAGCAGGCCGTTGAGTTCGTCCAACGAGCCGAACTGGATCGCCACCTCGCCTTGTTCGCCGCGCTTGGTTCGCTTCTTCACACGGATCTCGACCTGCGCGGTCAAGGCATCGGAGAGTTCTTCTTCGATGCGTGCAATATCGCGTGATTTCTCTTTCGCGACGCGCAGCAGGGGCTTTTGACGCGAGGTCATGGTCTTGGCCACGAGTTTCTCGGCTTCGCGCACGCTGAGTTTCTTGCCGACGATTTCGGCGGCGGTCAGCAATTGCTGCGCGCCCTCGAGCGGCAGCAGAGCGCGCGCGTGGCCCATGTCGATGTCGCCGGCCATCAGCATCTGTTGCACCGGCTCGGCCAGGTTCAACAAGCGCAGAAGATTGCTTGCTGCACTGCGCGAGCGGCCCACGGCTTGTGCGGCCTGCTCGTGCGTGAGGTGGAACTCGTTGACGAGGCGCGCGATGCCTTGCGCTTCTTCGAGAGGGTTGAGGTCTTCGCGCTGGATGTTCTCGATGAGCGCCATCGCCGCAGCGGACTCATCGGGCACGTCGCGCACGAGCACCGGCACGTCATCCAGGCCGGCCAGTTTGGCCGCGCGGGTGCGGCGCTCGCCCGCGATGATCTCGAAGCGGTTCGGCCCCACCGGGCGGACCAGGATGGGCTGCATGATGCCCTGCGCCTTGATGCTTTCGGCCAACTCGTAAAGCGAGCCTTCGTCCATGCGCGTGCGCGGCTGGTACTTGCCGGGCTGCAGCTGCGCGAGCTTCAGCGTGCGCGGCGTGCCGTCGTTGGCGGGCGTGGGGGTGTCGCTGACTTTGGGGCCGAGCAGCGCTTCGAGGCCCAGGCCGAGGCCTTTGGGTTTCTTGGTGACCATGGGCGCGATTCTGGCCGATCAGGCCGCGGCGGCCCCGATCAGGGCGTGCAACATGGCACGGCCCTGCGGCCAGTCGCCGAGACCCGATTCGCCGTTGATGTGGCCGCGCGCACCCACCGACATCAGCTCGCTGCCCCAGTCGGCCGCCATCTGCGCAGCGCGCTCGGAGGCGCAGTAGGGGTCGTCGCTGCTCACCACCGCCATGCTGGCGAAGGGCAGGCGCTGGCGCACGATGGGCCGCCAGGGCGTGAGCTGCGGCGGCATGTCGGCGCGTTCGATGTCGGGCAAGGCGACGAGCAAGGCCGCCTTCACGCGCTGCGTGTTGCGCGAGTGGGCCGCCCAGGCCGCGACCAGGTGGCACCCCAGGCTGTGTGCCACCAGCACCGCCGGCAACTCGCTTTGCAACAGCACCTCTTCGAGCCGCGCCATCCAGTCACCCCGCTTGGGCCATTGCCAGTCGTCCTGTTCCACGCGCCGGTCGCCATGCTGCTGCTCCCAGCGTGTTTGCCAGTGGGCCGCATCGGAGTCGAGCCATCCGGGCAGAAGCAGCACCCGTACGCGGGACTCAGGGGAAACCGCGGTATTCGTCATGGGTCTGTTTTATCCTCGGGGTTCGTTTCGATTCTGAAGGTGAAGGCAATGACATACCGGGTGTTCGTGGACGGCCAGGAAGGCACCACCGGGCTGCGCATCAACGAGTATCTCGCTGGCCGCAGCGACATCGAGGTGCTGCGCATCGCCCCCGAACGCCGCAAGGACGCCGATGAGCGCGCCCGCCTGCTGAACGCCGCCGACGTGGCTTTCCTGTGCCTGCCCGATGCCGCCGCCAAGGAAGCGGCCGCATTGGTCAACAACCCCAACACTTGCATCATCGATGCCAGCACGGCGCACCGCACCTCGCCCGACTGGGCCTTCGGCCTGCCCGAGCTGGCTCCCGACCAACGCGCCAAGCTGCGCGCCAGCAAGCGCATCTCCAACCCCGGCTGCCATTCCAGCGCCTTCATCATCGCGATGCGCCCGCTGGTCGACGCCGGCCTGGTGCCCGTCACCCTGCCGATCAGCGCCACCTCCATCACCGGCTACTCCGGCGGCGGCAAGAAGATGATCGAGCAGTACGAAGCCGGCGGCGACCCGCTGCTCGACGCCCCGCGCCCCTACGGCCTCACGCTGGCGCACAAGCACGTGCCCGAGATGGCGGCCCATACCGGCCTGCAGACCAAGCCCATCTTCATGCCCATTGTTGGCAAGTTTCTCAAGGGTTTGGCCGTGAGTGTGCCCTTGCATTTGTCGCAGCTGAAGGCGGGCACGACGGCCGAGAAGCTGCGCCTGGCCCTGGCCGAGCGCTATGCCGGCGAGCGCTTCATCCGCGTGATGCCGCTGCGCGATGCGGCGACGATCGAGCACGGCTTCTTCGATGTGCAGGCCTGCAACGACACCAACCGCGTCGACGTCTTCGTATTTGCCAACGAGACGCAGGCCATCGTGATGGCCCGTCTCGACAACCTGGGCAAGGGTGCCAGCGGCGCGGCGGTGCAATCGATGAACGTGCACCTGGGCGTGGACGAATCGCTGGGCTTGGTCTGAGTCTTCAGACCTCGGCCGCCGACGTGCGGTAGTGGTAGGCATAGCCATCGGCAAAACCCAGCCGGTGGTACACGGCCCGCGCCGGCAGGTTGTCGGCATCGACCTGCAGGTAGGCATGGCGCGCACCACGTTCACGCGCATGGAGCAGCATCTGGTGGCACAGCTGGCGCGCACAGCCCCTGCCCCGCGCGGTTGCTGAAGTGAACACGTCGTAGAGGCCGACCAGATCTGCTTCGATTGCGTACTGCCCGCAGGCCAGCACCTCGCCCTGGGCGCGCAGCTCGAAGGCGGTGAACGGCACCGGTGCGTGCAGCAGACGCTCGGCATGCGCCTGTCGCTGAGCGATCGGTGAGCCGCGCAAGCCGCCCACGCGCTGGGCGAAGGTTTCCAGCCCCACACCGTGCAGCGACCAACCGGCCAACAGCTGGGCCGGTGCCAGATCGGCCAGCCGGTCGAGCACCATTACCCGCGTGTCGTCGATGCGGTGCAGGCCCAGGCCGGCCAAGGTGGCGTCCAACCCTGCGGGCCGGGTGAAAGGCGTGATGCGCACCACCATCGGCAACTTCGCCTCGGCAAAGACCTGTTCGCACAGGCGAAGACGCTCGGCCACCGCCAGGCGACCCTCGGCGACGGCATTCACGCAACGAGCCCGCTTGGCCTTGCCGGCCGAGAAACGCACCAGCCAGCCGTCGACCCAGCGCTGCTGTGGCGGTGCGCTGGCGTTCAACCCGGCGTCTTCTACGCGCGACAACAGTTGGCTGTCGAAGCGCTGGGCGAGCGCCGATGCAAGCGTCACGCCGGCTGCTCCATGCCGATGCGTTCCACCATCTCCTGGGCGAACTCGATGAACGATTGCGCACCCTTGGAGGCCGGGTCGAACACCACGCCCGGCAGGCCGTAGCTGGGCGCCTCGGCCAGGCGCACGTTGCGCGGGATCACGGTGTTGAACACCTTGTCGCCGAAGTGCGCCTTGAGCTGCTCGCTCACCTGCTGCTGCAGCGTGATGCGCGGGTCGTACATCACCCGCAGCAGGCCGATGATCTGCAGGTCGGCGTTGAGGTTGGCATGCACCTGCTTGATGGTGTTGACCAGGTCGGACAGGCCTTCGAGCGCGAAGTACTCGCACTGCATGGGCACCACCACGCCGTGGGCGCTGCACAGGCCGTTGAGCGTGAGCAGGCTCAGCGAGGGTGGGCAATCGATGAGCACGAAGTCATAGTCGCTCGTCACCAAAGCCAGGGCTTGCTTGAGGCGCTTGTCGCGCTGCTCCAGCTCCACCAGCTCGACCTCGGCACCCGCCAGTTCGCGATTGGCACCCAGCACGTCATAGCCCACCTTGTCGCTGCGCACCCGCGCCTCGGCCACGCTGGCCGAGCCGAGCAGCACGTCGTAGACGCTCAGCTGCAGGGCGCGTTTGTCGACGCCCGAGCCCATGGTGGCGTTGCCCTGCGGATCGAGGTCGACCACCAGCACGCGCTGGCCAATGCGCGCCAGGCCGGCGGCCAGGTTGACGGTGGTGGTGGTCTTGCCGACGCCGCCCTTTTGGTTGGCAATGCAGAAGATGCGTGTCATGGGCGGCGGTCCGGTTGGGGAGGAAGGAAGACTGCAGTCAGTTGCTGGCCAGGCGGATGCCGAAGCCGAGCAGGAACACCCCGGCCAGCTTCTCCAGCCCGCGGGCCAGGCGCTTGTGCGCCTTGACCTGCTGAGACACGGCACCGGCAAAGGCGCACAAGGCCAGGCAGTACACAGCGGTGATGAGTGCGATGGTGGCGGCCATGGCCGCAAAGGTCACCGCGCCCAGGTGCGTCGCCGGGTTGATGAAGAGCGGGAAGAAGGCCATGTAGAACACGATGGCCTTAGGGTTCAGCAAGGTGATGAGGAATGCCTGGCGCAGATAGTGGCGCGGCTCGATGCGGATGGGCGAGGCACTGCCCTCCTTCGCGAAGATCAGCCGCAGGCCGACCCAGGCCAGGTAGGCGGCCCCGGCGTACTGCACGACCCGGAAGGCCGTCGGGTGCGCCGCCAGCAGCGCGGCGACACCGGCCACCGCCGACCACAGCAGGACCTGGTCGCCCAAGATAAGACCCAGGGTGGCGGCGGCCCCGGCCTTGAAGCCGCCCTTGCCGGTGGAGGTCAGCAGCGCGAAGGTGCCCGGCCCGGGCAAGGCCAGGAACACCAGGATCGAGAAGCAAAAGGTGCCGTAGTCGGAGATGCCGAGCAAGGTCATGGTGGGTTCACTGAGGTGGGGCGCGTCGGATCCAGACCAGGCAGCGGTCGGCGTTCAAGCCGGGCACCACCAGTTGTTCCACGTGAAACACATCCCATTCTGCGGGCAAGGCAGCAATCTCGTCAGCAGGGTTCTTGCCCTTCATCGCCATCCACACCCCGTTCTCGGCCAGCAGGTGCCGGGTCAGGTGGGTGAAGTCAGCCAGCGAGGCAAAGGCCCGTGAGGTGATCACGTCGAAGGGCTTGAGACGCAGGTCTTCCACCCGGGCGTGGGCAGCGCCCAGGTTGCGCAGCTTCAACTCCCCGGCCACCTGGCGGATGAAGCTGGCTTTCTTGCCAACGGTGTCGACACAGGTCACATCCAGGTCGGGCAACATGATCGCGAGGATCACGCCGGGCAGCCCACCGCCACTGCCCACGTCGAGCACGCGAGCGGAGCGGCCGGCCAGGTGTTGCTGCAGAGGCGGCAGCACCGACAAGCTGTCGAGCAGGTGATGCGTCAGCATCTCGGCCGGCTTGCGCACCGCCGTCAGGTTGTAGACCTGGTTCCACTTCGTCAGCATCGCCTGGTAGGCGAGCAAGGTGTCGCACTGCGTGTCGCTCAGGTCAATGCCGAGCGCCCGCGCCCCGGAGGCGAGCAACTCGCGCTGCTCAAGCGGCATCGCGGCCCGGCAGCTCGTTGGCCGCGAAACCCTTGAAGCGACCCTTCTTCAGGTGGATCAGCAGCAGCGAGATCGCCGCCGGCGTGATGCCCGAAATGCGGGAGGCCTGGCCCAGGGTCTCCGGGCGGTGGGTCGCCAGCTTCTGGCGTGCCTCGAAGCTCAGGGCGGTGACCTGCGAATAGTCCAGCTCGGCCGGCAGGCGCAGGCCCTCAAAGTGCAGAGCCCGCTCCACCTCTTCGTTCTGCTTGTGGATGTAGCCGGCGTACTTGATGCTGATCTCGGCCTGCTCGATCACGGCGTCGGCCAGGTCGGTACCCAGCTCGGCCCGCAAGGTTTCACGTGAAACATCGGCGTCCGGCTTTGCAATCGCAGCGGCCTCTGCCACCGCATCGAAGCCCACGCCGGGACGGCGCAGCAGGTCGGCCAGGTTGTATTCGCGCTCAATGGCCTTGCCCAGCAGACGCTCGGCCGGCTCGGCCGGCAGGTTGATGGGTGTCACCCAGGTCGACTTGAGGCGTTCGGTTTCGCGAGCGATGGCGTCGCGCTTGCGGTTGAAAGCGTCCCAACGGGCGTCGTCCACCAGGCCCAGCTCGCGGCCGACCTCGGTGAGCCGCAGGTCGGCGTTGTCTTCGCGCAGCTGCAGGCGGAACTCGGCCCGGCTGGTGAACATGCGGTAAGGCTCAGTCACGCCCTTGGTGATGAGGTCGTCGACCAGCACGCCCAGGTAGGCCTGGTCGCGGCGCGGCGTCCAGGCCGCCCTGCCCTGCACCTGCAAGGCGGCGTTGATGCCGGCGAACAGGCCCTGGGCGCCGGCCTCTTCGTAGCCGGTGGTGCCGTTGATCTGGCCGGCGAAGAACAGGCCCTGGATCGACTTGGTCTCGAAACTCGCCTTCAGGCCGCGCGGGTCGAAGTAGTCGTACTCGATGGCGTAGCCGGGGCGCAGGATGTGCGCGTTCTCCAGGCCACGCATCGAGCGCACGGCGGCCAGTTGCACGTCGAACGGCAGGCTGGTGCTGATGCCGTTGGGATAGAACTCGTGCGTCGTCAGGCCCTCGGGCTCCAGGAAGATCTGGTGCGAGTCCTTGTCGGCGAAGCGGTTGATCTTGTCTTCGATACTCGGACAGTAGCGCGGGCCCACGCCTTCGATCACGCCGGTGAACATCGGGCTGCGGTCGAAGCCGGAGCGGATGATCTCGTGTGTGCGCTCGTTGGTGTGGGTGATCCAGCACGGCACCTGCTGCGGGTGCTGGCTGGCGCGGCCCATGAAGCTGAACACCGGCACCGGATCCAGGTCGCCCGGCTGCTCGGTGAGCTGCGAGAAGTCGATGCTGCGGCCATCGAGCCGCGGCGGCGTACCGGTCTTGAGGCGGCCTTGCGGCAGCTTCAGTTCCTTGAGGCGCGCCGACAGAGACACCGCCGGTGGGTCACCCGCCCGACCACCGGCGTGGTTCTGCAGGCCGACATGGATCTTGCCGTCGAGAAAGGTGCCGGCTGTCAGCACCACGGCCCGGCCACGAAAGCGAATGCCAACTTGCGTGACAGCCCCCACCACACGGTCGCCTTCGACCATCAGGTCGTCGACCGCCTGCTGGAAGAGCGTCAGGTTCGGCTGGTTCTCCAGCCGCCGACGGATGGCCGCCTTGTAGAGGATGCGATCGGCCTGGGCGCGTGTGGCGCGCACCGCCGGCCCCTTGGAGCTGTTGAGGATGCGGAACTGGATGCCAGCTTCGTCGGTCGCCGCCGCCATGGCGCCACCCAGGGCGTCGATCTCCTTGACCAGGTGTCCTTTGCCGATCCCACCGATCGACGGGTTGCAGCTCATCTGCCCCAGCGTCTCGATGTTGTGCGTGAGCAGCAAGGTGCTCGCCCCCATGCGCGCCGAGGCGAGCGCGGCTTCTGTGCCGGCATGGCCGCCGCCGACGACGATGACGTCGAATTCATGGGGGTACAACATGGGGACTCCGGGAGCTTGAGTGCCGCGGCTCTCGCAATGCGTGTCGAGCGGGCAAGACGTGAATTTTAGGCTGTGGGCCCCTTGGCGTCACGGGGCCGGGCACAAGCCCGCGGCCGGGCGTGGTTCAGCTGCCGAATAATCCGCAGCATGAACTGCCGCCCCGGCTGCGGCGCCTGCTGCATCGCGCCGTCCATCTCGTCGCCCATCCCCGGCATGCCGCTCATCGACGGCATCAGCAAGCCGGCGGGCGTGCGCTGTGTCCAACTCACCGACGACAACGCCTGCAAGATCTTCGGGCACCCCGAGCGGCCGGCGGTGTGTTCCTCCCTCCAGCCGGCGCCGGAGATGTGCGGTGACACGCGCGAGCAGGCCATGCGATGGCTGGGCCACATGGAGCGCGACACCGCACCTTAGCGCCTGCCGCAGGCTCACGGCCCGTCGAGCAGCCCTTGCCACAGCGGCGACAAGCGGAACTTCTCCGCCTCCGTCAGCCCCTCGCTCAGCAACAGGCATTCGCGGTGAAAGGCCCGCAGCCGCTGGCGCAGCTCGCTCTCGGCCAGCTCCAGCTCCAGGCGCTCGGACGGCGCCGCGTCGTTGGCCGACACCCCCCACAACCCCAGCGCATTCCACGCCACGCGCAGGCGGTCGAGCCGGTGCAGCGCGTCGGTCACCACCTCGGTGATGGTGGACACGCGACGTTGCTCGTTCAACTCCACCGCGAGCTGGTGAGCCTCGGCCAGGTGGTGATCGATGTCGGCGAGTTGCGCCGCGAGCGTGGGCGCATCAGGCAAGGATTCGCCTTCGAAAACCTCTCCCGCCTCGTGAGCCGCGTCGCACACGAAACCCGCCCACACCGGGTCGAACTCGCCCGGCACCACGCGCAGCGCAAAGCTCGCGCGCGTGAGCGGCGCATGCAGCGTGCACAGACTGCCCAGTGTCACCTCCACCACCGCGAGCACGCGGCCGATGGGCGACACCGCATCCCCACCCAGCCGCGCTGGGTAACCCGAGCGGTCGAGCCGCTCGTGGTGTTCGGCCACCGCCCGGCCCAGCGCAGCGGGGTAGTCGGTGAGCCCGCTCAGGAGCATCTGCCCCACGCGCGGATGCACCACCAGGTGCTTGTGGCCGATGAGGTCGAGCGCCTGCGTGTAGTCGAGGTACAGCGGGTTGATGTAGACCTCGCCGATGTCGTGCAGCAAGCCGCCCAGCATCGCCAGGCGCACGTCGTGGTGGCTGGCCTCGCGGCTGGCCATCATCGCGCCGGCCAGCGCCATGCCGGCCACCGCGTGCGACAAGGCTGCCGGCCGCGTGGCCGCCGCGGTGGTCAGCAGCAGCTGCGCCACCGAGTGCAGCGGAATCTGCTTGAGCTGCGCCAGCAGCACCGAAGCCCACGGCTGCAGCGCCGGCGCCAACGGGTTGGTGTCGGACTCGATGAACTCCTTCAGGTCGTGCATCAACGTGAAGGGCGTGACACCGCCTTCGGCCTGAAGGCAGACCTCGATCGGCCGCAGCAGGCGCCGATCGAGCAGGCGCTGGTGCAGAGCGGCCGTCACGGGCTGGTCGCGCGCCCACAGCTTCACGCCGCGGTAGTCGACGATGTCTTGCGAAGCGACGATGTGAAAACTCTCGCTGGCCTTGCTCAGCGCAGCCAGCGCATGGGGATTGGGTTCGCTCCCCGGTGAAAGGGACAGGTGCATGGGTGCCTGGTGTTAGCGCCCCGCGCCGGTGACCGTGCGGAGCTCCTGAGCCACATGGCCGTCCTTCAGCACGATCACGCGCCCGGCCGAAGCCATGGTCTCGGGGCGGTGCGCCACGATCACGCGCGTGAGGTCGAGCTGGCGAATCGCCTGGTTCACCAGGCGCTCGCGGTCCACGTCGAGCGCGCTGGTCGCTTCGTCGAGGAAGAGGATCTTCGGCCGCTTGTAGAGCGCGCGGGCCAGCAGGATGCGCTGCTTCTGCCCGCCTGAGATGCTGGCTCCCATGTCGCCGATCAGCGTGTGGTAGCCCATGGGCATGGCCTCGATCTCGTCGTGTACAGCCGCGAGCTGGGCGCATTGCGTCACCCACGCCGGGTCGGCATGGGAGTCGAAGAAACTGATGTTGTCGGTGATGGAGCCGGCGAAGAGCTGGTCGTCCTGCATCACGGTGCCGATCATGTCGCGCCAGCCGCGCAGGCCGAGCTGGCGCAGCGGCACGCCGCCGACACGGATCTCGCCCGACTGCGGCGCATGGATGCCCAGCATCAGCTTGAGCAGCGTCGTCTTGCCGCAACCCGAGGGCCCGGCAATCGCCACCGACTCGCCCGGCTCGATGACGAGGCTCACGTCGCTCAACACCTCGGGCTCGCTGTCCGAGTAACGGAAGCTCACTCCCTGCAGCTCCAGCTTGGCCGGCAGCTCGTTCTCGCGCGCCGGCACGTCGGGCTCGGCCTCGGGTGCAGTGAGCACGATGTCAGCCAGGCGCTCGCCCTGCAGCTTGAGCATCTTCAGCTCGACCAGCTTGTCGATCAGCCCGCTCACGCGCAGCGCGAACGTCTCCTTGTAGGCGAAGAACGCGAACAGCATGCCGACCGAGAAGCGGTGGTCCATCACCAGCAGCGCGCCGACCCAGATCACCGCAATGCGCTCCAGCCCGAACACCAGCTTGTGCAGCACGCCGAACATCAGGTCGAGCTTGCGGGTGGCGATGTTGGCGTTCATCGCGTCGACCACGCGGTTCATGAACTGCGCCTGGCGGTCTTCCTGCCGGTTGAAGAGCTTGATCGACTGCACGCCACGCAGCGACTCGAGGAAGTGCGTCGAGCGCTTCGCGTCGTGCACGATGGCTTCTTCGGTCGCCTCGCGCTGCGGCCGGAAGAAGGCCCAGCGCAGCAGCGCGTACACCAGCACGCACCCGAAAGCGATGGCGGTGAGCGTCACGCTGTAGAAGCACATCACCGCGAAGGTCAACGCCACCAGCAGGCCGTCGAGCACGGCCTCGATGAAGCTGGTGGTGAGCGTCTGCTGGATCTGCTGGATGGCACCGAAGCGCGACATGATGTCGCCCGTGTGGCGCTTCTCGAACCAGGCCACCGGCAGGCGCATCAGGTGCGCGAACACGTTCGAGAGCCACTGCAGGTTGAGCGTGGCCGACAGGTACAGCACGGCCCACGAGCGGATCGCTCCTGTCGCCACCTGCACCAGCACCAGCAGGCCGAAGCCCACACCCAGCGTGACCAGCAGGTCGCGGTCGGCGCTCACCAGCACGGTGTCGACCGTCCACTGCAGGAAGAAGGGCGACAGCAGCATGAAGGCTTCGAGCGCCACCGCCAGCAGGAAGATCTGCGACAGCGAACGCTTGAGCCCCACCACGCGGCCGAGCAGCTGGCGCACGCTGACGGCTTGCTTCTCCACATGCGGCTTGAACTCTGCTGCAGGCGCCAGCTCCAGCACCACGCCGGTGAAATACTTGCCCACTTCCGACAGGCGCAGGCGCCGCACACCGCGCGCCGGGTCGTGGATCGTGGCCCAGTCACCGTTCAGCTCGGTCAACACCACGAAGTGGTTCAGATCCCAATGCAGCACACAGGGCAGCTGCAGCTGCGGCAGGTGCTCCATCTCCGCGCGCAGAGGCCGCGGATTGAGCTGCAGCTGGCTGGACATGCGCACCAGGTCGATCATGGTCACGCCCTTGAGCGAGAGCGAGAAGCGCTTGCGCAAGGTGGGCAGGTCGGTGCTCAGGCCGTGGTGCGAGGCGACCATGGCAAGACACGCGAGGCCGCATTCAGCGGCCTCGGTCTGCAGGATCAACGGGACGCGGCGCCCGAACAGCCCAAGGTTCAGACGGTCGAACATGGGGCGGCACTCATACCCGGCCGGCGATGCTCAGCACCGGTTCGAAGATCCATTCGATCAGGCGGCGCCGATCGAGCAGCACGTCGGCATCGAGCTGCATGCCGGGTGCAAGGGTCTGGGCCTGGCCGTAGGCCTGGACGGTCTGTTGATCGAGCGCCACGGTGATGCGGTACAGCGGCTCGCTGCCACCGGGCAAGGCCAGGCTGGCCAGCTCGGTGGCCTGCAAGGGCGTGCGCGACACCTGCACCACGTGCCCCGCCTGGTGCCCAAACTTCTGGTACGGATACGCCTGGTAGCGCAGCAACACCTGCTGGTTCGACGCGACGAAGCCCACCGCGCTCGACGGCGCGAACAGGTGCGCCTGCAGGCGCGCGTCCGACGGCACCAGGCTCGCCAGCGCCGTGGCCGGCGTCACCGCCTGACCACGCTCGGCCAGCAGAGCCGTCACCACGCCGTCTTGCGGCGCGCGGATCACAATGCGGGTGGCGGCTTCGTTCTCGGCCGAGCGCTGCGCGATCACCGCCAGGTCGCGGTCGATCTCGCCCAGCTGCGCTTGCGAGCGCAAGGGCAGCTCGCGCAACTCGGCTTCGAGGTTGCTGATCTCGCGTTGCTGCGCAGCAGCCTGCCGCTCCAGCCCCTGGAGCTGCGCGCGCACGGCCAGCACCTCTTCGCTCTTGGCTTGCACTGCAGCAGAGGACACAAAGTTTTCGTTGCGTAACGACTCCAGGCGCGTCTGCGCCTGTTGTGCCAATGCAAGCCGTTCGCGTTGCAGATCGGCCTCGGCGCCCATCTGCGTCAGCTCCCGCCGCATGTCGATGATGCGGCGCTGCAACGCCACCGATTGGGCTTGCTGCAGCTGGGTCTGCTGCTGGCTGCTCGCCTGCAGGCTGCGCTGGCGCGCCGTCAGGCTCTGCTGCACCGCGGCCTGCGTGTCACCGCTGAGCGTGGCCCGCTCCAGCGACAGCACGAACAGCACGTCGCCCTGCCGCACGGCCTGGCCTTCCATCACCGGCCGCTCGACCACGGTGGCCGGCTGCGGCGTCACGAGACGGATCACACCACGGTCAGGCACCAAGTAGCCACTCACCCGCGCTTTGCGCGTGTATTCGCCGTAGCTGAGGTACGACACCACAGCGATGGCGGTCGTCAGCGCGAAGGTCGTCAGCACCGTGAAGGACAGCGGCCGGATCAGCTGAATGCTGCCGAGCCAGCTTTGGCGGCGGCCTTCGATGACTTCGGGGCGGAAGAGGGAGGGCATGGACTGCACTAACCCGCTCTGAGGCTACCGAGTTGAGTTGCCACCAAAGAACTACCAGTTTCCGCGAGGAGCCTCGGTACCACCACCAACTTGACCCAGCAGCCGTGGGTCAATTGGCAGCGGAGTTGGCTTCGAGGAAGCTTGCTGAGGAGCTACGGGCGGAACCGATGAAGTGGGAACTGTTTGCTTGGTGGTGGGCTGCATGGCGACTCCTGTCGGGCACTAAGCACAAAAAGTTGTGCACTGATGCCATTGCAGCAGCGGCCACGATCCGCCGTAACTGTCAGCTCTTACAGGTAAACGCCTGACGAAAATCAGCGACCAATGACTAGCGAATCAAACCCAGACGAAGCGCCTTAAGCACAGCCTGATGCTTGTTAACACACCCCAATTTATGCATCGCGTTGTTGGCATGCAGCACCGCCGTGCGCTCGCTTATGCCCAGCACGTTCGCAACCTCCCAAGCAGTTTTCCCTTCCATCGTCCACCGCAACGTCTCTAGCTCACGGGGCGTTAGCGCTGGTAAGCCGCCAGCCATCTGCGCAAGCGGCACGAGAAGCCGCATGGACGCCTCTTGTGCATGCACTGCGAATAGTTGCAGCGCGGCAACCATACGTGTCACTTCAGCGGGATCCTTTGGCAGCGGTTGATCTCTATCTACTCCGAGGAGAAAGTGTCGACCCTCAGGCATATGCAACGCCAACGAAATACCGTGCCTGTAGCCAAAGCGCGCCTGGTTCTCCCACATCTCCCCACGTTCTGCTTTCACATATGTCGACTGATCCCAGATGATGGGAACACTCTTGGTCTTGCAATGCTGCATGACCGGATCTCTCTTACCCCCGTTGTGCTCCTGAAACGTGGCTCGATACCCAGCAGGCGTGTTGTCGATAGTGATGAACTCAGACTCTCCCAGGAAGTGGTCGACCACGGCCATGGCAGAGACTGTCTGGAATCCCAGCTGTTGTGTGAAGCGCACCAATTCCGCCTGGAGCTCATCACGCGTTTTCGCTTCGAGCACCGACAGATACCCACTTTGAAGCAT
>NZ_DASSRA010000231.1:0-12466 GCF_035702065.1 Rhizobacter sp.
ACGCGCGAGGCCTTCCGCAACCAGGGCCGCATCCCCACGCTGATGGAAACCGGCAAGCTCATGCACGACATCGGCCTGCCGCCGCTGTCGAAGGAGAACGACCGCTTCATGCTGTGCGGCAGCCCCGAGATGCTGCGCGACACGCGCGCGCTGTTCGACAAGCTGGGCATGACCGAGGGCAACATGAGCCACCCGGGGCACTTCGTCATCGAGCGGGCCTTTGTAGACAAATAGAGCGCGCCGCCAGGCCGAGCGCCATCAAGCAACAACTCACGGAACGGGCTTTGCCCGGCCGTGGAGTTGGCGCCCCCTCGGGGGGCAGGAGCGCAGCGACGTGGGGGCTTCGTTCCTAGCCGAAGAAGTGTTTGAAAAGATCGGGTTCGTCGACTTCGCGCATCACCAGGCCGCGGATGGCGGCCTCCTGGAACGGCACCGGCTGCGGCGTGCTGTCCAGGTGCGCTGGCATGGTCACGCCCCAGGCGGTGTTGAACTCGGCCGCGGTCGAGGGCCGCACGATCAGCGGCTTGGTGGCGGCGGGGCGCAAGTCCATCGGCACCATGCGCGGTGCGAGCGGGGGCATCTCTTCCCATTCGATGGTGGCGGCCTGCGCCGCGGCGCGCGCGTGGCGCGGGGCCAGCGGGTGGGCAGCGAGCGAGGTGTTCATGGTGTCATTCCCTGTGTTCAATCCTGATGCAGAGCTTATCGGCGCGAGTGCAACGACATGTACGGAAAAGCATGCGATCCAGGCGTCACTTCGGGTTCGAGTCGCGCAGGGCGTGACTTGCTGCGCAGATTGATGGGCTCGGCTGGCTTGACGCCACAATCGTGTCCATGCCCCGACTGACTGAGCTGCCTCCGCTTGAACCGGCTGCGCCGACGCGCGCGCGGCGCGGCCCGCAGCAGGCCGCGCTCGAAGTGCGAGCGAGTGCGATCGACGGGCAGGGCGCCTTCGCCGCCGAGCCCATCACGGCACGCCGCAAGATCGGCGAGGTGCGCGGCGAACCGGTGAGCACGCAGGAGGCGCAGCGGCGCAGCAAGGGAGTGGGCCGCATCATGATGATCGCCGTCTCCGAGCGCCGCGCCATCGACGCCTCGCAGTCCACCGACGCGCTGCGCTTTGCCAACCACTCGTGCCGGCCCAACGCGGTGCTCAAGCTGAACCAGGGCCGCGTGGAGTTCTATGCGCTGCGCGACATCGGTGTCGGCGAAGAGATCACCGTGAACTACGGCGCCACGCACCACCGCGGCCGCATGCAGTGCCACTGCGGTGTGGCCGGCTGCGTGGGCCTGATCTGAATCGAATGAACGGACCGCCATGACGAAACCCGCCCCCGGCCTCTTCGCCGGCGCCGACGGCGCCCACCGCTGCTTCTGGTGCGAGGCGACGCCCGCCTACCAGCACTACCACGACCACGAATGGGGCTTCCCCGTCACCGACGAGCGGCGCCTGTTCGAGAAGCTCATCCTCGAAGGCTTCCAGTCGGGCCTGAGCTGGCTCACCATCCTCAACAAGCGCGAGAACTTCCGTGCCGCCTTCGACCACTTCGAGGCCGAGCGCATCGCGCGCTACAAGGAACGCGACATCGAGCGCCTGCTGGGCGACGCGGGCATCGTGCGCCACCGCGGCAAGATCGAGTCGACCATCAACAACGCCCAGCGCGTGCTCGAACTGCGCAAGGAGTTCGGCTCGCTGGCGGCCTATGCGTGGCGCTTCGAGCCACCACCGTCGTCGCGGCCGAAGCACCTCACGCTGGCCGCGCTGAAGGCGCAGACCACGTCGCCGGAGTCGCTGGCGATGTCGAAAGACCTGAAGAAGCGTGGCTGGAGCTTCGTCGGCCCGACCACGGTCTATGCCTTCATGCAGGCGATGGGCCTGGTCAACGACCACCTCGAAGGCTGCCACGTGCGCGAGGCGGCGCTGCAGGCGCGCGCCGGGCTCAAGACGTAGCGCGCGCCCCGTCGAGCCAGCGCAGCAGGCAGGCGTAGAGCTGCTTGGGCGCCACCGGCTTGGCGATGTGGTCGTTCATGCCGGCGGCCAGGCACTCCTCGCGGTCTTCGGCGTAGGCGTTGGCCGTCATCGCGAGGATGGGCAGGTGCGCGCGCCCGGGCAGGGTGCGGATGGTGCGCGCGGCCTGCAGGCCGTCCATCACCGGCATCTGCACGTCCATCAGCACCAGCGCGTACTCGTGCTGGCGCACGTGCTCCACCGCCTGCGCGCCGTCGCCCACCACGTCGGTGTCGAAGTGCAGGCGGTGCAGCAGGGCGAGCGTGACCTCCTGGTTCACCGGGTCGTCGTCGACCAGCAGCACGCGGGTGCCGGGGTGGCGCGCGCAGATGTGGTCTTCGGCCGAGAGCGGCGCGGGCTCGGTGTCAGGCGGCTCGTCGGGCACGGTGGCCAGGCGCGCCGTCATCCAGAAGGTGCTGCCCGCGCCCGGCGCGCTGCGCACGCCGATGTTGCCGCCCATCAGGCCGGCCAGGCGCTTGGCGATCACGAGGCCGAGGCCGGTGCCGCCATAGCGGCGCGAGGTGGAGTCGTCGGCCTGCGAGAAGGGCTGGAACAGGCGCGCCTGCTGCTCGGGGCTGATGCCGATGCCGTGGTCCTGCACCTCCACGTGCAGCATCACGGTGTTGTCGGCGGCCGGCACGGCGCGCGCATGCACGTGGATGTCGCCGCGCTCCGAGAACTTGATGGCATTGCTGAGGAAGTTGAGCAGGATCTGCTCCAGGCGCATCGGGTCGCCGCGCAGGCGCGCCGGCATGCCGGGGGCGAGTTCGGTGTGCAGCGTGAGGCCCTTGGCTTCGGCGCGGTCGCGCAGCATGCTTTGGGCGTTGGCGATGATCTGCGCGGTCTCGAACTCGCGGTCTTCGAGCTCCAGGCGCTCGGCCTCGATCTTGGAGAGGTCGAGGATGTCGTTGATGATGCCCAGCAGGTGGTGTGCGGCGGCGCTTACCTTGTCGAGCTGGGCGCGCGCATGCGGGTCGGCCGTGTCCTGCTGCAGCAGGTGGGTGAGGCCGATGATGGCGTTCATCGGCGTGCGGATCTCGTGGCTCATGTTGGCCAGGAAGGCGCTCTTGGCGCGGTTGGCCGCCTCGGCCGCGTTGCGCGCGGCCTCGAGGTCGACGGTGCGCTCGGCCACCAGCATCTCCAGGTGGTGGCGGTGGCTCTCGAGCTCGAGCCGCGCCTGGCGTGCCTCGCCGATGTCGAGGATGGCGCCATGCACGCGCGAGATCGCTCCGCGGCTGTTGCGCACCGCCTCGCCTTGCGTGCGCACCCACACCCGCCGCCCGGTGGCGGTGATGATCTGCACCTCCAGCTGGTAGGGGATGCCCTGCGTCGCGCACGCGGTGAAGGCCTCGCGCACCGCGTCGCGGTACTCGGGGGCGTAGCAGCGGCCGGCCTCCTCCAGCGTGGGCGAGGCGCCGGGGGGCATCTCGTGCATGACGCAGGCCTCGTCGGACCAGACGAGCTTGAGGTCGCGCAGCCGCACCACCCAGGCCCCCATGTGCATCAGCTTGCTGGCGATGCGCAGCAGGCTCTCGTTCTCGAGCAGCTTCTCCTGCGATTCGTGCAGGTCGGTGATGTCCTGGATCACGCCCAGCACGCGCTCGGGCCGGCCCTGGTTCATCACCACGCGGCCGCGCGAGCGCGTCCACAGGTTGCGGCCCTTCGCCGTGACCATGGGGATCTCCATGTCCCAGGGCGTGCCCTCGGTGATGGCCGCGCGCACCACGGCTTCGACCTGCGCGCGCACCTGCGGGGCGCAGAACTGGTAGCCCTCTTCGATCGTGTAGGTGGCGTCGGGCGGCACGTCGAGCAGCAGGCGCATCTCGTTGGAGGTGCTGGTGGTCATCGTGGCGATGTCGAGCTCCCAGCCCGCCACGCGGGCGAGCTCGCCGGTGCGGCGCTGGCGTTCCTCGCGCTCGCGCAGCGTCTGCTCGGCGATGGCGCGGGCATCGAGCATGCTGCTGAAGTCGTCGGCCAGGGCCTGCACCTCGCGCGGCGCACCGTCGAGGTCGAGGCCGCGCAGGGCTCCTGCGGTGGGCGTGGCGCTGGCCTGCCGCGCCGCCGCGGCCATGGCCTCGACCGGCGCCGCCGTGCGCCGCGCGAAGGCATAGGCGAGCGCGGCGGCGATCAGCACGGCCAGGGCGGCGAGCCCCGCGCTCCAGATGGTGCGCTGGCGCACCGGCCCGTACACCAGTTCGACCGGGATGCCCACGGCGGCGTGCCAGGGCGTTCCCGGCACCGGCACCACGCCGTAGATGCGGCGCACGCCCTCGGTGTCGGGCGACTCGCCGGTGTGGGCCTGGCCGGGGGTCAGCTGCTGGAACCAGGGCAGTTGCGCCAGGCTCTGGCCGATGCGCTCGTCGGGGTCGACGCTGCTGGCCATCACCAGGCCGTGGGCGTCGACCACGCTGACCTGGGCCTGCGGCGGCAGCTCGCCCTGGCCGGGTGCGAGACGCAGCGAGGCCAGGTCGATCGCCAGCGTGACCACGCCGGGCGCCTCGCTGCTGCCGGTCACGGCGGGCAGGGCCTGGGCGACCAGCAGCACGCGGCGTCCGCTGAACATGCCGCGGCTGACCTGGCCGACGGCGAAGCGGCCGGTCTGCAAGGCCTCCTTCAGGGGCAGGCTGGGGTTGATCTGCGGCGTGCTGCCTGGCGGCGGCGCCAGGGCGCTGCACGCCACCACGCCTGAGCGGGTGACCGTGGCGAGGTTGGTGTAGATCGGGAACAGGTCGCGGAAGCTCGCGAAGATCGGGTCGCAGCGCTGCGGGTCGAGCGCGCTCACGCCGGGGCGGCGCACCATCTGGTCGAGCAGCCGCCGGGCACCGGCCAGCATGCTCTCGGTCTCGAGGGCAGCGGCGCGCGCCGCGCGCAGCGCTTCGGCGCGGGCCCGTTCGGTGTCCTGGCGGGCGGTGGTGTAGCCGTTGTAGGCGATGAGTGCGATCAGCGGCAAGGCCGTGGCCAGCACCAGCAAGGTGAGGCGCGTGCGGATCGGCAGGGCGTGGCGCATCGGCAGGGGAGGCAGCGTTGCGGCAAGCCATTTCCGCATGCCGCATCGAGGGTGTCTACCCCAGGCAATCCCCCCTGGGGCGCGCCGCCTTGTGGCCACCTGCGGGCTCGGTTAGCCTGCGCCTTGCAGAGCAGGGCGGCGAACACCACAAGGCGCAATGACATCCGTGCGACAGCTGGGCATCTTGAAGCGGCTTGCGGCCCGCCTCAGGCAGCGCCGCGCCGCGCCGGCCCTGGCCCTGCCGGTGGGGGCGGAGCTGCTCCAGGGCGTGGGCTGGAACCAGTTCGAGCAGATGGCGGCCGAAGGCTTCCGGCTGCGCGGCTATGCCGTCAGCGAAACCGGGGGCGGCGGCGGGCGCGCGGTCGACATGGTGCTCATGCGCGGACACGACCGCTATCTCGTCGACTGCAAGCCCTGGCGCTCCAACGCGGTCGGTGTGGCGCCGCTGCGCGAGCTGCATGGCCTGATGGCCTCACGCGGCGCGGTGGGCGGCTTCGTGCTGACCTCGGGCGTGTTCACGCCCGAGGCGATCCACTTCGCCGAAGGCCGCAGCATCCAGCTGATCGACGGCCAGTTGCTGCGCGACCTGCTGTTCGCCCGTGAGGAAAAGACGCTGCCGGTGGTGGTGCGCCGCGAGGGCCCCTTCCTCGACACCACGCTGCCGCCCTCGGCCTGGCGCCTGCGCAACCAGCCCTGCCCGCTGTGCGGCGGGCCGATGGTGGAGCGGGTGCAGTCGCAGGGGCCGCTGGCCGGTCAGCGGGTGCTGGGGTGCAGCCATTACCCGTTGTGCGAGGGGACAAGGGAGATCGGCGCCGCCTCGCTCTGAGTGGCTCCGGTCGCGTGGAGAGCACACTTTTCTCAATTCTTGAAATAAGAATCGGTGGTCTGGCTCTTTGATTTCCGCTGAAGTCACGGCACAATTCTCACTTCAAGAATTGAGAATATGGCCAAACTCAGCAACCAGCAGCCCAGCCTCAAGCCGCAGGATCTGTATGTGCTCCTTGCCTTGCTGGCGCGGCGCGGCCAAGCTGCCAGCTACCCCGAATTGGCCGAGTTGACCGGGCTGGCCTCGTCGGCCGTTCACGCAGCACTCAGGCGAGCCGCCGTATCGGGCCTGGCGATGTTTCAGGAACGTCGCCCCGTGGTGCTGAAGCCGCAGCTGAAGGAGTTCTTGCTTCACGGTGCCCGCTATGCCTTCCCGCCTTTGCGCGGTGCGATGGCGCGTGGTGTGCCGACCGCCTATGCGGCGCAGCCTTTGGCAGGCGTGATTGCGCCATCGGCCGACCCGGTGCCTGTCTGGCCCCATGCCAGGGGAACGGTGCGCGGACAGAGCCTTGTGCCGCTTTATCCGTCGGTCCCTGCTGCGGCGCTTCGCAACCCCGAGCTGTACGCGCTGCTGGCCTTGTTCGATGCCTTGCGGTCCGGCCAGGCGCGCGAGCGCAATGCGGCCGAGCGGTTGCTGGAGGGCTACTTCGAATGAAGGCTGCCGATCCGAACCTCGCCAAGGTCGAGCTGGTGGCCGCAGCGCTCGGCCCGTTGACCGAGCAGCTGGTCTTCGTGGGCGGCTGTGCCGCCGGCCTCCTCATCACCGACGCAGCGGCCGCGCCGGTGCGGGTGACCTACGACGTGGACTTGACGGCGGAAGTGGCCGCCTTGTCCGACTACCACCGGTTGGAGTCGCAGCTGGCCGCTCGCGGCTTCCAGCGCGACATGTCGAAAGAGGCACCGATCTGCCGCTGGCGCCTGGAACGTCTGGAAGTCGACCTGATGCCGACCGACCCACGGATCCTCGGCTTTGCCAACCGGTGGTACCCGTTGGTCGTGAGGACGGCGACCCCCACCAGCCTGCCCAGTGGCAGGGTCATCCGCGTCATCACGGCCCCGGCATTCATCGCCACGAAGTTCGAAGCCTTCGCGGACCGCGGGCGTGGTGACGTGCTCGGCAGCCACGACCTGGAAGACATCTTCAATGTGCTGGATGGCCGGCCGCAGCTGCTGGCCGAAGTCGAGCAGGTGGAGCCGGAACTGCGCGGCTACCTGGCCGAGCGCTTCCGCGCCCTGCTGGAAACGCCGCACTTCCTTGACTACTTGCCGGGGCTGATTGCGCCCGACGAGTCCCTTGGCGAGCGGGTGGCGGAGCTGACGCAGCGTCTGCATCGGCTCCGCGCTCTGGCCTGACCCTCAGGCCGCGACCGCCTCGCCCAGCAGGGCGTCGATCTGCGCTTCGGCCGAGGCCAGCGCCTTGGCTTCGGCTTCCGGGCCCATGGCCAGGCCTTCGGCGTAGACGAACTGGATGTCGGTCATGCCGAGGAAGCCCAGCACTGTCTTCAAGTACGGCACCTGGGTGTCGGCCGGTGTGTCGCGGTACAGGCCGCCGCGGGCGAGCGTGATGTAGACCTTCTTGCCGGTCAGCAGGCCCTGCGGGCCCTTGTCGGTGTACTTGAAGGTGACGCCGGCGCGGGCGATGGCGTCGATCCAGTTCTTCAGCGCGGCGGGCACGCCGAAGTTGTACATGGGCACGCCCAGCACCAACACGTCGGCGGCTTGCACCTCGGCAATCAGGGCTTCGTCCAGGGCCACGCGGGCCACTTGCTCGGCGCTGCGCTGCTCGGCCGGGGTGAAGAGGGCGCCCAGCGTGGCTTCGTCCAGGGCCGGATGCGGGGTCTTGCCCAGGTCGCGCAAAGTGAGCGATGACTTGCCGTTGCTGGCCTGCAGGCGCTGGACCACGTCGTTGGCCAGACGGGTGGAATGCGAGCCGACGGTGCGTGCGCTGGAGTTGATCTGGAGGATGTTCATGGTGGGGTTCCTGGTGAATTCGGTTGCGATGGAGTCAATGTAGTTATCCCGAAAACAAAGCGGAAGATGTAGAAATGGATAACATTGTTCCGCCAGAGAAACGGTGGACACCATGAACCAGATCGAACCCAACGACCTCCTGCTCTTCGCCCGGGTGGTGGAAGAAGGCAGCTTCAGCCGCGCCGGTGAGCGCCTGGGGCTGCCCAAGTCGACCGTGTCGCGCCGCCTGGCCGCCCTGGAGGCCCTCCTGGGCGAACGCCTGCTGCTGCGCACGACCCGCAAGCTCACGGTCACCGACTTCGGCCACGGCGTGCTCGAACACGCCCGCCAGGTGGCCGACGAGGTCGAGGCCGCCAGTGCGCTGGCCCAGCACCGTCAGGCAAAGCCGAGCGGGCGGCTGCGGGTGTCGATGCCGCAAGACTTTGCGACCCTGGTGCTGGGCCGCGTGCTGGGCGATTTCGTCGAGCGCTACCCGGCGATCTCGCTGGAGCTGGACCTGTCGCCGCGCCGCGTCGACCTGATCGGCGAGAACTTCGACCTGGCCCTGCGCATGGGCGAGCTGGGCGAAGACAGTTCGCTGGCCGCGCGCCGCGTGGCGACCTTCTCCAACGGCCTGTATGCCGCCCCCAGCTACCTGAAGAAGCATGGCGTGCCGCCCGAGCCCGAGGCCTTGATGGAGCACGACAGCCTGCAGATCCTGACGCGCACCGGCGACGCCCTGCCTTGGGTGCTGACGCGCGGCGACGCCCGCTGGGAAGGCGTGCCGCCGGTGCGTGCCCGCGCCAACTCGCCCGAGCTGCTGATCCGCCTGGCCCGCGCCGGCGTGGGCATCGCCGCCGTGCATGACCACTTCGCCGAGCCCTATGTGCAAAGCGGCGAGCTGATGCCGGTGCTGGTCGACTGGTACCTGCCCAGCAACGCCGCCTGGGCGGTCTTCCCCGGCCGGCGGCTGATGCCGGCGCGCACGCGGGTGTTCCTCGATGCGCTGGAGGCCGAGTTCAGCGGCCCGCGCTGCCAGGTGGCAAAGGAAGAGGCGCAGGCGCGGCGCGACGCACGTATCCGGCAGATGAAGCAGGTGGTGGCGGGCTAGTCTCCCGCACCAGGAACCGGGCCTGTCCTACAGCCGGCGCGAGGCGGCCGGGCGTATCCTGCCTGCGACCGCCTGCCCCAGGTTCGCCCAGGAGACACCCATGACCCGTGCCCTGTCCCTGATCGCCGTGCTGCTGCTGATCGGCGTGTTCGCGCTGCTCAACTGGACCGCCTTCACGGCGCCGACCACGCTCTCGCTCTTCTTCACCACGGTGCAAGCGCCGCTGGGCATCATCATGCTGGGGCTGCTGTTCCTGCTGGCGCTGCTCTTCACCACCTGGGCGATCACGCAGCAGGCCGGCATGCTGATCGAGACCCGCCGCCACACGCGCGAGTTGCAGACGCAGCGCGAGCTGGCCGACAAGGCCGAGGCCTCGCGCTTCGTCGAGTTGCGCGCCTTCCTGAGCGCGGAGCTGCTGCGCGTGTCGCAGTCTTCGTACGAGGCGCGCGCCGACCTGCTGGCGCGCATGGACCGCCTGCATGACGAGACGCGCCTGAGCCTGGAACAGCAGGCCAACTCGCTGGCCGCGACCATCGCCGAGCTCGACGACCGCCTGGAGCGCGGCCACCTGCCGCCCCCGGAGATCACGGCGCGCGGGGACGTCACGCCGCCGCTGCGCCGCTGAGCGGCTTTCTTCCTCTTCGCCCTACTTGCCTTCGCTGGCGTCCGCCGCCAGCGAAGGCTGGTGCGCCGCATGGTGGTGGCGCTTGGTGTGCTTCGACACCCACTGCTCGATGTCGTCCACGAAGGTGAACACCACCGGGATCACCAGCAGGCTGAGGAAGGTGGAGGTGATCAGCCCGCCGATCACCACGATGGCCATGGGCGCACGGAAGCTCGGGTCCACCCCCAGGCCGATGGCGATGGGCAGCATGCCCGCGCCCATGGCGATGGTGGTCATCACGATGGGCCGTGCGCGCTTGTGGCAGGCGTCGAGGATGGCGTCCCAGCGGTTCAGCCCGTGCTCGCGCCGCGCCAGCACCACGTAGTCGATCAGCAGGATCGAGTTCTTGGTGGCGATGCCCATCAGCATGATCAGGCCGATCATCGACGGCATGGAGAAGGCCGTGTGCGTGACGAAGAGCGCGAAGAACGCGCCCGGGATCGAGAGCACCAGGGCCACCAGGATGGTGGCAGGCTGGACGAAGTCCTTGAAGAGCAGCACCAGCACGATGTAGATGCACAGCACGCCGGTGGCCATGGCGAGCAGGAAGCCCGTCACCAGCTCGCCCATGGCCTCGGCATCGCCGACCGCGGTCTGCGTGACGCCGCTCGGCAGGTTCTTCATGCTGGGCAGGTTCTCGGCCGCAGCCTGCACGGCGCCCAGCGGCTGCTGGTTCAGCTCGATCTCGAAGTTGACGTTCTTGCGCCGGTCGAAGCGCGCGATCTCCGACGGGCCGCTCGCGATCTCGATGGTGGCCACGCTGGACAGCGGCACGGGGCCGCGCGCGCCGGGCACGGGCAGGCGCGAGAGCAGGGGCAGGTCCTGCCGGCCGTCGTCGGCCAGCTTGACCACCACCGGCACCTGGCGCTCGCTGAGGTTCATCTTGGCCAGGCCCTGGTCGTAGTCGCCGGCGGTGGCGATGCGCAGGGTGTCGGCGATGGCGGCCGAGGTCACGCCCAGGTCGGCGGCGCGCGCGAAGTCGGGCCGCACGATCAGCTCGGGCCGCACCAGGCTCGCGGTGGAGGTGACGGCGCCGATGCCGGGGATGCTGCGCAGCTCGCGCTCCACCTGCGCGGCGTGGGCCATGAGCACGCGGCCGTCCTCGCCGGCCAGCACAAGCACGTACTTCTCGCTCGACGCCCCCAGGCCCACCTTCACGCGGGCACCGGGCAGCGCCTCCAGCGCGGCGCGCAGCTGGCTTTCGATGTCCTGCTTGCTCACGCCCCTGCGCTCGTCGCGGTGGGTCATGTTGATGGTGAGCACGGCCTTGCGCACGTCGCCCCCGCCGGAGGGCGCGAACGGGTCGGCGCCCGCGCTGCCGCCGCCAATGGCGGTGTAGATCATCTTGATCTGCGGGTTCTTCTGCACGATCTCGCGCGCCTGCTCGGCGAGCGTGAAGGTCTCCTTGAAGGTGCTGCCGGGCGGCAGGGTCAGCGTCACCTGCGTCTGCGAGAGGTCGTCGGGCGGGATGAAGCCGGTGGGCAGGAAGGGCACCAGCGCGAAGGAGCCGATCGAGAAGACCGCCGCGCCGACGAGCGTCCAGGCGCGGTGCTTCAGGCACCAGGCGGCCCAGCGCATGTAGATCCGCATCCACGCCGCGTCGCCGCTGTCTTCCTTCTTGGGCTTGCGCAGGATGTAGGCCGCCATCATGGGCGTGAGCATGCGCGCCACCACCAGCGAGAAGAACACCGCGATGGCCGCCGTCCAGCCGAACTGCACGAAGAACTTGCCCGGCACGCCGCCCATGAAGGCCGTGGGCAGGAAGACCGCGATCAGCGTGAAGGTGGTGGCAATGACCGCCAGGCCAATCTCGTCGGCCGCCTCCATCGCCGCCTGATAGGGCGTCTTGCCCATGCGCAGGTGGCGCGTGATGTTCTCGATCTCCACGATGGCGTCGTCCACCAAGATGCCGACGACGAGAGACAGGCTCAAGAGCGTCACCACGTTGACGGTGAAGCCCATCAGGTGCATCACGGCGAAGGTGGGGATGGCCGACAGCGGCAGCGCGACCGCCGAGACGAAGGTGGCGCGCCCGTCGCGCAGGAACAGCCACACCACCAGCACCGCCAGGAAGGCGCCTTCGTACAGCAGCTTCATCGAGCCGTCGTAGTTCTCGATCACCGGGTCGACGAAGTTGAATGCCTCGGTGATGGTGATGTCGGGGTGCTCGGCCTTGAGCTTGTCGAGCGCGGCGCGCACGCCGTTGGTCACGTCGATCTCGCTCGCGCCGCGCGAGCGCACGATCTCGAAGCTCACCACCGGCTTGCCGTTGAGCAGGGCCGCCTGGCGCTGCTCGGCCACGGTGTCGCTGACCTTGGCGATGGCGTCCAGGCGCACGTGGCGGCCGTCGCTGAGCGTGATGTCGAGCGCCGCCAGCTCGTCGGCCGACTGCACGGTCGCCAGTGTGCGCACCGACTGCTCGGCGCCGCCCAGGTCGGCGCGCCCGCCCGAGGCCTCCTGCTGGATCTGGCGCAGCTGGCGCGAGACGTCGGCCGCGGTGATGTTGAGGGCCAGCATGCGGCCCGGATCGAGTTCGACGCGCACCTCGCGCGAGACGCCGCCCACGCGCGTGACCGCGCCCACGCCGTTGACCGACAGCATGGTCTTGGAGACCTGGTTGTCGATGAACCAGGAGAGCGCCTCGTCGTCCATGCGGGTGGACGACACGGTGTAGGTGAGGATGGGCGTGCCAGCGAGGTTGACCTTCTGGATCACCGGGTCGCGCAGGTCGGCCGGCAGGTCGGAGCGCACGCGGGCGACCGCATCGCGCACGTCGTCCACCGCCTCCTGCGTCGGCTTCTCGAGGCGGAACTCCACCGTGATGATGGCCGTGCCGTCGGACAGGTTGGTGTAGATGTGCTTGAGCCCCTGCACCGAGGCGAGCGAGTTCTCGATCTTGCGCGC
>NZ_DASSRA010000232.1:0-2077 GCF_035702065.1 Rhizobacter sp.
CGACGGCCCCGACCACGTGCTCAACGCAGGGCGCCGCACGCTCACGCTGGTGATCGAAAACAGCGGCGACCGGCCGATCCAGGTCGGCTCGCACTATCACTTCGCCGAGACCAACGCGGCGCTGCGCTTCGACCGCAAGGCCGCCCACGGCATGCGGCTCAACATCGCCTCGGGCACCGCGGTGCGCTTCGAGCCGGGGCAACAGCGGACGGTGGAGCTGGTGGACTTTGCGGGGGAGCGCAAGGTGTATGGGTTTCGCGGGCTCGTTCAGGGGTCACTCTGAAACCCTCGTCCTGTTCGCACACCTCCACCCGCTCAGCCTGAGGTATCGAAGGCCCGCGCCGATCTGAGCACGCCTTCGATACCTCAGGCCGAACGGACTGAGAACTGACAAGAGAACACGAACCATGGCAACCATCACACGACGCGCCTATGCCGAAATGTTCGGCCCCACCACCGGCGACCGCGTGCGCCTGGCCGACACCGGCCTGCTGGTCGAAGTGGAGAAGGACTACACCCTCGCCGCCGGCACCTACGGCGAAGAGGTCAAGTTCGGCGGCGGCAAGACCATCCGCGACGGCATGGGCCAGAGCCAGCGGTTGGCCAAGGACGTGGCCGACACCGTGATCACCAACGCGCTGATCATCGACCACTGGGGCATCGTCAAGGCCGACATCGGCATCAAGGCCGGGCGCATCAGCGGCATCGGCAAGGCCGGCAACCCCGACGTGCAGCCGGGCGTGGACATCGTCATCGGCCCGGGCACCGAGATCATCGCTGGCGAGGGCAACATCATCACCGCCGGCGGCATCGACACCCACATCCACTTCATCTGCCCACAGCAGATCGAAGAAGCGCTGATGAGCGGCGTGACCACCATGCTCGGTGGCGGCACCGGCCCCGCCACCGGCACCTTCGCCACCACCTGCACGCCGGGGCCGTGGCACATCCACCAGATGCTCAAGGCGGCCGAGAGCTTCCCGATGAACCTGGGCTTCCAGGGCAAGGGCAACGCGAGCCTGCCCGGCGCGCTCGACGAGCAGATCGAAGCCGGCGCCTACGGCCTCAAGTTGCACGAGGACTGGGGCACCACGCCCGCGGCCATCGACAACTGCCTGAGCGTGGCCGAGCGGCACGACGTGCAGATCACCATCCACACCGACACGCTCAACGAATCGGGCTTCGTCGAAGACACCATCGCCGCCTTCAAGGGCCGCACCATCGCCACCTTCCACACCGAAGGCGCGGGCGGCGGGCATGCGCCCGACATCATCAAGTGCGCGGGCCTGCCCAACGTGCTGCCCTCGTCGACCAACCCGACCATGCCCTACACGGTCAACACCATCGACGAGCACCTCGACATGCTGATGGTGTGCCACCACCTCGATGCCTCCATCGCCGAAGACCTGGCCTTCGCCGAAAGCCGCATCCGCCGCGAGACCATCGCGGCCGAAGACATCCTGCACGACGTCGGCGTGTTCTCGATGATGTCGTCCGACAGCCAGGCCATGGGCCGCGTGGGCGAGGTGATCATCCGCACCTGGCAGACGGCCGACAAGATGAAGCAGCAGCGCGGCACGCTGCCCGAAGACAGCGCGCGGCACGACAACTTCCGCGTCAAGCGCTACATCGCCAAGTACACGATCAACCCGGCCATCACGCAAGGCATCTCGCACGAGGTGGGTTCGGTGGCGGTGGGCAAGCTGGCCGACCTGGTGGTGTGGAAGCCGGCCTTCTTCGGCGTGAAGCCTTCACTCATCCTGAAGGGCGGCGCGATCGCCGCGGCGGCGATGGGCGACCCCAACGCGTCAATCCCCACGCCGCAGCCGGTGCACTACCGGCCCATGTTCGCGAGCTTCGGCTCGGCCATGGACAACACCTGCATCACCTTCGTGTCGCAGGCCGCCGTCGACCTGGGCGTGGCCGACCAGCTGGGCCTCAAGCGCCGCGTGGCCGCCGTGCGCAACACACGCACCATCGGCAAGGCCGACATGATCCACAACGGCTTCACGCCCAAGATCGAGGTCGACCCGCAGACCTACGAGGTGCGCGCCGATGGCCAGCTGCTCACCTGCGA
>NZ_DASSRA010000233.1:0-7105 GCF_035702065.1 Rhizobacter sp.
CTTTGGTTACTTTCATTTGGCGCGACAAATGTTCGCGCAGCGGGGGTTCGCTCACTTCGCGCAGCGAAGTTATGCGAACACCAAAGTGACCCGCCCGCCGGGGCGGACTCCCGGCGCACCCGCGGGAAGTAGGAAGAAACACACCACGCGAAGCGGGCAAAACAAAAAGAGCGCAAGATCCCGCAACGCAAAAAAGAGGAGACCCCCCATGCCACACCGCCTCGCGGTTGCCTCCCTCGCCTTCCTCGCCCTCGGTTCCGGGCAAGCCCAACCCACCGCCACCGCGCTGCAGCAGCGCTCCCTCGCCGCCACCTGCGCCGCCTGCCACGGCACCGATGGCCGCGCGCAAGCTGATGCCGGACTGATCGGCCTGCAAGGCCGCGACAAGGGTTACCTGCTCGCGCAGCTCACCGCCTTCCGCAACGGCACCCGCCCGGCCACCGTGATGCAGCAGATCGCAAAGGGCTACACCCCCGAGCAGCTCGATCAGCTCGCCACCTACTTCTCGACCCAGGCCAGGTGAGGAGGCACGCCATGCAACGACGCGATCTCCTCCTCGCCGGCAGCGCAGCCGCCCTGCTCGGCTGCACCACCACCCCGTCGGTCCCCACCAGCGCCAAGGTGGTGGTGGTCGGCGGCGGCTTCGGCGGCGCGACGGCCGCGCGCTACGTGCGCCTGCTGTCCGACCAGCGCATCGACGTGGTGCTGATCGAGCCGCAGGAGCACTTCATCTCCTGCCCCATCTCCAACCTGGTGCTGGGCGGCACGCGCACGCTGGCCGACATCACGACGCCCTATGACGCGCTGGCGGCACGCAGCGGCGTGCGCTGGGTGCGCGACACCGCCACCGCCATCGACCCGGCGAAGAAGACCGTCACCATCGCCTCGGGCTCGACCATCCGCTACGACAAGCTGGTGCTCTCGCCCGGCATCGAGCTGATGTTCGACGAGGTGCAGGGCCTGCGTGCCGCCCAGGCTTCGGGCCAGATGCTGCAAGCCTGGAAGGCCGGGCCCGAGACGCTGGCGTTGCGCAAGCAACTCGAAGCCATGCCCGATGGCGGCGTGTACGCCCTCACCATCCCCGAGGCGCCTTACCGCTGCCCGCCCGGCCCCTACGAGCGCGCGAGCGTGATCGCGGCCTACTTCAAGCGCGCCAAACCGCGATCGAAGGTGCTGGTGCTCGACGCCAACGACGACGTGACCTCCAAGCCCGGCCTCTTCAAGAAGGCGTGGAGCGACCTCTACGCCGGCACGCTGGAATACCGCCCGCAGCACAAGGTGATCGGCGTCGATGCCGCCACCCGCACCTTGCGCATCGCGATCCAGGACGACGTGAAAGCCGACGTGCTCAACGTGCTGCCGCCCATGCGGGCCGGCGCGCTGGCGGTGCAGACGGGTCTGGCCAACAGCGTGGGCCGCTGGTGCCGCGTGAACTGGCTCGACTTCGAGTCCACTGCGGCGAAAGACATCCACGTGCTGGGCGACTCGATCCAGCTCGCCCCCGGCATGCCCAAGAGCGGCCACATGGCCAACGCGCACGGCAAGGTGGCCGCCGCCGCCATCGTGGCGCAGCTGTCGGGCTTCGAGGTCAACCCGCAGCCCATGCTCACCAACACCTGCTACAGCTTCGTCGACGAGCGCGAGGCCATCCACGTGGCCAGCGTGCACGAGTACGTGGCGGCCGAGAAGACCTTCAAGACCGTGGCGGGGTCGGGCGGCGTGTCCACGCAGCGCAGCGAAGCCGAGGGCGTGTACGCAATGGCCTGGGCGAAGAACATCTGGGCCGATTCGCTGGGGGCATGAGAAGGCACACTCGCATGCCATGACCCCAGCCAGCCACCGCATCCGACGCCTGCACGAACAAGCCGGCTCAGAGCTCCTGCGAATCGCCCACCGTGGCGCACGCGCCTACGCGCCGGAGAACACGTTGCCCGCCTTCGAGAAGGCCGCGCAGATGGGTTGCCACATGGTCGAGCTGGACGTGCATTGCTCGGCCGACGGCGAGCTGGTGGTGCACCACGATGACGACCTGCAGCGCTGCACCGATGCGACGAGCCGCTTCCCCGGCCGCAGCAGCTACTACGTCTCCGACTTCAGCGCCCGCGATCTGGCCACGCTGGACGCCGGCGGCTGGTACCTGGCGCAACTGGCCCTGGCGCCTGCACAACGACAGGCCTTCCTGCGCGAACTGGCGCCCAGCGAACGCACGGCCTTCATCGGCCCCGGCGACGAGCGGCTGTTCGGCTCCGGTGAGGTGAAGGTACCCACGCTTGCCGATGTGCTCGAACTCGCCAGGCCCTCGGGCTTGCTCGTCAACATCGAACTCAAGACCCTGCCACGCATGTACCCCGGCATCGCCGCCAAGGCACTCGACTGCGTGGCGCACTTCGGGCTGATGGAGCGGGTGCTCATTTCGTCGTTCGACCACGAGCAGCTCGCCACCGTGCGCTCGATGAACGCGCAGGTGGCCACTGCGGTGTTGACGGCCGACCGGCTGAGCCACGTGGCGCGCTACCTTGCGGCGCTCGATGCCGATGCCTTCCACCCCGGCTGCTACGGCAACTTCGACTCGCTGGGCTTCGGCTCGGTCGACCAACGCCTGGAGACGCGCGGCATCGACGAGGTGCGTGCCGCTGGCAAGGGCGTCAACGTGTGGACCTGCAACGACGAAGCGCAGATGCGCGCGCTCATCGAAGCTGGTGTGACCGGCCTCATCACCGACTACCCGAATCGTCTGTCTGCCGTGGTCAGAGCCTGAGCGGGCGCCCCAGAAGCGCCAGCGTGGCCGGGTCGGGCTGGCCGCCGAAGTAGGTGGCCAGTGCCTGGCTGAAGAGCGGCTCCGTGGCATCCGCCTGCGCGAAGAGCGTGACGCAGGAGCGGAACTTGAGCGCGTCGATCTGGCCGAGGATCTGCTCCGCGCTCAAGCCGCTGTGCGCGTTCATCGCGGCCACGCACGCGCGCAGGCGCGGCCCGAGCAGCGGGTGGGCGAGGTAGGCCCGGGCTTCGGCCAGCGAGGCGATGCCGTAGCGGACCGCCATCGCGCTGGAACCCAGGCCGCGCAGCTGCGGCAGCACGTACCAGCTCCAGTGCGTGCGTTTGCGGCCCGCACACAGCTCGGCGAGCGCGTCGTCGTAGTTCGCGGCCTGCGCCTCGACGAAGCGGTCGAGGTCGCGCAGGTCCGTGGCCTCGGGCATGGCAGTCGGTGCCTAGAACCGCGACCCCGGCTGCTGCAGGAAGGTCAGCTCTTCCGGCGTCGACTCCCGCCCCAGCACCGCGTTGCGGTGCGGGTAGCGCCCGAAGCGGTCGACGATGGCCTTGTGGCGCAGCTCGAAGTCGTGGTTGTCCTTCAGGCCGTTGAGGCGGAAGAGGCGCTCGGCCTCCACGTGAATCACCCGCGATTCGCTGTGCATGTAGGGCATGTACAGGAAGGTCCGCTCGATGGGGCTCAGGGCCTGGTCGGCGCCGCCGGCCACCGCCTCCTGCGCCAGGCCCAGGGCCAGCGGATCACAGGCGAAGGCGCGCGCCTGTCCGCGGTACAGGTTGCGCGAGAACTGGTCGAGCAGGATGACCTCGGCCAGCCGGCCGCGCGGCTCGGTGCGCCAGCCAAACAGCTCGCCTTGCGCCGCGGCGCGGTGCAGCGCGCCGAAGCGCACGAGGCACAGCTGGTCGAAGGCGTCGCTCACCGTCCACCACTGGGCCGGGCGGGTCTCCTCGAACCAGAAGCGCAGAACGTCTTCAGCCGCCATGGCGGTACGTGCCTTCGCCATGCGGGGCGGCCTGGAACTCGGGCAGCGCTTCCGCTTGCGCCGAGAAGGCCACCAGATTCGGGTGCTCGCCGGGCGGCACCACGCCGGGCAGCGTCTGCTGCGTGAAGTGCCACGCCACGGCGGCGCTGATGCCGGCCTGGTCGATCGCCTCGCGCGTGGCGACCAAGGGCCTTGCCGCCTGCTCACGTTCGAGCTCGCCATACGCAGCGAGCAGCTGGTTGGTGACGCGGGTGAGCCAGGGCTCGTGCAACTTTTCGGGCGGGCGCAGGCCGCGCTCGTAGACGATCTGCGCACTCTTCTCGCAGGCGGTGAGCGCGAGACCGGTGAGGCGCAATGCGCGCTGCAGCTCGGGCAGGGTGTTCGGCCACAGCGTGCGCGGGCGCACCAGCGCCTCGGCATACGTCAGGATCAGCGACGACTCCATCATCACCTGCCCGTCGTCGCAGACCAGCGTGGGGGCCTTCACCACCGGGTTGATCGCATGGAAGGCGTCGAAGCCTCGGAACACCGAGATCGACTGGTGCTCGAAGCGCGGCAAGCCGAGCATCTGCAAGGAGATGGCCACGCGGCGCACGTAGGGCGAGTCGAGCATGCCGATGAGCTTCATGGGGCCTCTTTCTTCAAGGGTGGGAGGACGTGGGCCTGCACGCTCGGGCCCGGCCACGCGAAGTGGCCGCCGCCCAGGTGGTGCAGCGTGTGCAGCTCGGTGTTGTCGGCGCGGAAGGACCAGTGGCCGCGCTCGAACACGCGCGCATCGGCCTGGGCCGAGATCACTTCGCCGAAGCAGGTGTCGTAGGCGTCTTCGGCGTGCGGCTCGGGGATCAGCCGGCATTCCAGCCAGGCAACGCAGCCTTCGACGAAGGGCAGGCCGAGTTGCGGAGAGTTGAAGGTCTCGATGCCATAGCGCGCGAACTTGTCGGCCACCTCATGCGCCGAGACACTGCCCACGGTGTAGGTCGCGTCCAGCAGAGCGCGGCCCGGCACGCTGAGCGTGAAGCCGCCGCTGGCCGCCACCAAGTCGCGCGTGAGCGTCTTCTTGTCGATGACCACCGCCACGCGCGGCGGCACGAACTCCACCGGCATCGACCACGCCGCCGCCATCACGTTGCGCCGCCCGCCGTGGGCGCTGCCCACCAGCACGGTCGGGCCGTGGTTGATGAGGCGGCAGGCGTGAGCGAGGGTGACGGGGAGCTTCATGCGAAGCAGTCTAGAACGGGTTGAAAGCCCGTGTGCGTGCGCGCTCAGCTTCTCAGCGCACGGGAACACCCGCCCAGAGCAGCAGCAGGCCACACACACCGGACAGCAGCACGACGGGGATCACGCCGACCTTGAAGCGCATCAGCGCGACCGCGGCAGCCCCGCCGATCAGCACGGCCGGCCACTCGAAGCGCCCCGACAACCCCGCCGGCCACAGCACGTGGTACGCGAAGAACACCGCCAGGTTGACGATCACGCCGACCACGGCCGCGGTGATGGCCGAGAGCGGCGCGGTGAACTGCAGCTTGCCGTGCGTCGACTCGATGAACGGGCCACCCAGCAGGATGAAGAAGAACGAGGGCAGGAAGGTGAAGAAGGTGACCACCGCCGCCGCCGCCACGCCCGAGGCGAAGAGCGCATCGGCACCGAAGATGGCCTTCGTCCAGCCGCCGACGAAGCCGACGAAGGACACCACCATGATCAGCGGGCCGGGCGTGGTCTCGCCGAGCGCCAGGCCGTCGATCATCTGCGGGCCGGTGAGCCACTGGTGGTGCTCCACCGCGCCCTGGTACACGTAGGGCAGCACAGCGTAGGCGCCGCCGAAGGTGAGCAGCGCGGCCTTGGTGAAGAACCAGGCCATCTGCGTGAGCACCGCCTGCCAGCCGAAGGCGAGCGAGAGGCCACCCAGCGCCACGGCCCACAGGCCGATGAAGATGACCGCCATCTTCGCGAAGCGCCGCCAGCTGAAGCGCGCATGGGCGGGTGTGGGCGTGTCGTCGTCGATCAGCGCGGGTGCGCTGCCGTGCGCCGCGCTGCCGTGTCCGCCCCCCGACACGAACTTGGCCGGTGCGTAGCGGCCGCCGAGGTAGCCCACCACGCCCGCGCCCAGCACGATCAGCGGGAAGGGCAGGTCGAACGCGAAGATGGCCACGAAGGCCGCCACCGCCAGGCCCCACAGCCAGCCGTTCTTCAGCGTGCGCGAGCCGATGCGCACGGCGGCCGACACCACGATGGCAGTGACCGCCGGCTTGATGCCGTAGAACACGCCGGCCACCACCGGCAGCGTGCCGAAGGCCATGTAACCCCACGAGAGCGCGATCAGGATGAAGAGCGAGGGCAGCACGAACAGGCCGCCGGCCACGATGCCGCCCACGCTTCGGTGCATCAGCCAGCCGATGTAGGTGGCGAGCTGCTGCGCCTCGGGGCCGGGCAGCAGCATGCAGTAGTTGAGCGCGTGCAGGAAGCGCTTCTCCGAGATCCAGCGCCGCCGCTCGACCAGGTCCTCGTGCATGACCGCGATCTGCCCGGCCGGCCCGCCGAAGCTGATGAAGCCGAGCCGCAGCCAGTAGGCCAGGGCTTGCGAGAAGGGGACGGGCGAGGGGCTGTCGTCGGGCACGTGCATGGCGCCGATTGGAGCACCTCGGCGCCGCAGAAGGCGCGACCGAAACTGAATGCGCGGCCGTCAGCCGGCGGCTGTGCCTCAGCGCACGCGCTTCACTTCGTTGGCCAGCCGTGCCAGGTTCTGCTCGTTCGCCGGGCCCACGAAGGCCGCCACCTCGCGCAGGTGCTCGGCGCTGTCGAAGAGCTGGTGCCAGTGCACCCGCGTCTGCGCTCCCACGGGCTCGAAGCCGATGGTCAGCACGAAGTGGTGGTCCTTGGAGAGGTGGTCGATGACCACGCGCTCCAGGCCGACTTCCAGGAACACGTTCTCGTTCGGGTAGTTCGTGCCATCCGGCCCGTGCATCGTGAAGCGCCAGTGGCCGCCGGGTCGCGGCTCGAACAGCTCGAAGCTGCTGCTGAAGCCGTCCGGCCCCCACCAGCGCGCGAGGTGCTCGGCCTGCGTGACCGCGCGCAGCAGCTTCTCGCGCGGTGCGTCGATCAGGCGCGCATGGACGGACGCGCGGCCGCTGTCGTCACTTGCCATACAACACCATCTGCGTGCAGCGAAAGAGCGCGATCGTCTTGCCCGTCTCGCGGTGCGTGACCACCGAGTCCCACACCTGCGTGGTCTTGCCCAGGTGCACGGCTGTGGCGGTGCAGGCCACCGTGCCGTCGCGCGCGGTGCCGAGGTGGTTGGACTTGAGCTCGATGGTGGTGAAGCCGACCGCCCCCTCGGGCAGGTTGGACAGGCAGCCGCAGCC
>NZ_DASSRA010000234.1:0-3479 GCF_035702065.1 Rhizobacter sp.
AGGCCCGACTGCTGCGCCATGGCCAACTCATGCTGCGGGTGGGACGGCAGGCTGGGATGGAACACGCGCTTCACGGCGGCCTGTCCTTCCAGCCAGCGGGCCAGCTGCAAGGCCCGCTCGCTCTGCGCACGCACGCGGATCGACAAGGTCTCCATGCCCTTGAGCACCACCCAGGCATTAAAGGGCGACAGGCTCATGCCGGCGCTGCGCAGCACCGGCATGAACTTCTCGGTGACCAGTGCCTCGCTCGCGCACAAGGCGCCCGCCATCACGCGGCCCTGCCCGTCCAGGTACTTGGTGCCGGAGTGCATCACCACGTCAGCCCCCAGTTCCGCGGGGCGCGTGAGCACCGGCGTGCAGAAGCAGTTGTCCACCACCAGCAAGGCACCGGCGTCATGGGCAATCTTGGCCAGCGCGCGGATGTCGCACACCTCGGTGAGCGGGTTGGTGGGCGACTCGGCGAACAGCAGCTTGGTGTTGGGCCGAATGGCCTCGCGCCATTCGGCCAGATCGGTCTGCGACACGAACGTGCTCTGCACGCCGAAGCGGCCGAACTCACCCTGCAGCAGCCGGATGGTGGAGCCGAACACGCTGCGCGAGCAGACCAGGTGGTCGCCCGCCTTGAGCAGGCCCATCACCAGCATCAGGATCGCGGCCATGCCGCTGGAGGCGGCAATGCAGGCCTGCGTGCCTTCCAGCGCGGCCAGGCGCCGTTCCATCATCGTGACGGTGGGGTTGGAGAAGCGGCTGTAGACGAAGCCTTCTTCCTCGTTGGCAAAGCGCGCCGCAGCGGTGGCGGCATTGGGGTGCACGAAGCTGCTGGTAAGGAACAAGGCCTCGGAGTTTTCACCCCAGGGCGAGGCCGGCAGGCCTTCGCGCACGGCCAGCGTGTCGATGTGCAGGCCCTCGGGCAGGTCGGTGCGCGGCAGGCGCTTGCGCGGGTCTGCTGTCATGACGCCTCCGTGATGCCTTGCAGCGCCAGGCGCGAACGCACGCTCTCTTCCTCTTCGTCGAGCTGCAGGCTGCGCTGCGCCTGCATGGCGTTGAAGTCTTCCTGGCTTACGTCACCCGTGACGTAGTGACCGTCGAAGCACGACGCCTCGAAGCCGTTCAGGCGCGGGTTGAGCGAACCCACCGCGCGCTTCATCGCGTCCACGTCCTGGTAGATCAGCGCGTCGGCGCCGATGTACTGGCGGATCTCCTCGATGCTGCGGTCATGCGCGATCAGCTCAGCCTTGGTGGGCATGTCGATGCCGTACACGTTGGGAAAGCGCACCGGTGGCGCGGCCGAGGCCATGTAGACCTTGCGGGCACCGGCGTCGCGCGCCATCTGCACGATCTCCTTGCTGGTGGTGCCGCGCACGATGGAGTCGTCCACCAGCAGCACGTTGCGGCCACGGAACTCCATGCCGATGGCATTGAGCTTCTGGCGCACCGAGCGCTTGCGCACCGACTGCCCGGGCATGATGAAGGTGCGGCCCACGTAGCGGTTCTTCACGAAGCCCTCGCGGTAGGGCTTGCCGATCTTTTGCGCCAGCTGCATGGCCGAAGGCCGGCTCGACTCAGGGATGGGAATGACCACGTCGATCTCGCTGGGCGGCATGGTGGAGATGACGCGCTGGGCCAGCGTCTCGCCCATGTTGAGCCGCGCATGGTAGACCGACACGCCGTCCAGCACGGAGTCGGGCCGCGCCAGGTACACGAACTCGAAGATGCAGGGATGCAAGGCCGGCGCCGCGGCGCACTGCTGCGTGAACATGCGGCCCTTGAAGTCGATGAACACCGCCTCGCCCGGCGCCACGTCGCGCAGGAAGCGGTGGCCCGTGCCTTCGAGTGCCACGGACTCGCTGGCCACCATCAGTTGCGGGCCCTCCGGCGTGTCCTGCGAGCCGACGCACAGCGGCCGGATGCCGAAGGGGTCGCGGAACGCCAGCAGGCCATGGCCGGCGATCAACGCCACCACCGCATACGAGCCCTTCAGGCGCTTGTGCACGGCACCGATGGCCTTGAAGAGGGTCGCCGGCGACAGCACCTGCTCCCGCGCGGCCAGGTCCAGTTCGTGCGCGAGGATGTTGATCAGCACCTCGGTGTCGCTCTCGGTGTTGAGGTGGCGGCGGTCGATGGCAGCCAGCTCGCTCTTGAGCGCATGCGCGTTGGTGATGTTGCCGTTGTGGACCAGCACCAGCCCGAAGGGCGCGTTGACGTAGAAGGGCTGCGCCTCTTCTTCGTTGTAGGCATTGCCCGCCGTGGGGTAGCGCACCTGGCCCAGGCCCACGGTGCCAGGCAGCGCGCGCATGTTGCGGGTGCGGAAGACGTCGCGCACCATGCCGCGCGCCTTGTGCATGAAGAACTTCGCGTCCATGGCCGTGACGATGCCGGCCGCGTCCTGGCCGCGGTGCTGCAACAGCAGCAGCGCGTCATAGAGCAGCTGGTTCACGGGAGTCCGGGAGATCACGCCGACGATGCCACACATAGAGTCAGTCCTTGGTTGCTTTGGCCACACGCTGCGCCCAGTCGCCCGGCAGCACGGGGGTCAACACGGCAATCGCACCGCGCGACCAGCGGGTGCCAATGGAGTCCTGCCACACCGGCGCCTTGGCGAAGGGCGTGAGCGACACCACCATCACGATCACGGTCACCACCAGCAGGCCGCGAAAGAAGCCGAACAGCGCACCCAGCGCACGGTCGCCCGCATTCAGCGGCGACGCGCGGATGAGCTTTTGCAACAGCCAGCTCAGCAGCGCCCAGCCCACCAGCACGGTGATGAAGGTCGCGATGAAGCCGGCCACGCGATTGAGGTCTGCGCCGGGGGTGCCCAGCGGAATGTGATGCGCCGCCTCCACGCCCCACCACTGCGCGGCATACCAGGACACCAGCCAGCCCAGCAGGGACAGCACTTCCATGAGCATGCCCCGCAGCAGGCCCAGCAGGACGGAAAAGGCCAGCACGCCCAGCAGGCCGGCATCGACGGGATTGATCGCGCTGATGTTCACAGTCTCAGGTTCACAGTCTCAGGTTCACAGTGTCAGCACCGCCGCCGAGAGGCCGGCGGCCTTGATTTTTGCGGCCGTGCGGTCGGCCTGCTCCCGTTCGGCAAAGGGGCCCACCCTCACGCGGATGCGCCGGCCGGACCCCGTGTCCACCTCCTGGGTGTAGGTTCGCAGGCCCAGCCGCTCGACCCGGCCGCGCACGTCGCGCGCGGTATCGGCCTCGGCGAAGGCGCCCACTTGCACGACGAAGCGGTTCGCCGAAGGCGGAGCAGGCCGCTCTGTCGGCTTCGCCGGCCGGTCGCGCCCCTCCTGGGTCGCCTGGGCGCGTGCCGTGTCAGCAGCCGGCCGCGGTGTCGCAGCAGGCGAGGGCTTCGGTTCGGGCTTCGGTTCGGGTTGCAGCGCCGCGGCAGCCGTGGCGCTGGCCGCAGACGCAGCGGCTGCCGGCGCCGAGGCGGCAGCCGCGACTTCCTCATGCTTGGGGTCCGTGGG
>NZ_DASSRA010000235.1:0-21931 GCF_035702065.1 Rhizobacter sp.
TGGTCGGGCTGGGCCGCCGTGGCGCTCAGCCGGGCCTCCAAAGCTTCGCGCGAGGGCAGCGCCTCGCCGTTCCAGAAGATGCTGCCGTCGAAGTCGATGTCGATCGTCACCACCACCGGCGGCGCGGTGGGCGGCGGCGGGTTGCCGCTGGGCATGTTGAGGTTGACCGAGTGCAGCTGGATCGGGATCGTGATGATCAGCATGATCAGCAGCACCAGCATCACGTCGATCAGCGGCGTGGTGTTCATCTCGACCATCACCTCCGGCTCGCCGCCGCTGCTCGAACCTACGTTCATTCCCATGTGTGGACTCCTGGGTCAGCCGCGCGGCGGCGGCTCGGTGACGAAGCTGATCTTCTGGATGCCCGCGCGCTGGCAGGCGAAGACCACGCGGCCGACGGACTCGTAGCGCGACTTGCCGTCGCCACGGATGTGGATCTCGGGCTGCGGCACCATCACCGACACCTTCTTCAAGCGCTCGACAAGCGCGTTGTTGTCCGCCACCGCGCCGGCGTTCCAGAACACCTCGCCATCCTGCGTGACCGAGATCTCGATGTTCTCGGGCTTGGTCTGGCGGACGATGTTGGTCTCCTTGGGGAGTGAGACCGCGGCGTTCTGCGTGACGACCGGCACGGTGATCAGGAAGATGATCAGCAGCACCAGCATCACGTCGACCAGCGGCGTGGTGTTGATGGCCGACACCACGTCGTCGTCATCGCCGTCGGCGGCCCCGACATTCATCGCCATGGCTGTTCTCCCGGCCCGCTCAGCGCGCCGCGCGGGCCGAGCCCAGCAGCACGCCGTGAAGGTCGGCGCCGAAGCTGCGCACCGACTCCATGGCCGTCTTGTTGCGGCGGACCAGCCAGTTGTAGCCCAGCACCGCCGGCACGGCGACCGCCAGGCCGATGGCCGTCATCAGCAGCGACTCGCCTACCGGGCCGGCCACCTTGTCGATGGACGCCTGGCCGGCGATGCCGATGGCGGTCAGCGCGTTCAGGATGCCCCACACGGTGCCGAACAGGCCGACGAAGGGTGCCGTGGAGCCGACGGTTGCGAGAACGGCCAGGCCGTCCTGCAGGCGGCTCTGCACGTTGTCCATCGCGCGCTGCACGCTCATGCCGATCCAGGTGTTGCGGTCGATGTTGGCGGTGAGCTCGCCGGCGTGGTCCTTGCCCGCCTCGACGCCGCTTTCGGCGATGAACTGGAAGGCGCTGCCGGCCTTGAGCGTCTTCATGCCGTCGGACAGGCTGGCCGACTTGAAGAAGCTCTGGCGGGCCGTGCGGGCTTCGCCGCTCAGCTTGAAGCTCTCGTACAGCTTGGTGACGAGGATGTACCAGCTGGCCGCACTCATGATCACCAGGATGATCAGCGTACCGCGGGCCACCACGTCACCTTGCGCCCACAGGTGCTTCAGGTCGTACGGGTTCTCGACGACTTCCTTGCTCACCGCGGGAGCAGGCGCGGCCCCGACGGCCGCCGGTTCGGCGGCCGGTGCGCTGGCCGGCGCCTGGGCCGGGTCTTGCGCTGAAGCGGGCGCCGCCAGCACCGCCATGGCGGCAAGCAGGGTGGCAACAAGGAGTCGGTTCAGTCGGTTGAGGAAGGCCATGCTGTGATCCAGATGAATGAAGGGAAGGAACGGGTCAGCGCGTGCTGAAGACGAGGGGCACCAGCACGCCGGCAACGTCGTGCGGCTGTGCCGTGCACCGGAACTGCGCCACGGTCTCCAGGCTGTGCCGGTTGAACGCACGGTGGGTCGAGCGGACGATGGCGGCGTTCTTCACCTGGCCATCCGCGCCGATGGTGAACGACACCAGCACCTCGCCCTGGTCGATCTGCGCGCGCGTCGCCTCGCGCGGGTAGCCGGCGTCCAGCAGCACCTGCCTGTAGCCCGGGCAGCTGACGCCCACCGAGGGCGCTGCGGGGGCAGGCGCCGGGGGCGCGGCCACGGGCGCCACGGGCGCGATCACCGCGCTCGGCGGCGGCTCGGCGACGGTCGCGGTGATGCTGGGCTGCGCGGGCGCGGGCACCTGCACCTCGGGCGGCGGGATGAAGGGCGGCGGCGGGGCGTCCAGCTTCGGGGGCGGCTGCACCGCCACCTCGGGCGGGGGCGGCGGCTTGACGATCTCTTCGATCACCTTCGTGTCGATGGGTGCGCGCACCACGTCGACCACCTTGCGGGCCAAGCCGCTCATCAGGGCGTACACCAGCGCGGCGTGGAAGAGCACGACAAAGCCCACGCCCAGCACGTTGCGGCGGGGGTCAACCTGGGCGCGTGAGAAATCCATGCTTCGAAACTCCGGCGAGTCGAGGGCGCCAGGCACCACGCCAGCCCTCGAAACAAAACCAGTTTAGTACCAGTAATACCAATGTGTCAATTGGTATGACAGCTGGAAAATCTGTTTCGAAACAATAGGTTAGAAGAACAGAGGGTTTGCCTCACCCCGCGCCATGGGCTAGGAATGGGCGCAGGAAGGCGACTTCGATACCAGTCCAAGGCCAGCTAGGCGAGCCAGTCGATGGGCCCGCCGCGGCTCGCCAGGAAGGCATTGGCCGCGCCGAAGTGGCCGTTGCCGACGAAGGGCACCGGCGGGCGGCGCGCCGACAGCGGCGACGGGTGGTTGGCCTTCAGCACCAGCGTGTCGTCCGGCGCGCCGGCATGGGCCGCGATCAGCGGCTCGAAGCGCTGCGCATGCGCGCCCCACAGCAGGTAGACGGCAGGCTGCGGGCGCGCAGCCACGGCCTGGATCAGGTTCGCCGTCAGGCTCTCCCAGCCGCGCCCGGCGTGGCTGGCGGCGGCGCCCTCCTCCACCGTCAGCGAGGTGTTGAGCAGCAGCACGCCCTGGCGCGCCCAGGCCGACAGGTCGGTGCTCGCCGGCGCGCGGCCGAACTCGCGCTGCAACTCGCCGAAGATGTTGCGCAGGCTGGGCGGCGTGCGCACGCCCTCGGGTACCGAGAACGCCAGGCCGTGCGCCTGCCCGGGGCCGTGGTATGGGTCCTGCCCGACGATGACCACGCGCACTGCATCGAGCGGCGTCAGCTCCAGCGCCTTCAGCACTTCGGCCGGGTAGACGGTGGCGCCGGCCGCCACGCGGGCATCCACGTGTGTCACCAGGGATTTGGCTTCGTCGGTGTGGCGCCACGCCTCGATCATGGGCCGCCACGACGGCGACGCACGGTCGAGGAGTCGGCTGAGCGGCTGGGCCAGCGAACTCACGCGAAAAGGGCAGCGAGCGCGGCGCCCGGATCCGGCGCACGCATGAAGGTTTCGCCCACCAGGAAGGCATGCACCTTGGCGTCGCGCATGCGCTGCACGTCGGCCGGGCCGAGGATGCCGCTCTCGGTGACGAGCAGCCGGTCGGCGGGCACGCGCGGCAGCAGGCCGAGCGTGGTGTCCAGCGTCACCTCGAAGGTGCGCAGGTTGCGGTTGTTGATGCCCAGCAGCGGGGTCTTCAGGCGCAGGGCGCGGTCGAGCTCGGCACCGTCGTGCACCTCCACCAGCACCGCCATGCCGAGGGCATGGGCCTGGGCTTCGAGGTCGGCCATCTGCGCGTCGTCCAGGCAGGCGGCAATCAGCAGGATGCAGTCGGCACCCATCGCCCGCGCCTCGAACACCTGGTAGGCGTCGACCATGAAGTCCTTGCGCAGCACCGGCAAGGCGCACGCGGCGCGCGCCTGCTGCAGGTAGGCCGCGGCGCCCTGGAAGAACTGCACGTCGGTCAGCACGCTCAGGCAGGCGGCGCCATGGCGCTCGTAGCTCGCGGCGATCTCGGCCGGCACGAAGTGCTCGCGGATCACGCCCTTGCTGGGGCTAGCCTTCTTGACCTCGGCGATCACCGCGGCGCGGCCGGCGGCGATCTTGGCACGCAAGGCACCGGCAAAGTCGCGCTGGCCGCCGAGCGATTCGGCGTCGCGGCGCAGCGAGGCCAGGTCGCGCTTGAGCCGAGCCGCCGCGATCTCCTCGCGCTTGACGGCGACGATCTTGTCCAGGATGTCGCTCATGCTCAGGCCGCCTTGAACTGCTGCGTGGCCGCAACGAACTGGCTCAGCTTCTTCAGCGCCCCGCCCGAGGCCACGGCTTCGCGCGCGCGCTTCACGCCATCGGCCACCGAGCTCGCCACGTTGGCGCAGTACAGCGCCGCGCCGGCGTTGAGCAGCACGATGTCGCGCATGGGCCCGTCTTCGTTGGCAAAGGCGCGCTGGATGCACTGCACCGACTCGTTCCTGTCGGCCACCTTGAGCACGCGCGTGTCGTACACCGGCATGCCGAAGTCGCTGGGGTGCACCACGTACTCGCGCACCTCGCCGTTCTTCAGCTCGCCGACCAGCGTCTCGCCGGAGAGCGAGATCTCGTCCATGCCGTTCATGCCGTAGACCACCATCACGTGCTCGGAGCCCAGGCGCTGCAGAACGCGCACCTGGATGCCCACCAGGTCGGCATGGAACACGCCCATCAGCTGGTTGGGCGCCCCAGCCGGGTTGGTGAGCGGGCCCAGGATGTTGAACAGCGTGCGCACGCCCATCTCCTTGCGCACCGGCGCGGCATGCTTCATCGAGGCATGGTGGTTGGGCGCGAACATGAAGCCGATGCCGGTTTCGTCCAGGCACTGCGCCACCTGCGTGGGCGTGAGGTTGACGTTGGCGCCGAAGGCCTCGAGCACGTCGGCACTGCCCGTGCTCGACGACACGCTGCGCCCGCCGTGCTTGGCGACGCGCGCGCCGGCGGCAGCGGCGACGAACATCGCGGCGGTGGAGAGGTTGAAGGTGTGGGCCGCATCGCCCCCGGTGCCGCAGAGGTCGACCAGGTTGGTCTTGTCGGCGATGGCCACAGGCGCAGCGAACTCGCGCATCACCTGGGCGGCGGCGGCGATCTCGCCGATGGTTTCTTTCTTGACGCGCAGGCCCATGGCAAAGGCCGCGATCATCACCGGCGACATCTCGCCGCTCATGATGCGGCGCATCAGCGTGAGCATCTCGTCATGGAAGATCTCGCGGTGCTCGATGACGCGGGCCAGGGCTTCGGTGTTGGTGATCGTCATGGCTTGCTTTCAGGCAGACAGGTAGTCGCGGATCTCGGCGATGGCGCGGTCCACGCCTTGCGCATCCACGTCGAGGTGGGTCACGAAGCGCAGCCGGTACAGGCCGGTGGCCAGCACGCCGCGCGCTTTGAGGTGGGGCAGCAGGCCGGCGGCACGCTCGCCCTGCACGTCGGCAAACACCATGTTGGTCTGCGGCGGCTCGACGACGAGGTTCGGCAGGCCGCTCAGGCCCTGCGCCAGGCGCTGAGCGAGCGCGTGGTCGTCGGCGAGGCGGGCGACATGGTGGTCCAGCGCGTGCAGCGCCGCCGCCGCGAGTACGCCGGCCTGGCGCATGCCGCCGCCCAGCATCTTGCGCCAGCGGTGGGCGCTCTTGATGAGCGCCTTGGACCCGCACAGCGCGGAGCCGACCGGCGCGCCCAAGCCTTTTGAGAAGCACACCGAGACCGTGTCGAAGTGCTGAGCGATGGCGCTCACCGGCACCTGCAGCGCCGTGGCCGCGTTGAACACACGCGCCCCGTCGAGGTGGGTGGCCAGCCCGCGCTGGCGCACGAGCGCCGTGGCCTGCGCCAGGTAGTCCAGGCCCAGGACCTTGCCGCCCAGGGTGTTTTCCAGGCACAGCAGGCGCGAGCGGGCGAAGTGCGCGTCGTCGGGCTTGATGGCGGCCTCGATGTCGCGCAGGGCCAGCGTGCCGTCGGCTTGATGCTCCAGCGGCTGCGGCTGCACGCTGCCCAGCACCGCCGCGCCGCCGGCTTCCCAGCGGTAGGTGTGCGCCATCTGGCCGACGATGTACTCGTCGCCGCGTGCGCAGTGGCTCATGATGGCGATCAGGTTGCTCTGCGTGCCGCTGGGCACGAAGAGCGCCGCCTCCTTGCCCGTCATTGACGCGATGCGCTCCTGCAACGCGTTGACGGTCGGGTCGTCCCCGAACACGTCGTCGCCCAGCTCGGCGCGGGCCATCGCCTCGCGCATCGCCGCGGTCGGCTTCGTGACCGTGTCGCTGCGCAAGTCGACGGTCTTCATGAGCGCAGCTCCAGGAAGTTCTTCAGCATCGCGTGCCCGTGCTCGGTGAGGATGGACTCGGGGTGGAACTGCACGCCCTCCAGCGGCGTCTGGGTACCGGCCAGCTCGGTGTGGCGCACGCCCATGATCTCGTCGTCCTGCGAGGTGGAGGTGATCTCCAGCTGCTTGGGCAGCGTCGCCCGCTCGATCACCAGCGAGTGGTAGCGGATCACGGTGAACTGCTCCGGCAGGTCGGCGTAGACGCCGCGCCGGTCGGTGGTGATCACGTCGGTCTTGCCGTGCATCTGCGTCTTGGCGCGAATGATCCTGCCACCCAGCGCCGCGCCGATGGCCTGATGGCCCAGGCACACGCCGAGGATGGGCAGCTTGCCGGTGAAGTGCTTGATGCTGTCCACGCAGATTCCGGCCTCGGCCGGCGAGCACGGACCAGGGGACAGCACCAGCTTGGCGGGCTTGAGTTCGCTGATGCCTTCGAGCGTGATCTCGTCGTTGCGGAACACGCGCACGTCCTCGCCCAGCTCCGCGAAGTACTGAACCAGGTTGAAGGTGAAGCTGTCGTAGTTGTCGATCATGAGCAGCATGTCAGAAGCCCTCCTCGACGAGTTCGGCAGCGCGAAGGAGCGCACGCGCCTTCGCTTCGGTTTCCTTCCACTCCAGCTCAGGGACTGAATCGGCGACCACGCCCGCCGCGGCCTGCACGTACAGCGTGTTGTCCTTGACGATGCCGGTGCGGATGGCGATCGCCACATCCATGTCGCCGGCAAAGCTCAGGTAGCCGCAGGCGCCGCCGTAGATGCCGCGCTTGACGGGCTCCAGCTCGTCGATGATCTCCATGGCCCGCACCTTGGGTGCACCGGTCAGCGTGCCGGCGGGGAAGGTGGCCTTGAGCACGTCGAGGCTGGTCATGCCGTCCTTCAGCAGGCCCTCGACGTTGCTCACGATGTGCATCACGTGCGAGTAGCGCTCGATCACGAAGGCGTCGGTCACCTTCACGCTGCCGGTCTTGGCGATGCGGCCGATGTCGTTGCGCGCCAGGTCGATCAGCATCACGTGCTCGGCACGCTCCTTGGGGTCGGCGCTGAGTTCGGCTTCGAGTGCCTTGTCCTGCTCAGGCGTGGCGCCGCGCGGCCGCGTGCCGGCCAGCGGGCGGATGGTGACCTTCTGGCCCTCGGGCGTGTTCTCCTGGCGCACCAGGATCTCGGGCGAGGCGCCGACGATCTGGAAGTCGCCCATGTCGTAGAAGTACATGTAGGGCGAAGGGTTCAGCGAGCGCAGCGCGCGGTACAGGCTGAGCGGCGACTCGGTGTAGCGCTTCTGCAGCCGCTGGCCCACCTGCACCTGCATCATGTCGCCGGCGGCGATGTATTCCTTGGCCTTGAGCACGGCGGCGATGTAGTCGTCCTTGGCGAACTCGCGCTCCACGGTGTGCGAGCTGCCGCGCTTCACCGGCGGCGCGGTCACGCTGTACCTGAGCTTGTCGGTGAGTTCGGCGAGGCGCCGCTTGCCGCGGAAGTAGGCCTCGGGCTGGCTCGGGTCGGCGTAGACGATCAGGTAGAGCCGGCCCGACAGGTTGTCGATGACGGCGAGTTCTTCGCACTGCAGCAGCAGCACGTCGGGCGTGTCGATGCCGCCGGGTTTGCTCGTCTTGGCCAGCTTGGGCTCGATGTAGCGCACCGCGTCGTAGCCGAAGTAACCCGCGAGGCCGCCACAGAAGCGCGGCATGCCGGGGCGCAGCGCCACCTTGAAGCGCTTCTGGTAGCTGGCGATGAAGTCCAGCGGGTTGCCCTCATGGCTCTCGACGGTCTGGCCGTCGGTCACCACCTCGGTGTGAAAGCCGGTCGAGCGCAGCAGCGTGCGCGCCGGCAGGCCGATGAACGAATAGCGCCCGAAGCGCTCGCCGCCCACCACCGATTCGAGGAGAAAGCTGTGCTTGCCGCTGCCCGTGCCATAGGCCAGCTTGAGGTACAGCGAGAGGGGGGTTTCGAGGTCCGCAAAGGCCTCGGCCATCAGCGGAATGCGGTTGTAGCCTTCAGCGGCAAGGCTCTTGAATTCAAGTTCGGTGATCACGTTGCAGGGCCCTCCACGGCCCGGCGAGCCGCACATGCGCAGCCCGCGTGGTGATTTGATTCAGACGGTCGGCTGCGGGTGGGTGCAGCCGGTGGAGCCGGGGCGCGCAACGTTCGATGGGGAGCGTGCGTCGCCGGCGGCAAACTAAACCTGCGCAGGCTGGCGACGCCAGGGCCATGCTCCCCGGTCGTTCGACCCTTTGGTTTGTTTGCGCGCAATGAACATCGAAAAAGTGTAGCAGTACCGGGTTTGCCTCCCCCTCTGATGGGCGGCCCCGGGAAATCATCACAGACAAGACAGGGGCGAGTTGAGACAATCGCAGTTTGCGCACACTCGTGCGATATCTTTGCCGGGCGGTGACCTGATTGCCGCGCGGTCCATGGAGGCCCCTGTGATCCGTCGTCGTCTGATTTCCCTCTCGATCGCCACCCTGCTCACGGGTGCCCTGTCCCTCGCCCATGCCCAGACCACCGACGTGGCCGGCGTGAAGTACGAGCCCAGCGTGCAGGTGGCCAACACGCCGCTGGTGCTCAACGGCGCGGGCATCCGCTACAAGGCGATCTTCAAGGTCTACACCGCCGGTCTGTACATGACCAAGAAGGCCAACACCACCGAGGGCGTGCTGGCCATGCCCGGCCCCAAGCGCATCCACATCGTGATGCTGCGCGACATCAACGCCACCGAACTGGGCAAGCTGTTCACGCGCGGCATGGAAGACAACGCCCCGCGCGAGGAGTTTTCCAAGTCGATTGCGGGCACGCTCAAGATGGGTGAGCTGTTCTTCGTGAAGAAGAAGCTCAGCGCCGGCGAATCGTTCTCGGTCGATTGGACGCCCGGTGTCGGCACCGTGATCCTGATCAACGGCAAGCCCTCGATCGAGCCGATCAAGGAGCCCGAGTTCTTCTCGGCCTTGACCAAGATCTGGCTGGGCCAGTCGCCCGCGGATGCCACGTTGAAGGATGCGATGCTGGGCAAGCCGACCGCCAGCCTGCAGGGCAACACCAACTGAGCGTCGTCAACCCAGGGCGTCGAGCCGGTCGATGACGCCATCGGCGTCGACGCCCGTGACCGGCTCGCCGTGGTTGTAGCCGTAGCTCACCAGCACCACCGGACATCCCGCCGCACGCGCGGCGCGGGCATCGTTGCTGGAATCGCCCACCATCAGCGTGCGGGCGGGCGCTGAACCCAGCGCCTCGCAGGTCTTGGTGAGCGGCAGCGGGTCGGGCTTCTTGCGCTCAAAGGCATCACCGCCGAACACCTGATCGAAGTAACCGGCCAGCCCCTTCTTCTCCAGCAAGGGCCGCGCGAACGCGGTGGGCTTGTTCGTGAGGCAGGCCAGCTTCAGGCCACGCCGGCGCAAGCCCTCCAGCCCTTCGACCACGCCGGGGTAGACCTCGGCCCGCTCGCCATTGATCGCCAGGTAGTGGTGCTGGTAGCGCGCCCAGGCGGCGTCGAAGGCGGCGGGCTTGCCGCCCACGTGCGCCAGGGTGCTGCGGATCAGGTGCTCCGAGCCCTTGCCCACCGTGTGCTCGATGAAGGAACGGTCGACGCCGGGCAGCGACAGGTCGGTCAGCATGGCGTTGAGCGCGGCGTCGAAGTCGCCGAGTGTGTCGACCATCGTGCCGTCGAGGTCGACGATGGCGGCCTGCAGGTGTCCCGGGGTGTTGAAGTGCATCAAAGATCCAGCGCAGGGCGGTGCTCGTCGCCGCTGACGAAGCGCCAGCGGCCCACCACCGTGGAGATGAGGAAAGCGATCGCCGCCATCGCCGCGATCACGGCCCAGGCGGACAGCCAGGCATTGTCGTAGGCGCCGAACAGGCTGGCGCGGAAGGCGCGCACGACCCAGGTGAAGGGCAGCCACGGGCTCAGATCGCGGAAGACCTGGCTGCTCAGCTCGATGGGCAGCACGCCGCCCGCCGACGAGAGTTGCAGGATCAGCAGCACCAGCGCCAAGGCCTTGCCCACGTCACCGAAGGCGCGCGTGAGCGCGAGCGTCACCAGCAGGAAGGTGATGGACGCGAGCGCCAGCGTGAGCCAGAACGCCACCGGGTGGGGCACCTGCACGCTGAGCAGCAGCGTGAGCATCAGCAGCACGATGCTGGCCTGCGTCACCACCAGCCCCACCAGGAGGGCCAGCTTGCCCAGCACCTGGGCCAGCGGCGACATGCCGCGCGCCGCTTCGGGCAGGCGCCGCAGGTGGAACATGAAGGCCATCATCACCGCCCCCAGCCACAGCGCCACCGGCACGAAGTTGGGGGCGAAACCGGTGCCGTTGTTGGCCACCGGCGCCGCCACCTCGACGAAGGGCTCCACCGAGTCGGCCAGGCCGCGCGGGCTGCCTTCGAGCGAGGGGGTGTCGCTGGGCAGCGAGGCGTCGAGCAGGTCCAGCCCCACGGCCAGGCGCGCCGTGCCGGCATGCAGCTTCTCCAGTCCGCCGCGCAAGCCCTGGGCGGACTGCGCCATGGTGCCCACGCCGTTCCTGAACTCGTCGAGCTTGGCATCGGGCGGCAGGCGCAAGGCCATGGTGTGCACGCCATCGCCCAGCGCGGCCACGCCATCGGTCAGCTTGTTCACGCCGGCATTGAGCCGGCTGGCGCCTTCGGCCAGCTGCATCTGCGCGCTGTGCGCCTTGCCCAGCCCGCCCACGAGCTGCTCGCCGCCTTCGGCCAGGGCATCGGCGGCCTTGCCGAGCTTGTCGCCGACGAAGAAGATCTCCTGGGTTTCGTCGCGCATCTGGCGCGCGCCGTCGGTCAGCAACTGCGCACCGGCCTGCAGTTGCTCCAGGCCGTGGCCCAGCTCGGCATGGCCGTCGGCCAAGGCGTAGGCGCCGTGCCTGAGGCTTTGCAGTTCGGAGGCCGGCGGACGCCTGGCGTCCATGCTGCGCACGCCACCCGCCACCTGCTTGAAGCCACCGGTGAGCTGGCCCGCTGCGTCGCTGAGCTTGAGCGCGCCCTCGCCCAGGCCACGCGAGCCCTGCTCGGCCTGGGTGAGACCGGCGTCGAGTTCGTGCGCGCCGCTGCGCAACTGGGCCACGCCTTCCTTCAGGCTGCGCACACTGCGCTGCGACCCTGCGGCGCTGGTCAGCACCAGCTCCCAGCGTTTCTCGTTGAGCGTCTCGTTGACCTGGTGGCCCAGCTCGGCGGCAAAGCGCCGCGCCATGCCGGCGGCGGTGTAGTTGTTGCCCTCGGAGGTGTAGACGATCAGCCGGCCGGCGCCGGGCGACAGGCCAGGCACCGCATTGGCGCTGAAGTCGCGCGGGATGATCAGCGCCATCACCAGCCGGCCGTCGCGCACCGCCTTGCGCGCGACCGCCTCGTCGTCGTAGAGCGTGAAGCCAAAGCTGTGCCGGGCCTGCAGCGTAGCCACCAGGTCGGCGCCGATGTGCGCCTTCTGGCCGCGGTACTCGACACCGGCATCGAGGTTGACGATGGCGGCCGGCAGCGAGCCGGCCCGTGCCGCCGGATCCCACACGCTCGCGAGGTAGATGTAGGCGTAGAGCGCCGGGATCACCAGCACGCCCAGCACCGACCAGCCGAAGGTGGGGAAGCGCTTGAACAGGCCCGCTTCGAGGCGGGCGATCGCCCAGGCGTCGCGCAGCGTCTTCATTGCGCAGCGCCGGCGGGCTTCAGCCGGCGAGCTGGACCCGCATCGCGTCGATCACGCCCTTGTAGTCGGGCTTGCCGAAGATGGCGCTGCCGGCGACGAAGGTGTCGGCGCCGGCATTGGCCACCTGGCGGATGTTGTCGACCTTGATGCCGCCGTCCACCTCGAGCCGGATGTCGCGGCCGCTCTTGTCGATGATCCTGCGTGCCTGCTCGATCTTCTTCAGCGCACTCGGGATGAAGCTCTGCCCGCCGAACCCGGGGTTCACGCTCATGATGAGGATGAGGTCGACCTTGTCGATCACCCACTCCAGCACGTCGAGCGGCTGCGCGGGGTTGAACACCAGGCCGGCCTTAGCGCCTTCGGCCTGGATCAGCTGCAGCGTGCGGTCCACGTGCGTGCTGGCGTCGGGGTGGAAGCTCACGAGATCCGCCCCGGCCTTGCAGAAGGCCTGGGCCAGCGCGTCCACCGGCCGCACCATCAGGTGCACGTCGATCGGCACCTTGCTGCCGTCGGCCTTCACCGCGTGCTTGCGCAGCGCCTCGCAGATCATCGGCCCGAAGGTCAGGTTGGGCACGTAATGGTTGTCCATCACGTCGAAGTGGATCCAGTCGGCGCCGGCCGCGATGACGTTCTTCACCTCGTCGCCCAGGCGGGCGAAGTCGGCCGACAGGATGCTGGGAGCGATGCGATAGGTGGGCTGGGTCATTCGGGCATTCTAGAAGTCTCCCTAGAATCCCGCGCATGGCCCAGCCCCAATTCACCTGCAGCGTCGTCGTGCGTCACCTGCCCGAAGAATCGCAGCTCGACGCCGGCGTCTACGCCTTCGCCTACACCATCACGGTACGCAACACCGGGCCCGTCACCGCCCAGCTGATTGCGCGCCACTGGTTCATCACCGACGCCCGCGGCCACGTCGAAGAAGTGCACGGCCTGGCGGTCGTCGGCAAGCAGCCGCTGCTCAAGCCCGGCGAGCAGTTCGAGTACACGAGCTGGCTGCGCATCGGCACGCCGCAGGGCAGCATGCGCGGCCACTTCGCCTGCATGACCGAAGACGCGCAGCCCTTCGATGCGCCGGTGGCCGAGTTCGGCCTGTCCCTCCCCTCGGCGCTGCACTGATGGCGCTTGGCGGCAAGGCCCGGCGCATCACCCCGCCCAAGGGTGGTTGGGATCTGAGTGCCCTGCTGAACGCGGCCGACGCCAACGCCAGCCTGCCCGAACGCAACCTGTGGCTGGTGCGCCTGCTGGGCTGGCTGCGCCACGCTGCCGAGCCGCTGCCCAACCAGCAGACGCCCACGCCACTCTTGCGCCTGCGCCACGTGCTCAACGTGCTGGAGCGCAACCCCGAATACCGCGCCGAAGTCAGCGCCGTGCTGCTGCGCTTCTGGCGCGAAGTGAACACGGCGGCGCTGCTGGCCGACTTCGGCTTCTCGCCACGCACGAGCCTGGTCAGCGAAATGGGCCAGCGCCTGCGCGTGCGGCTGCTGCCGGGCACACCGGCCACCACCAACCTGGCCGAGCTGTTCGTGCTGTTCTTCCCCGAACCCAGCGACGCCGCCTGGCTGGAGGCGCTCGATGCCGAGACGCTGCGGCGCATCGGGCGGCTGCTGCGCCCGGCCGACGGCCAGCCCACGCCCGAGTGGGAAGCACCGTTCCTCGATGCCATCACCTTCCTCAGCAGCGCGGTGCGCGCGTCCGGCTTCTCGCCCTTGCTGCGCGAGCGCATGAGCCCCGAGCTGCTGAACCAGGTCCCGTTCCGCCAGCTGGCCCGCGCGGCCGAGCAGATCCGCGAGCACGTGGAAAGCGGCGACACCGCGGCGCTACTGCGCGAGGCGCAGTACCTGCGTGCCCTGCTCGACCTGTGCCGCCGCTGCGCCCTGAGCGTGCACGAGCATCTGGAAGAGCACGGCGTCTCGGTCGACGTGGTGTTCGAGGTCGACCAGATGCTCAGGCGCACGCAGCGCATCGAAGACCTGCTGGGCTGCGTGATCAGCCCCGAGCCGGCGACCGAGATCATCCAGCTGATCGCCGGCCTGGTGCGCGCCGCCGAGCACCGGCGCAGCATCCGCGCCCTCTTCGCCGACCACTACTCGCTGCTCGCGCGCAAGGTGGCCGAGCGCAGCGCCGCCACCGGCGAGCACTACATCACCCGCGACCGCGCCAGCTACCGCGAGATGCTGCGCGCCGCGGCCGGCGGCGGCACCGTGCTGGCGGGCACCACTTTCGTCAAGTTCGCGATCATGGCGGTCGGCCTGTCGGCCTTCTGGGCGGGCTTCATGGCGGGCGTGAACTACGCGCTCAGCTTCGTGCTGATCCAGCTGCTGCACTTCACGGTGGCGACCAAGCAGCCGGCCATGACGGCGCCCGCCATGGCCGAGAGGCTGGGCGACGTGGCCACCGACGAGGCGGTGGAAAGCTTCGTCGACGAGGTGGCACACCTGATCCGCTCGCAGTCGGCCGGCATCATCGGCAACCTGATGGCGGTCGCGCCGCTGGTGCTGGCGGTGCAGCTCGCCTTCAAGCACGGCTTCGGCATGCCGCTGGTGGGCGAAACCGGCGCGCAGCACACGCTCGAATCGCTCAGCCTGCTGGGGCCGTCGCCGGTCTACGCCGCCTTCACCGGCGTTCTGCTGTTCGCCAGCTCGCTCATCGCGGGCTGGGTCGAGAACTGGTTCGTCTGGCACCGCATCGACAGCGCCATCGCCTGGAACCCGCGCATCGTCGCGCGACTGGGCACCGCCCGCGCCCAGCGCTGGGCCGGCTACTGGCGCGCCAACATCTCCGGCTTCGCGGCCAACATCTCGCTGGGCTTCATGCTGGGCATCGTGCCGGTGGTGATGGCCTTCTTCGCGCTGCCGCTGGACGTGCGCCACGTGACGCTGTCCACTGGCCAGCTCGCCGCCGCGGTGGGCGCGCTCGGCTTCGACCTGCTGCGCCAGGGCGCGTTCTGGTGGTGCGTGGCGGGCATCGCGCTCACCGGCGTGCTCAACCTGGCGGTGAGCTTCTTCCTGGCCTTCCGGGTGGCGCTGCGCTCGCGCGGCATCCGCCTGAACGACCGCAGCCGCATCTACCGCGCCATCCGGCGGCGGCTGTGGCGCAAGCCGATGTCGTTCATCTGGCCCCCGAAAACCTAATCCTTGCGCTCGTCGTCTTGACGGCGCTCGCCGCCCTTGCGGCCCGAGAACATGGTCCACCACACGATCAACACCAACACGGCCAAGGCGGCCAAGGCTTCGAGCAACAGCAGACCCATGAGGAAGGTGTTCGCAGGCGCCAGGCGGCTTCTGGCGGCGGCGATTCTAGGCGGGCTCGCCGCCTGCGCGCCTTACCCGCACACCCCGGAGCCGCCGCCATCGGACCGGCCCGCCGCATCACCCACCACCCCGTCGGCGGTGATGCAACGCGGCCGCAGCCGCTGGCTTGCCGCCGACTGGACCGACCTGCCCGGCTGGGAGGCCGACGCCCTCACCGAGTGGTGGCCCGCCCTGCTGCGCGGCTGCGACAACAAGCCGCCGCTCGAATGGGCGCGCGTCTGCACCGACGCGCAGAAGGTCGCGCCGGCCTCGGATGCCTCGGCCCGCGCCTGGCTGCGCCAGCGCCTGCAGCCGTGGCGGGTCGAGTCGCCCGAGGGCTCGACCGACGGCCTGCTCACCGGCTACTTCGAGCCCCTGGTCGAAGCGCGGCGCACGCCGGGCGGCGCCTTCCGCATCGCGCTCTACGGCGCGCCCGCCGACCTCAACACCCGCAAGCCCTACTGGACGCGCCAGCAGCTCGCCACCAGCGCGGCGGCGCAAGCCTCGCTGCGCGGCCTGGCGATCGCCTACGTGGCCGACCCGCTGGATGCACTGATCCTGCAGATCCAGGGCTCGGGCCGCCTGCAGCTCACCGAGGCCACAGGCCAGCGCAAGCTGGTGCGCGTGGCCTTTGCCGGGCACAACGACCAGCCCTACAAGTCGGTGGGCAAGTGGTTGATCGAGCAGGGCGAATTGCGCGCCGAGCAGGCCTCGTGGCCGGCCATCAAGGCCTGGGCACGCGCCAACCCCAAGCGGCTGGACGAGATGCTGTGGAGCAACCCACGCTTCGTGTTCTTCCGCGAAGAGCCCCTGCCCGACCCGGCGGTGGGGCCCAAGGGCGCGCAGGGCGTGCCGCTGACGCCGGGCCGCTCGATCGCGGTCGACGCGCAAAGCGTGCCCTACGGCACCCCGGTGTGGCTGGACAGCACCGAGCCGCTCTCCAGCACGCCGCTGCGCCGCCTGGTGATGGCGCAGGACACCGGCAGCGCGATCACCGGCGCCGTGCGGGCGGACTACTTCTGGGGCTGGGGAGAGGTGGCGGAGCAGCAGGCGGGGCGGATGAAGCAGCCGCTCAAGATGTGGGTCTTGTGGCCGCGATGAGCCCCACCGCGCATCTTGTGGCCTCGCCGGCCACCAACCGCTCAGCCTGAGGTATCGAAGGCCCGCTCAGGCCGTGCCCGGCTTCGATACCTCAGCCCGAACGGACTGGGATTCGCCGGCAAATCAGGCCGGCACCCGCGCCGCCTCCTTCATGGTCTGGCTCACCACGCCGTACACCTCGATCCAGGCCTCGCGCACCTCGGGCGTGACGGCCACGCCGATGCCCTGCTGCAAGGTGGTGAGCAGCGCGCTGCCCACGGTGTCGTAGTGCTCATCGCGCACGCCGTAGTCGGCATGGCGGCGTCCCAGGCTCTGCAGTGCGGGGACCAGCAGCTGCGGCTTGTCGAGCAGGCCCACGGCCACGCCGATCATCTTCATCAGCCGCTCGCCCTGCACGACCATGTCGCTCTTGAACAGGCTCTGCAACGAAGGGTCGAGCGCAAAGAGGTTGGCGTAGAACAGCTCGGCAGCCTGCGGTGCGATCGGCTCGACGAGGTCGAAGCTTTCCTTCACCAGTTGGGCGGTGTACTCATCCATGGCGATTCCTCCGAGCGGTGCATGGCGATGCGTGCCGGTGGAATCAATGCAAACAGCGCGCCGCCCCGGCGCGGTGCGACCGGAGGGCAGACCTGGGTCGGGAGGCTCAGATCAGGGTCTGCGCGAGGCGGACGACAACGATCGCCGCACCGGCAAACGCCACCAGCACCCAGTTGGGCAGAAAGCCGTGGGGTGCATGCACGTGGCGATGACGAGGTTTGTCAGTCATGTGAGTTCCAGCTTCAGAAGCGACCCATTTGGGCGGTTTCCGGCGGCTCACAGGGGGTTTGGAGCCGTCAGGCCCCTTATAGCGATCTTCGTGCCAGCTTCGCCGACAACTCAGTGGCAGGCACGGCCCGTCGGGCGGCCGAAGAACTCGATGTAGTGCGCGACGGCGTCGCCGTTGTTGCCCACCAGGCGCACGGCGTGGTGGATCTGCACGTCGGGCACGTCGAGCAGCCAGGACCAGCGTGCGACTTCCAGCGGGTCGGCCACATCCACCTGGGGCTGGCAGGGGCCTTCGAGAGTGGGAGTGGGGTCGGAGTACATGGCGACACAGGATTGCGTTTGGATACCCGTTTATCGGCCATTCGCACCGCCGACTTGAGCCGCGCGAGCGTGGAGTAAGCGCTCAGGCCACCACCGTGCGATTGCGCCCGGTCGTCTTGGCCCGGTACATGGCGCGGTCGGCGCGCTCGATGATGGCGTCGACCCGGTCGTCGCTGCTGCACACGCCGATGCCGGCCGAGAAGGTGACGGCCAGCTTGGGTGCGATGTGGTCGAAGCTGCGCCCCGCCAGGAGGATGCGCATGCGCTCCACGCACTGCAGGGCGTCTTCGGCGCCGGTGTTGGGCAGCATCAGCAGGAACTCCTCGCCGCCCCAGCGGGCCAGCGAGTCGCCGGCGCGCAATGCGTTGCTGATCACGTCGGCAAAGATCTGCAGCACCTGGTCGCCGGCCTGGTGGCCGAACAGGTCGTTGACGCGCTTGAAGTGGTCGATGTCCATCAGCACCATGCTGATCGGCGCGTGGCTGCGCGACTGGCGGCCGCGCTCGGCCATGATCAGCGTCGACATGTGGCGGCGGTTCGACAGGCTGGTGAGCTCGTCTTGCGTGGCCAGCAGGCGGTTCTGCGCCAGCGCGCTTTCCAGCTGGGCCTTCTGGTGGCGCAGCTTGCTGCGGATGTCGCTCAGCAGCCCGGCCAGCCGGCCGATGGTGGGCAGCATCAGCGCCACCAGCAGGAAGTGCAGCACTTCCTCGCGCAGCGGGTGGGTGTGCGGCCAGGCCCAGGCGCACCAGCCCATGGTCGCGCCCATCACCAGCACGCCCAGCACCGCCATGCGGCGCGCCTGCAGCGGGGTGAGCGCGAACACGCCGAAGAACTGGCCCAGCAGCAGCGTCATGAGCATGGCCCCGCGGATCGGGCCCGCCACCAGGTAGGCGGCGCAGGTGGAGGCGACGCAGACCAGGCACTGGGCCTGCGTGAGCGCCGGGTCGGCCACGAAACGCTGGTTGAGGCCGCTGCGGATCAGGACATAGAACAGGGCCGAGACGCCCAGCACGCTGGCAATGAGCACCGCGGCGGGCCGCCAGTCGATCACGCCGAACACCACACCCAGGGCGAGGATGGCGCTCAAGCCCAGGTAAACGGCCGAAGCCACCAGCGATTGCGTGACGCGCACACGCTGGTTCCGGTCGACGCCCAGGACGGCGTCAACCCATCGGGTGACTTCAACTCCATTCATGTCGTGCTCGTTATCGGCAGCGGGCGGCGTAACTGAACGGTACCGTTTCCCTGCCCCGCGGGAAAGCACACACGTTGTAAGGGTCACCCCCTGAACCGGGGTCTGACGACAAGGACGGGCGGCGGTTCGTGAACCTCGTCGCGGTGCCTGCCTCTTTCTGCCCTACTTCGGTGTCGGGCTTTCGCTGCGGCGCGGCGCGGCCGTCGGCAGCGACCACAGCCACAGCGCGACCGCCAGGCAGCACACGCCCGGGGCCCAGCGCCAGGGCGAAGCAACCACGAACCAGGTGCCGATGGAGCTGACGGCCATCATCGCGGTGGCCAGCTGCTTGGCCCGCAGCGGCACGGCGCGGTGGGCACGCCAGTCGCGCACCATCGGCCCGAAGTGCCGGTGCGCCAACAGCCAGCGCTCCCAGCGCTCGCTGCCGCGCGAGAAGCAGAAGGCCGCCAGCAGCACCAGCGGCGTGGTCGGCAGCAGCGGCACCACGATGCCGATCACGCCGATCAACAAACAGAGCGCGCCGGCGAGCAACCAGAGGGCGCGCGACCAACGCGTACGGAAATTGCTCGGCGGTCTGTGGCTCGACATGCCCTCGATCCTACGGAGATTCCATGCCCGACACCCCGACCCTCGTCATCCGCAACGGCCGCGTGCTCGATGCCGCCTCCCGCAACGCACCCCCGGCCGACCTGCTGGTGCAAGGCGGCACCATCACCGGGATTGGAGAACCCGGCCTGGAAGCACCGCCCGGCGCGCAGCTCTTCGACGCCAGCGGCCTGCTGCTGCACGCCGGCCTGGTCAACGGCCACACCCACGGCAGCGGCAACCTCACCAAGGCCACGCACGACCGCTGGACGCTGGAGCTGCTGCTCAACGGCGCGCCCGGCTGGGCGGCCAACCACACGCTGGCGCAGAAGGCGCTGGGCACCACCATCGGCGCCATCGAGATGCTGCAGAAGGGCTGCACCACCTGCTACGACCTGACCTTCGGCTTCCCGCTCGTCACCGTCGACGAGCTGATCGCCATTGGCCAGGCCTACGTGGACGCCGGCATGCGCGCCGTGGTGGCGCCCATGCTGCAGGACATCTCCTTCTACAAGGCCATCCCCGGCCTCTACGACGCACTGCCCGAGCCGCTGAAGAAGCAGCTCAATGCCGAGGGCGGCGACACCGCCTTCATCCTGCGCCAGATGGAAGAGGCGCTGCAGCGCTGGCCGCACGACAAGGCGCAGGTGCAGCTGGGCATCGCGCCGACCATCCCGCTGCACTGCTCGGATGAACTGACACGCGGCTGCGCGCAGCTGGCCGCCAAGTACGGCGCGCCGCTGCAATCGCACGTGGCCGAATCCAAGGTGCAGGCGGTGGCCGCGCTGCAGCGCTGGGGCCATTCGCTCACCGCGCACTTCGAGTCGCTGGGCATGCTGGGGCCGAACTTCACCGTGGCCCACGGCGTGTGGCTGGACGACGACGACATGCGCCGCCTGGCCGCGCACGGCAGCTCCGTCTCCCACAACCCCGGCAGCAACATGCGCCTGGGCGCCGGCATCGCCCACGCGCGGCGCATGCTGGAGCTGGGCGTGAACCTCGCCATCGGCACCGACGGCGCGATCTGCGCCGACAACCAGAACATGTACGAGGCGATGCGCTACGCCTCCATGGTCTCGAACGTGCGCGGGCCCGACTACACGCAGTGGCTCACCGCGCCCGAGGTCTTCCACGCCGCCACCGCGGGTGGCGCGCGCGCCACCGGTTTCAGCAAAGCCGGCACGCTGGCGGCGGGCCGGCTGGCCGACATCGTCTTCCTCGACCTCGGCGCCATCAACTGGATCCCGCTCAACGACCCGGCCAACCAGGTGGTGCTGACCGAAGACGCCACCAGCGTGCGCCACGTGATGGTGGGCGGCCGCTGGGTGGTGCAGGACGGCCGCCATGTGCACAGCGACCTGCGCGCCCTGGCCCAGCAGGCCCAGGCCGCCACCGCCGAGCTGGCCGTGGCCAACGCCGAGGGCAAGTACCTCGCCGATGCGCTGGAGCAGGCGGTGGGGAGCTTCTGCATCGGCCTGTGCCGCAGCCCCTTCCACCTGCACCGCTACGGGGGGCCACCGGGTCTCTGACGCTGCGGCTTGGTGCGCAAAGACGCTGCCGGCACTGGCACGCTTGATGCGTTGCTCCATGTGCATGCACAAACTGTATGCACATTGGCCAACAACCTGCCTACAGGAGCGTCTTCGACATGAGTGACACCGCATCGCCGTCTGGCACCACCCGCCGCAGCTTCATCAAGTCCGGCGTCGCGCTCGGCGCCAGCGTGGGCGTGGGCTCGGCCCTGCTGCCCGCCGCCGCCGATGCGGCCGACCCCAAGGTGCTCAACTACCTCTCGTGGCCGGGCAACGCCGACCCCACCATCGTGGGCGAGTTCGAGAAGGAGCACGGCGTCAAGATCCGCATCAAGGAATACGTGGGCGGCGACCAGATGATGGCGGTGGTCAACCAGTCGCCCCCCGGCACCTACGACGTGGTGCTGGCCGACGCCGAGTACATGCACCTGCTCAAGGCTGCTGACTTCATCGAGCCGCTCGACCCGGCCGACTACCCGCTCAAGGACCTCTGGCCCGAGTTCCAGAAGTTCCCGCTGCACTGGATCGACAACAAGCTCTACGGCGTGATGCTCGACTTCGGCTACCTCGGCATCTCGTACAACACCAAGGCGTTCACGGCGAAGGAGGTGTCGTCGTACTCGGTGCTGTGGAGCGAGAAGGCCAAGGGCAAGGTCGGCTTCTTCGACTGGTACCTGCCCTCCATGGGCTGCATGAGCCTGGCCAGCGGCAACCGCCCGCCGTATGACCTCGACAAGGCCAAGTTCGAGGCCATGAAGAAGAAGATGTTCTCGCTGAAGTCCCAGGCCTCGGGCTTCTACACCATCGCCGACATCTTCTCGTCCATGACCAACGGCCGCGCCCTGCTCATCCCCGGCATCGGCGAGTGGATCACCCTCGGCCTGCGCACCAGCGGCGTGCCGGTCGACACCATCATCCCCGACGAAGGCGGCCTGCAGTACACCGAGTCGCTCTCCATCGTGAAGGGCACCAGCAAGAAGGATCTCGCGCGCAAGTTCATCCAGTACTCGCTCACGCCGCGCGCTCAGGTGGCCATGGCCACCAAGGTCGACAACAAGAAGAGCATCCCCTCCATGCCCGCGTGGAAGCTGCTCAACGACACCAAGCCGCAGGAGGCCCAGCTGCTGCGCATGACGCTCAAGGGCCCGAACGTGATGGACGAGTACAAGGCCAAGAAGATCCAGCTGCGCCAGCTGCCCAAGCAGCAGTCGATCGAGGACTGGAACGACACCTGGAGCCAGTTCAAGACCCTGTGATGACGGCCCCCACCGTGATCGCCAGCGCCGAGGTCAACTACGTGCCAGCCGGCACGCCGCCGCACAAGGGGCGCACCGCGGCCTCGCCGGCGGCGTTGCCGCTCGCGCTGGGCGTGCCGGTGCTGGCCTGGCAGGCGCTGTTCTTCGCCGCGCCGCTG
>NZ_DASSRA010000236.1:0-8665 GCF_035702065.1 Rhizobacter sp.
CTTTGGTTACTTTCATTTGGCGCGACAAATGTTCGCGCAGCGGGGGTTCGCTCACTTCGCGCAGCGAAGTTATGCGAACACCAAAGTGACCCGCCCGCCGGGGCGGACTCCCGGCGCACCCGCGGGAAGTAGGAAGAAACAACCACGCGAAGCGCCGCAAAGAAATCAGCGCGACTTCCGATAGTCCTCTTCAAACGGCAAAAAGTCCTCTTCCGCCAACGCGTCCTTCGTCCACGCCGCCACGCTCGGCAAGGCCTGTACCCGGTCGATGTAGCCCTGGATCACCGCCGGCACTGGCAGCCCATAGGTCACGATGCGCTTGACCACCGGCGCGAAAAAGGCGTCGGCGATGGTGAACTCGCCGAACAACAGTGGCCCCTTGTGGGTGGCGAGCAGCTCGCTCCACATCTGCGCGATGCGGGCGAGCTCGGCCTGCGCCTGCGGCTTCTCGGCCAGCACCTTCTTGCCGATCTCGGGCAGCGAGGCCTCGATGTTCATGCCGAAGAGGGTGCGCAGCGCGCTGAAGCCGGAGTGCATCTCGGCACACACGCTGCGGGCACGAGCGCGCGCCTTCACATCGGTGGGCCACAGTTTCTTCTCGGGGAACTTCTCGGCCAGGTACTCGGCAATCGCCAGCGTGTCCCAGATCGGGAAGCCATCGTCGACCAGCACTGGCACCTTGCCGACCGGGTTCAGGCGCAGGAGCTCGGTCTTGAACTGGGAGCCGGCGTCGAAGGAGTCGAAGCGAACCATGCGCTCCTCGAAGGGGATGCCGGTCTGCTTGAGCAGCACCCAGGGGCGCATGGACCAGGAGGAGTAGTTCTTGTTGCCGATGTAGAGCTGCATGGGCGCGTGTTCCTTGAGTCGGGGAAGGGGCCCACGATGCTACGGTGACTCTGCGGCATTCGGCGATGAGACTTGCGCGCAGCAGTGATGCCGCGCGCGCATCGACATCAGGGCAGGTCCTTCTCGACCGCCGGCACCGGGCCCACGCGCGGGCCGACGGTGCCGCCGAGCCGCGTCTTGAGCGGCGTGGCAGGCGCTGCCGTCGACGGCGTGGCCGGGCCTGACAGCAGCTGCGAATAGATGACGGCATTGCCCAGCACCTTCTTCACGTAGTCGCGCGTCTCGGTGAAGGGCACGTTCTCGGCCCAGGCGGCGGCCTCCATCACCGGCCCTTCGCGCCAGCGGCGCGGACGGTTGGGGCCGGCGTTGTAGCCGGCGGCGGCGAGCAGCTGCGAACCCTCGAAGTCTTCGACCACGCGGCTCAGGTACTGCGTGCCCAGGCGCAGGTTGGCGTCGGGCTGGGTGACGTGTTCGGGGTTGAAGCTCACGCCGATCTTCTTGGCCGTCCAGCGCGCGGTGGCGGGCATCAGCTGCATCAGGCCACCGGCGCCGGCGCTGGAGCGGATGTCGGCGGTGAAGCGCGACTCCTGTCGCACCAGGCCGTACACGTAGGCCGGGTCCAGGCCAGTGTCGCGTGCGTTGCCCAGGATCTCGCGCCGGTAGGGCAGCGGGTAGCGCTGCGCCACGTTCACCTCGGCCTTGGTGCGCTCGCTGGTGTTGATGCACTGCTGCCACAGCTCGCGCTCGCAGGCGTACTGCGAAGCGGCCATCAGCGCGCGGTCGTCCATGCCGCGCAGCGTGAAGTTCCATTCGCGCACGCCTTCGTTGCGCAGGCCGAGGGTGATGAGCTGGGTGGCACGTGCCAGGCCGGCCTCGCGGGTGGCGGCCTTCTTCTCGTCGTCGGTGAGCGGTGCGGGGGCTTCGGGCAGCACCAGCGGCTGGCCCAGGTCTTCGGCGGCAAGGATGCCGTAGAAGCTGAGCTGGCCGGCGATGCCGGTGAGCATCTCCTGCGCCTGCGCCAGCATGGGCGCGGGCTCGGTCGAATCCTGGGCCAGGGCCTGCAGCGCACGTGCCTTCCAGTAGACCCAGGTCGGCTCACGCTGCTCGCTGGCGCTCATGTCGTTGATGGCCTGGACCACCTGCTGCCAGCGCGGCTTGGCCGTGCCGTTGCCCACGCGCAGCGCGGCGCGGGCCTTCCAGGCCAGGGTCTCGTCGGGCCACTCCATCGCCGGCGTGGCCTTGGCGGCCAGCAGGTCGGCGCGCTGGTAGTAGGACGAGGCCTCGGGCAGGAGCTTGATCGCCGCTTGCTTGGCCACGGCCGCCCACGCCCAGGCGGCCAGGTCTTTCGGCAGGGCGCTTTCCCACTGGCTGCCCAGCGAGGCGGCCGCGGCCTCGGGGTCGCTCCCGGCCTGGCGCATCAGGGCCAGGGTGATGAGCTCCTTGTCCTGGCGCGTGCGCGGCGTGGTGCTGGCGAGGTAGCGCACCGGGTTGTCGATCGCGTTGCCGATCTCGGTCTCGGCCTGCGGGTTCACCAGCAGCGCCGCCTGGCGCGCGGTGCGCGGGCGTCCGGCCTCGACGGCCAGGCGCGCGCGGCGCCAGGCATCGTTCTCGTTGAGGGTGCCCGCCGCGTACAGCGCGGTGCCGAGCTGCGCGCAGCCGTCGACCGCATCGCGCTGGTTGAACCAGGCGGCGCGCGCGGCGCTGCGGTTGTCTTTGCCGTCTTGCAGGTCGGCCAGCGCGGCGTAGCAGGTGACCTCGCGGTCGTCGTTCATGCGAAAGCGCGGGTAGTCGGCGGCCAGGGCCTTGAGGTCACCGCGGCGGCCCAGCTCCAGCAGCCAGTCGTTGCGCAGCCGGTCTTCCACGTAGGTGCCGCTCCAGCGCTTGTAGAAGGCCTCGATCTCGCTGGGCGCTGCCGCGAAGAGCCGGTTGCTCAGCTCCCAGTAATCGACCCACTGCGCCAAGGGGTGGCGCTCGGCCAGGGCGGTGGCGCGCAGGGCGGCGAGGCGGCGGGTGTCCTTCTTCTTCAGCGCTTCGCGCGCTTCGACGATCACGTCGTTGCCGGTCTGGGCGCTGGCCGGCGCGGTGCTGAGCAGCAGGCTGGCGGCCAGCACGGACAGGAGCATGCGGGTGTGGGTCACGAGAGTCGACCCATATACTGATTTCGATTGCTTGTTCAACGGTATTCCTATGACCTTGCCTGCGCGCCAGACCCTTCGTCAACGTTTGCTGGAGTCGCGCGAGCGGTTCGTGTCGTCATTGGGCAGTGGCGAGGCGCAAGACGCGCTCGCGGCGCATGTGTCGGGAGTGCTGGCCACCTTGGAACCCGAGTGCCTGGGTGCCTACTGGCCGATTCGATCCGAATTTAACGCAGGCGCGCTGTGGCGCGCCGACAAGGTGAACACTTCCTTTTCATTGGCGTTGCCTTTCACGCGGCGCGAACCGCGACAAATGCACTATCGGCAGTGGGATGGCCGTGAACCGACGCTGCGCGACGAATGCGGCATTGCTTCGACCGCCGGCCGCGAAATCGTTCCCGACGTGGTGCTGGTGCCCTGCGTGGGCTTCACCGCCAGCGGCTACCGGCTGGGCTATGGCGGCGGCTACTTCGATCGCTGGCTGGCCGCGCACCCGCACGTCACGGCGGTGGGCGTGGCCTGGTCGGTGGGCGAGATCAGCGAATCCGAGTTCGCGCCCGAGCCGCACGACCTGCCGCTCGCAGCCGTGGTGACCGAGCGCGGCGTGGTGGCGTCCTGAAGGGTCAGGCCTCGCCGAGCGCCTTGCGCGTCTGCGCGGCGCGCTGCTCCACCCAGCGGCAGAACTCTTCCACCTCCTGGCGCTGCCGGCTCGCGCCCACCGTGATGAGCCAGTAGGCCTGCGGCGTGACGATGCGCCCACCGGGGCCGAAAGGCTCGATCAGGTCGCCGCGCTCCAGCTGTTCGGCCACCAGCGGCAGGCGCGCCAGCGCGAGGCCCTGCCCGGCGAGCGCCGCCTGCACCTGCTGGTAGGTGAAGTTGAGGTACAGCCAGCGCCGTGGCTGCACGCCGTGCGCACCCATCTGCGCCAGCCAGTAGCGCCAGCTCAGGTACTCGGCGCTCGGGCGCGGGTCGTCTTCTTCGGTCACCGTGTACTGCGCGATGTGCTCGGGCCTGGACAGCGGCGGCGAGGCACCCTGGCGGATCTGCTCGGCCAGCCAGGGGCTGATGACCGGCGTGATCACCTCGCCGAAGAGGCGCTGCGCGTCCGGCGGCGCCTTGTGGCGGCCGCTGTAGCGCAGGATCAGGTCGAACTCGGGGTCGTCGGGGTTGGCGAGCACGTCGGTGGCCTGCACGCGGATGTCGATCTCCGGGTGTTCGCGCTGAAAGGCCTCCATCGGCGGGATCAGCCACATCGACGCGAACGAGGCGAAGGTGTTCACGCTCACCACGCGCCGCCCGCGTGACTGGCGGATCTGCTGCACGCTGGCGTCGATGCGCGACAGGCTGGGTGCGAGCACGCGCAGGAACTGCGCCCCTTCCGGCGTGAGCTCCACCTTGCGGGTGCCGCGCAGCAGCAGGGTGGCGCCCAGGTCCTCCTCCAGCGCCTGGATCTGCCGGCTCACGGCCGACTGGGTGAGGCTCAGTTCCTCGGCCGCGGCGCGGAAGCTCAGGTGGCGCGAGACGGCCTCGAAGGCCCGGATCGGGCCCACCGAGAGCGGGCGGCGGCGGAAGTTATTCATGAGCAAAACGCGTTAATCGCTTGTTGGCAATTCATTGGACGGTGCTCCAGCGCAGGCCTATTCTCTAGCTAACCAAGGGTCACAAGGCAAAGCAAGGAGCCCCGCCATGAGCCAATCACTGATGCAAAGCAAGCAAGAGTCTACGTCGTCTTCCGCCCTCTGGGCCGTGGCGCCTGGCCAGGCGATGCGCCTGAGCATCGGGCCCGGCGAGCGCGAATTGCACCTCACCGAAGGCCGGCTCTGGCTGACGCGTGCGGGCACGGCCGAGGCGCCGTCCGAAGACATCTGGCTGGAGGCGGGCGACCACCTCCTGCTCGATTCCGGCAGCCACTGGGTGGCCGAAGGCTGGGGCGCAGCGCGCTTTCAGCTCTTGGTGCCACCTTGCGCTGCCACGGGCTTGCGCTTCTTCCTGGCGGGCTTGGTGTTGCGGGCACGCAGCGCTGCCTCCATCGCCAGGCGGGCCCAGGGGCGCATCAGCATGGGCGACTCCATGGCGTCCTCGGGCGCGCTCCAGTAGCTGGTCGACACGCGTTTCTGTCCGGCGGCCTCGTAGGTGAAGGGTTCGCAGCCCGCCGCCTCGAAGCGCGGGCGGGTCTGCTCGTCGGTCTTGAGGTACAGGCGCTCGGCGATGGCCAGGGCGATGAAGACATCGTCCACATAGAAGCCGTGGCCGCTGAACATGCGGCCGGCACGTGCCGGCCCGAGCGGGCCCAGCAGCTCCAGGCAATGCGCCGCGAATTCCGATTTCGCGGCTGGCTTCGCTGCGGGTTTCTTCGTCGCCATGCGTTCACACCTTCTCAGCCCTTGGGTGCGGCGGAGATCGGCAGCCGCACCACCGCGCGCAGCCCGTGCGGTTGCACCGACTGAAGCGACACGCTGCCACGGCTGCGCTCCACGATCTCCTTGACGATCGCCAGCCCCAGGCCGCAGCCGTTGCCTTCGTGGGTGGCGCGCACGAAACGCTCGAATACGCGCTCGCGGTCGGCCTCCGGCAGGCCGGGGCCGGTGTCTTCGACCGTGACCACGGCGTCGTCGCCCTCGGCACGCGCGCTCACGGTGACGCTCGCGCCGCGGCCGGCATAGCGGATGGCGTTGTCGACCAGGTTGACCAGTGCCTCGCGGATCAGCATCACGTTGCCCAGCACGTGCAGCGGCTTGTCAGTGGCCGGTGCGTCGGAGGAATCGTCTTCGTCGCTGCCGAGGTCAATGCCGGCGGCGATGGCGCGTGGCACCTGCTCGGCCGCCACCTCGCGCGCCAGGCGCTGCAGGTCGAAGCGCGTGCGCGACTGGGCCATGGCCGCCTCGGGTTCGGCGCGCGCCAGCGCCAGCAGCTGGCTCACCAGGTGCGCGCTGCGTGTGGCGCTCTCGTGCACGCGCTGCAGGCGCGCGCGCAACTCGGGGTCGGCGTTGACGGTGCTGCTGGCGAGCGCGAGCTCGGTCTGGCTCTTCAAGCCGGCCAGCGGGGTGCGCATCTGGTGCGCGGCGTCGCTGATGAAGCGCTTCTGCGCATTGACGTTCTCGCGCACTTCGGCGAGCAGCGCGTTCAGCGCCATGGCGAGGCTGCGCACCTCTTCCGGTGCGGCCTCGACGCGGATCGGCGCCAGGTCGTTGGTGACGCGGCTTTCCACCACGCCGCGCAGCCGCGCCAGCGGTGCCAGGCCGCCGCGGATGCCGCCCCACACGATGACCGACATCAGCACGATGAGCAGCGAGAGCGGCAGCGCGGTGTCGATCAGGATCTGCCGCGCCAGCTCTTCGCGGCTGGCGCGGCTGCGCGCCACCTGCACCAGCATGCGCTGGGGCTTGCCGGGTTCGCCATAGGCGAGGTAGAGCGCGACCACGCGCACGTTGATGTTCTGTTGCTTGCCATCGCCGAAGTTGGTGTGGTCGGGGATGACCGGGATGACGGCGTCGTAGAGGTAGGGCACGCCGAGCGACGGGTTGGTGATGCTGGCCGGCGGCGCGGGCATCTGCCGGTTGCCGAGGATGAACTCGCCCGGCGGCGTGCTGACCATGTAGTACACGCGGTCGTCGGGGTCGGCCTCGATGATGTCCTGTGCGGCGCGCGGCAGGTCGATGTAGAGGCCGCTCCCGCTGGGCTTGACCTGCCGCGCGAGCGCCCGCGAGGCGGTGGACAGGCTCGCATCGATGGCCTGGTTGGCGTAGCGGTCGGCCAGCTGGTAGGTGAAGCTCGCGGCCGCGAACCACAGCACCAGCTGCGGCAGCAGCAGCCACAGCAGCAGGTGGCGGTGCAGCGAGCGCGTGCCAGGCGACAGGCCCGGGAGGCGGCGCAAGGCCCGGAACAGCATCACTCGTCTTCGGTTTCGAGCAGGTAGCCCAGGCCGCGCACGGTGCGGATCGACACCTTGGAGCCTTCGAGCTTGCGCCGCAGGCGGTGGATGTAGACCTCGATCGAACCGGGGTTCTGTTCGTTCACGTCGGGTGTCCAGCCCTGCACGATCTGCTCCTTGGTGACCACACGGTCACGCTGCGTGAGCAGCAGGTCGAGCAGCGTCCACTCGCGCGGGGAGAGGTCCAGCGGGGTCTTGTCGATGCTGGCGCGGCGCGCCTCGCGGTCGAAGCGCAGCAGGCCGGTCTGCTGCAAGGTCGGGTGGGCCGCAGCCCCGTGGGCGCGTCGCAGCAGGGCGCGCAGGCGCGCCTCCAGCTCGGGGAAGTCGAACGGCTTGGTGAGGTAGTCGTCGGCACCGGCGTTGAGGCCGGCCACGCGCTGCTCCATGCCGTCGAGCGCGGTCAGCACCATCATCGGCAGGGCGGGTTTGACGGCGCGCACCTTCTTCAGCACCGTGAGGCCGTCGACCAGCGGCAGGCCCAGGTCGAGCACGCCGATGTCGAAGTCCTGGCGCAGCAGCAGGTACTCGGCGACCGCGCCGTTGGGGGCGACTTCCACCTCGAAGCCGCTGGCATTCAGGTTGGTGGTGAGCGCGTCGGCGAGGATGGTGTCGTCTTCGGCGAGCAGGAGTTTCATCGGGCAGTCGATTTCGCGTGCCCGCGATGGTAGGGCAGCGCCTTGCGCTGCCGCGGGGTGTTTCCCCCGGGGTGTTGCTGTCTTGCGCCGTGTCACCAAGGGCTTACAGCTGCTGCAGGATCTCCCTGCGCTTTTGCTGGTATTCCTCTTCGGTGATGAGGTTGCGTTCGCGCAGGCGCTTGAGCGTCTCCAGGCGCTGCTCGGCGTCCGCCGGCCTGGCGGCGGCGGGAGCCGGTGCGGCGGCTGGCGTGGGCGCCGGGGCGACAACCGGGGCAGGAGCCGCCGTGGGAGCTGCCGCGGCGCTGAGTTGCAGCCAGTCGGCGCGCTTGTTCGCCACGCCGGCGCTTTCCAGCGCGGTGCTGCTGGCGGCTTTGCGTGAGGGGTAGCTGAAGCGCGGCTGCACGTTGGTGCCGCGGTAGGTGTCGTAGAAGGCGTAGCGTGCGTCGCGCACGATGAACTGCAGTGCGCCGCCTTGCACGAACATGCGGGCGGTGATGGCGGTGGGCGAACCCAGCAGGCCGCCTTCGCGCCGCGCGCTGCTCAGCAGCAGCACGTCGTCGGCTGGCGCAGCGCGTTCCAGCGCTTGCGACAAGGGTTCGATCAGTTCGGCGAGTTCGTCTTTGCCGAAGAGGGTGATCCGCTTGCCTGCCGACACGAATTGCACGCGAGAGAGCTGCTCGTGCAGCGCCTCGGGCGCGATGCGCGCCGGGTGCTGGTTGGGCTCGCTGCCCGCTTCGCGTGCCACCAATTGGATGTTGGTGAACTCGTGCAGCTGCCAGTTGCGCTGCTCCCCCGCATGGCCGGTGACGAGTCCGCCGGCCAGAAGGCTGCCGCACAGCAGTTGTGTGACCAGGCGGCGCCGGTTGGTGGTGTGGGGGAGGGTGCGCATGCAGGTTTCTCCAGACAAAGGGAGCCCGAAGTGTGCACCGGAGCGTGCGCTCCGGTGCACCTGCGGTCATCAGAACCAGACTTCGGCTTGCGCGCCCCAGCTGGTGCCCTTGGTCTTGCCGTTGCCGAGACCCGTGAGCCCACCGATGCCGTTGGCGGCGTTGGCGGCGTCATTCCACTTGGCCGTGGTCACGTACAGGCGCAGCTCCGGGCGGTTCCAGAAGCCCGGG
>NZ_DASSRA010000237.1:0-3640 GCF_035702065.1 Rhizobacter sp.
CAGACTTCGCGGCCGCTATAGCAAAGTTGTCGGTTGTCGCCGAATCGGAGACTGCCTATCAAGTAAATGAGCTTCAAGCGCTGGTAAGCAAGGCATACATGCGTGCGTCGATCGCTGCGTGGCCGGTGAACCGATGCTCAGATGGCATGAAGCGTGCAAACAGTCGGCACGAAGAGGCATTCGCCAATGCCCAGCAAGTACACAACTTAATGATGGAAGCCGTCCGATCTGGAAACAAGGACATCAATCTCAGCATGCTGCGAGACGAGCACTCCATGTACATGAAGCGCATGGAAGAGGCGTCAGCCGAACGTCAGAAATATGACGATCAACACCAATCTGAGTTGGAACGCTTTCACGCAGTTCTTCTACCGCTACTGAAAGCCATTCGAGAACCAATGATCACGACCATGTCCAGGATTCGCGGTGATCTAGGTCTAACGACGGCTACAGGCAAGCTCAAAGATCAGATGGAGCGAATGGGCAAGGAAGCTGATGCTGAACTCGCCACCACAATGCAAGCGATCGAAACCCTGAGGCGAGCTTAAGGGTGAGCACCATACGCTCCTCCCTCTTCCTCACCACCTGCACCCTGCTCCTCGCCGGCTGCGCCGCCAGTGGTGACTGCAGCGCGCCCTACGCCAACTCACCGCAGTTCAGCAAAGACTGCCTCTTCGCCAACCCGCCCAATCCCGACACGCCGCCGGGGGCCAGCGGCTGGGCGATCTGGACGCGCTTTCTCACCGCCGGCAAGGTAGGCACGGTGCCGGTGGACCCGATCCCCGTGCGGCCCGTGACCACGGCGCAGCTCGATGCGCTGGACGCACAGGCCAACCACATCGTTCGCCTCGGCCATTCGTCGCACCTGCTCAAGCTGCGCGGCAAGTTCTGGCTGATCGACCCGGTGTTCGGCGAGCGCGTGTCGCCCTTCAGCTTTGCGGGGCCGAAGCGCTTTCATGCGCCGCCGCTCACGCTGCAGCAGCTGCCGCCGATCGAGGGGCTGATCCTCTCGCACGACCACTACGACCACCTCGACGTGCCGACCATCGAGTACCTGGCACAACGCGTGCAACGCTACTTCGTGCCGCTGGGCGTGAAGGCGCGGCTGGTGGACATGGGCGTGCCGGCCGAGCGAGTGCAGGAGTTCGACTGGTGGCAGGGCGGCACGCACGACGGCGTGCAGCTCACCGCCGCACCGGCACAGCACTTCTCGGGCCGCACGCTCACCGACCGCAACCGCACGCTGTGGGCCTCGTGGGTGATCCAGAGCGGCGAGCAACGCATCTTCTACAGCGGCGACTCGGGCTACTTCAAGGGCTTCAAGGCCATCGGCGAACGCTTCGGTGGCTTCGATCTCGCGTTGATCGAGAACGGCGCCTACGACGCCTACTGGCCCGCCGTGCACATGACGCCCGAAGAGAGCGTGCAAGCCTTCCAGGACCTGCGCGCCAAGGTGCTCTTCTCGGTGCACAACAGCACCTTCGACCTCGCCTTCCACACCTGGCACGACCCGCTGGACCGCATCGCCGACCTGGCGGCGGCCAAGGGCATCGAACTGGCCACGCCCGAGATCGGCGAGGTGCTGACGATCGGCCAGCCGCGCAGCAACAAGCGCTGGTGGGTTGGCCTGAAGTAGTCAGCCCGCGGCGGGCAGTGAGAGCCGCGCACTGAGCCCGCCCGCGCCTGCGCTTTCCAACGTGAGGTCGCCGCCATACAGGCGCGCGAGGTCGACCACGATGGCCAGGCCGAGGCCGCTGCCGGGTTCGCGCTCGTCGAGCCGCACGCCGCGCTGCAGCACCGCGGCCCGCTGCTCGGGGGCGATGCCGGGCCCGTCGTCCTCGACCGTGATGCGCAGCCACGGCCCTTCTTTCGCGGCGCGGACGACAACGGCGCTGCGTGCACTGCGGCAGGCGTTGTCGAGCAGGTTGCCGAGCATCTCCTGCAGGTCTTGCTCTTCGCCGGCGAACGCGAGATCGGGCGGCAGGTCGTCGGAACCCAGATCGAGGTGCCGGTCGGCGTGCAGCCTGTCCATCGTGCGCAGCAGGCCGCTCAGCACCGGTTCGAGCCGGGTGCGCTGGCCGGGCACGTGCTGCGTGGCGGCCGCACGCGCACGTGCGAGGTGCCATTGCATGTGGCGCTGCGCGTGCTGCACCTGCTCGCTCACCAGCGCCGACAGCTCCGACGGCCCGGCCTCGCGCGCGGCCTGGCCGAGGATGGCCAGGGGCGTCTTCAAGGCATGCGCAAGGTTGCCGGCCTGCGCGCGTGCGCGCGCCACGACTTCGGCGTTGCGGTCGAGCACGCCGTTGAACTCGTCGATGAGCGGCTGCACTTCGGCCGGGAAGCGACCGCCCAGGCGCTGCTCGCGGCCTTCGCGCACGCGCTGCAAGCCCTGCTGCATGGTCTTGAGCGGTGCGAGCCCCACCGCCACCTGGGCCAGCGCCGCCAGCGCGAGCAGCACGCCGAGGCCGACGAGCGACGCGGCCAGCACGCCGGTGAAGCGCTCGATGGCCTCGGCCGCGTCGTGCATGTCGCCCGCGACGATCAGGCGCCATCGGGTCTCGGCCGGTTGTTGCGGCGGCTGCGGCTGCACCGAGCGCTCCACCGCCCGCAGCGGCTCGCCCTGGGGGCCGATGGTGTTGTGCCGGTGCACCGCGCCATCGGCCAGCGCATCGTCGGGCAGGTGCAGCTCGGCGTCCCACAGCGAGCGCGAGCGCAGCAAGGCGCGGCGTTCGCCCGCAGCGGGAGGCAGGCGCTCGACCTGCCAGTACAGGCCGGAGTACGGCCTGTCCCAGCGCGGGTCGCTCATGTCGCGCGGGCCGATGACGGGCCGGCCCTGGGCGTCGAACTCCAGGCGCGCTGTCAGCTGGTCGAGCTGCTGCGACAGGGTGATGTCGAACTGCTGCAGCACATGGTCGCGGAACAGCCCCGCGAGCCACCAGTGCGCACCGGCCAGCGCCAGCGCGAGCGTGGCCAGCGTGGCGCCCAGCAGGCGCAGGCGCAGCGAGCCGCCGCGTGCGCTCACGGTGCCGCCAGGCGGTAGCCCTGGCCGCGAACGGTCTCGATCAGGCCCGGCGGCAGCTTCTTGCGCAGCCGCCCGACGAAGACCTCGATGGTGTTGGAGTCGCGGTCGAAGTCCTGGGCGTAGATGTGTTCGGTCAGCTCGGTGCGCGAGACCACGGCGCCAGGCCGGTGCATCAGGTAGTCGAGCACCTTGAACTCGTGGCTGGTGAGGCTGACCGCCTGGCCGCCGAGCGTCACCTTGCCGCTGCGCGTGTCCAGTGCGAGATCGCCGCAACGCAGAACCGGCGAGGCCTGGCCGGCCGCACGGCGGATCAGGCCGCGCAGCCGCGCGAGCAGCTCTTCCATGTGGAAGGGTTTGGTGACGTAGTCGTCGGCACCGGCGTCGATGCCGGCCACCTTCTCGCTCCAGTTGTCGCGCGCGGTGAGGATGAGCACCGGCATCGCCCGCCCCGCATCGCGCCAGCGCTTGAGCACCGTCAGGCCATCGAGCAACGGCAGGCCGAGGTCGAGCACGACGGCGTCGTAGGTCTCGGTGTCGCCCAGGACGTGCGCGCCCCGGCCATCACCCGCTTCGTCGACCACGTAGCCGGCTTCTTCCAGGGCCGTGCGCAACTGGTCG
>NZ_DASSRA010000238.1:0-3905 GCF_035702065.1 Rhizobacter sp.
CGCCGGCCGCGGCGGCATCTGGATGCCCACCGGCTCCAGCACCAGCACGTGGCGCACGCTGTCGGGCTCGGCCAGCGGTGCGAGCGCGATGCGCGCAAAGCCGGAGTCGACGCGCCGGTCGACGCTCACCACCTTGGCCACCGGCACGCCCGCGGGGTAGATGCCATCGACGCCCGAAGTGGAGAGCACGTCGCCCACCTGCACGTCGGCGTTGCCGGCCATGAAGCGCAGCTCCAGCCCCGCGCCGGCCGAGTTGCCGAAGGCCGCGCTGCGCGCCTGCGTGCGGCTGTTGAGCACGGGGATGGCGGCTTCCTTGTCGGTGAGGAGCGTGACCTCGGCGCTGTAGGGGTAGACGCGCGTCACCTGGCCCAGCACGCCCACCTCGTTGATGACCGGCGACGACACCACCAGCCCGTCGCGGTTGCCGCGGTCGATGATCACCTTGCGTGAATACGGGTCGGGCGCGTCGTACAGCACCTCGGCCGTCTGCGAGCGCACCTTCAGCGCACCGCGAAGGTCGAGCAGGGCGCGCAGGCGGGTGTTCTCCTGCATCAGTTGCTCGACGCGCGCTGCGCGCTCGGACTGCTGCGCCAGCGCCAGCTTGGCCCGGGTCTCGGCAGCACGCGCCTCCTGCAGGCCCATCAGGTAGTCGGACGCCGCCACCCAGCCGTCGACGGGCGCGCGCAACAGGCGCTCCACCGGGTTGAGCACGGTCGCGACGACCGCCCGCAGCGGCTGCGTCACCTTGAAGCGGGTGTCGGCCACCATCAGGAACAGCGCCAACGCCGAGAAGAAGACCATCCGCGTGAACGCCGACGGCCCTTGGCGGAAGAAGGGCGGCGGGGTTCGATCGAGAGTGCCTAGTGGCATGGCGTCAGAGCAAGCGCAGCGAGCGACTCATCAAGCAACACCCGAGGATACGGCTACGCCGGGCCGATGGGTGGCGCCCCCTGGGGGCAGGAGCGAAGCGACTGGGGGGCCGTCATTCACTCCGAGGTGAAGATTGAACCGAGGCGTTCCATCCGCTCCAGCGCCATGCCACAGCCGCGCACCACGCAGGTCAACGGGTCTTCGGCCACCAGCACCGGCAGGCCAGTTTCCTCGGCCAGCAGGCGATCGAGGTCGCGCAGCAGGGCGCCGCCGCCGGTGAGCATCATGCCGCGCTCGGCGATGTCAGCACCCAGCTCGGGCGGGGTTTGTTCGAGCGCGTTCTTCACGCTGGAGACGATCTGGTTCAGCGGGTCGGTCAGTGCTTCGAGGATCTCGTTGCTGCTGATGGTGAAGCTGCGCGGCACGCCTTCGGAGAGGTTGCGGCCCTTGACTTCCATCTCCTTCACCTCGGAGCCGGGGAAGGCCGAGCCGATCTGCTTCTTGATGGCCTCGGCGGTGGGCTCGCCGATCAGCATGCCGTAGTTGCGGCGGATGTAGTTGATGATGGCTTCGTCGAACTTGTCGCCGCCGACGCGCACGCTGCCCTTGTAGACCATGCCGCCCAGCGAGATCACGCCGACCTCGGTGGTGCCGCCGCCGATGTCGACGACCATCGAGCCGCTGGCCTCGCTCACCGGCAGGCCGGCGCCGATGGCCGCGGCCATGGGCTCCTCGATCAGGTAGACCTCGCTGGCGCCGGCGCCCAGCGCCGATTCGCGGATGGCCCGGCGCTCCACCTGGGTGGAGCCACAGGGCACGCAGATGATGATGCGCGGGCTCGGCTTCAGCATCTTCGAGTCGTGGACCATCTTGATGAACTGCTTGAGCATCTGCTCGGTGACCGTGAAGTCGGCGATCACGCCGTCTTTCATCGGGCGGATGGCTTCGATGTTGCCGGGCACCTTGCCCAGCATGGCCTTGGCTTCGGCGCCCACCGCCTGGATGGTCTTCTTGCCGTTGGGGCCGCCCTCGTGGCGGATGGCGACGACCGAGGGCTCGTCGAGCACGATGCCTTTGCCGCGCACGTAGATCAGCGTGTTGGCGGTGCCGAGGTCGATGGCCAGGTCGGTCGAGAAATAGCGGCGCAGGGATGCGAACATGTTTTTCTTTGGCAGATCGGCGAGCGTGGCGGCCAACGGTGACGCGCGGCACGCAGGGCGATGTGAATGGAGTGTGAGTGGCGGGCCTTCATGCCCATGTGCTCGACGGGAGTCGAGCGCAGGGGCGCAATATGGTTCCAAGCTTCATGAAAATGCTGCAAACCCTTGGTAAACCTTGGGTTTTAAGCGCATCCGGAGGCTTGTGGATAACCGGGGATAATACTGCATCACCCCTGGTTTTCGACCCCTCGGACACCCTTCCTAGACTGCATTTCCTATGGCCCTGACACCCCAAGACGTCGGCCGCATCGCCCACCTTGCCCGCCTCGAACTGCAGGCCCCGGAACAGGCGGCCATGCTGCAACAGCTCAACGGCTTCTTCTCCATCGTCGAGCGCATGAGCGCAGTCGACACCAGCGGCGTCGAGCCGCTCTACACCCCGCTGTCGGCCGTGCAGAACGTGGAGTTGCGCCTGCGCGAGGACGTGCCCACCGAGACCAACCAGCGCGAGGCCAACCAGCGCAACGCCCCCGCCGTGGAAGACGGCCTGTTCCTGGTTCCCAAGGTCATCGAATGAAGGACCTGCACCACCTGAGCGCGGCCGACATGGGCCGCGCGCTCGCCGACAAGGCCGTTTCCAGCGTCGAATTGACGAAACATCTGCTCGCACGCGTTGCCGCTCATGAACATCTGGGCGCCTTCCTGTGCGTCGACGAGACCGCCGCCATGCAACAGGCCGCCGCCGCCGATGCGCGCCGTGCCGCCGGCGAGCGCGGTGCCCTGCTGGGCGTGCCGCTGGCGCACAAGGACATCTTCGTGACGCAAGCCCTGCCCACCACGGCGGGCTCGAAGATGCTCAACGCCTACATGAGCCCCTTCGACGCCACGGTGGTGAGCAAGCTGTCGCAGGCTGGCCTCGTGACGCTCGGCAAGCTCAACTGCGATGAGTTCGCCATGGGCTCGAGCAACGAGAACTCGGCCTTCAAGCCCGCCAGGAACCCCTGGGACGAGACCCGCGTGCCGGGTGGCTCTTCGGGCGGCTCGGCCGCCGCCGTGGCGGCGCGCCTGGTGCCGGTGGCCACCGGCACCGACACCGGCGGCTCGATCCGCCAGCCGGCCAGCTTCACCGGCATCACGGGCATCAAGCCGACCTACGGCCGCGCCTCGCGCTACGGCATGATCGCCTTCGCCTCCAGCCTCGACCAGGCCGGGCCGCTGGCGCACAGCGCCGAAGACTGTGCCCTGCTGCTCCAGGCCATGTGCGGCTTCGACGAACGCGACGCCACCAGCTCGCCGCAGCCCGTGCCCGACTTCGCCGCCACGCTGGGCAAGCCGCGCGAAGGCGCGACCGCCGCGCAACCGCTGAAAGGCCTGCGCATCGGCCTGCCGGGCGAGTTCTTCCCCGCGGCCCTGGCCGCCGACGTGAACGGCGCCGTGCGCGCCGCGCTGGCGCAGTTCGAGAAACTCGGCGCCACCCTGGTCGACGTGAGCCTGCCACGCACCGAGCTGTCCATTCCGGTCTACTACATCATTGCGCCGGCCGAGGCCTCGTCGAACCTGAGTCGCTTCGACGGTGTGCGCTTCGGCCACCGCGCCAAGCAGTACACCGACCTGCTCGACATGTACAAGAAGAGTCGCGCCGAGGGCTTTGGCCCCGAGGTGAAGCGCCGCATCATGATCGGCACCTACGTGCTCTCGCACGGCTACTACGACGCCTACTACCTGCAGGCGCAGAAGCTGCGCCGCATGATCGCCGACGACTTCCAGGCCTGCTTCGCGCAGTGCGACCTGATCGCCGGCCCGGTGGCGCCGACGGTGGCCTGGAAGCTCGGCGAGAAGCACGACCCGATCCAGGCCTACCTGGCCGATATCTTC
>NZ_DASSRA010000239.1:0-6861 GCF_035702065.1 Rhizobacter sp.
ATCTCCTGGTTGTCGGCACTGAAGGTGATCCCCTGGGGCGACGTGATCGAAGCGGCGCCGCAGGTGGTCAAGGGCGCACGCAAGATGTTCACGCGCACGCAGCAGCCCGAACCCGCGGCGCCGTCGGCCCCCGCGGCCGACCCGGCTGAACGCGTCAGCCAGCTCGAAGCGCGCGTGGCGCGGCTGCAGGAGCAGCAGCAGGCCTCGGCCCAGCTGATGGAGACGCTGGCCGAGCAGAACGCGCGGCTGGTCGAGGCGGTCGAGATCCTGCGTGTGCGCACGCGCTTTCTGCTGGTGGTGAGCGGCGTGCTGGCCGTGGTGCTGGCGGGCACGATCGCCTGGAGCCTGCGATGAGCGGCGGCCACGTCCGCATCGGCATCGGTGGCTGGACCTTCGAGCCGTGGCGCGACAACTTCTACCCCAAAGGCTGGTCGCAATCGCGCGAACTGGAGTACGCCAGCCGAAAGCTCACCGCCATCGAAGTCAACGGCACCTACTACAGCAGCATGAAGCCGGCCACCTTCGCCAAGTGGCGCCAGGAAACACCCGATGGCTTCATGTTCTCGCTCAAGGCCAACCGCTTCGCCACCAACCGGCGCGTGCTGGCCGAGGCGGGCGAGTCGGTGAAGAAGTTCATCGACAGCGGCCTGGCCGAACTGGGCGACAAGCTCGGGCCGGTGCTGTGGCAGTTCGCCCCCACCAAGCGTTTCGATCCGGTGGACTTCGAAGCCTTCCTGAAGCTGCTGCCTTCGCAGGTGGGTGGCCTGCCGCTGCGCCACGTGATGGACGTGCGGCACGATAGCTTCAAGACGCCCGAGTACCTGTCGCTGGCGCGCCGCCACAAGGCGGCCACGGTGTTCACCGACTCGGACGACTACCCGTCGTTCGCCGACATCACCAGCGACTTCGTCTACGTGCGCACCATGCGCTCGCAAGGCGACCTGCCGCAGGGCTTCAGCCCCGCCACGCTGGACCAGTTCGCCGGCTGCGCGCAACGTTGGGCCACGGGTGACGAACCCGATGGCTTGCCGCGCGTCGAACCCAGGCCCGAGGCCGGGCCGGCGCGCGACGTGTTCCTGTTCTTCATCAGCGGTGCCAAGGAACGCAACCCGGCGGCGGCGATGGCGGTGATCGAGCGGCTCAGGGGCTGATGCGCGTCCGCCTGCTCGGCCGAGCCGAAACCTTCGACGCACCCGCTGGCCAGTCGCTCCTGCAATCGGCCCGCGAAGCCGGCCTCGTGCTGCCCAGTTCCTGCCGCAACGGCACCTGCCGCGAGTGCCTGTGCCGGCTGGTCGAAGGCCGCGTGAGCTACGCCATCGAGTGGCCGGGCCTGAGCGTCGACGAGAAGCGCGAGGGCTTCATCCTGCCCTGTGTGGCGCGGCCGGAGAGCGATCTCGTGATCGATGCGCCGCGGGCGCGGATGCAGGCCCTCGGCTGACTCGACGGCGCGGCCGCACAACGGCCTGGCCAGGCGCCATCGTCGCGTGGCACATCAGGCTTCAGTCAGCGTCATCAGGATGTCGGCATACCAGGCGACATTGAGACCGAGTGACTCGTCGACGTTGCGGTCGCGGTTGCCCATGTCGAAGCGGGATGAATGAATCCCGAGCAGCTTCCAGCGCAGCGGGTGCTCCATCGGGCCGCCTTCGTCCAGCCGGGCCACGACCGGTGCACCGCTGGTGCCGCTGTGCGTGCGTGCGTCGGTCAGGAAATGGCCCTTGCCCTGAAAGCGCACGCCCCAAGGCGACGCGAGGACGGCGTGCCGCGTGACCGGGAGGTGATGCACCTCGTCGTGGAAGCCGAGGGGAAAGCCTGGAATGGCCAGCGCGCTTCCGAGGTGCACCGTCGCGTCGGCCGCGACAAGCTGATCCGGCGTGAACGCGTGGACTGTTGCGCCGGCTGGGAACCTGCTTTGGTCGATCTCGATGACCGCGACGTCGATCTCGCCGGCGTCGTCGCGCCCCTCGCGCCATGCGGCGCGCCTGTTTTCATAGAGGAGCACGGACCAGCCGGTCGAGGCCGACAGGTCATCGGGGTCGGTGTGCAGCTCGATCTCGAGCCGGTCGGGCCGATGGGACTGCCCTTCGTCGATGAAGACGTGCCGGCTGGTGACGAGGAACAAGCGCTCCGACCGCCGGAAGAAGAACCCGCTGGCGGCCGTGGCGCTGCGAGAGCCGGAAAACGTCAGCAGCCGGGCGGTCGCGAACAGCAGGGGATCGATCATGAGCAGGCGCATCCCCGGCCGTCACGCCAAGGGCGACGGCAGGGGTGTTTCGTGGCGAAGCACGGCAAGCAGCTGCTTGCAGATGTTTTCCCCCGTCGCGGTGAGTCGCAACGAGCCGCCGTGCCATTCCAGCCAGTCGAGCGTGACGTAGTCCGCGATGAAGCCGGCGTCGATCTCACACGCGCGGCGGCGTCCCAGGAGGTCGACGGTGGACAGCAAGCTCTCCCTGAGCGCTTCGCGCCGGGGCTCGAGCATGCGGGGGCTGAGACTGTTCAAGGCATCTCCAGTTCAAGGTGTGTGGTCAAGCGGCTTCAAGCCGGGTCGGATCGATCCCGCAGGTCATCAACTGCCGCACGGAACGCGGTTCGTGCTCCCGCTGGAGCCGAGTTGCCAGGCATCGTGCTTGCGGGTCCATTCGGGAAGTCGCTCGCCCGGCGAGCAGATCGCTTCCGCACGAACGGGGCCAGGCCTTCGGACTTGGGCGACTCGCTTGCAGTGGAGTCGCCGGGTGAGCTCGCAAAGGGGTCGGCTCATGCAAAGTGCGTGGCCCGGCCAGGCGCCCTGTCTCGCACAACATGGTGCAGGGCCGCCAACGTCACGGCAGTAAGCAAACACGCAACGCGAGGTCAGTGTACGCCTGTGACAGGACTCCCGCGGCCTCAGCCGCCTGAGAGGCTCTGGCTGTCGTCCTGCGTGGCGGCGTCGAGGTGGCGGGTGCAGTCGAGCAGTTCCACCGTGTGCGGGGCCAGTGCGGCCAGCACACTGACCGAGGTGTTGCCGATGCGCGGCAACTCGCCGCTGTCGGTGCGCTGAGCGTGCCGCGAAAGCAGCGCGCGGATCACCAGGCCGTGCGTCACCACCGCGAGGGGGCCGCCGAGCTGCGTGCGCAACGCCACGATGTGCGCGAAGGCCTGGGCCACGCGCTCGAAGAAGGCCGCCATCGACTCGCCACCGGGCGGTGCTTGCTCCATGGTGAGCGGGTTGAAGCCCAGGGTGTCGTAGGGCTGGCCGCGCAGGTCACCGAAGTTGCGCTCGTGCAGCAAGGCGGTGGTGCTCACCGGCAGGCCGGTGGCCGCGCCAATGGCCTGCGCCGTGCTCAATGCGCGCGGCAGGTCGCTGCTGACGATGCCGGCGAGCGGCCCGCCCGCCAGCCGCCGGGCCACGGCCTGTGCCTGGGCCAGGCCGGTCGGGCTGAGCGGCGTGTCGGCCGGCTGCAGCGTGCGGGCCACGTTGAGCGGCGTTTCGCCGTGGCGGACGAGGAGGATGGTCATGGTGTGCGCGGCAGCTCGGGGTTGCCTGATTCTGCGCAAGAGCGGCCCGCTGCGCAGCCACCTTGGTGACGCCCGGGGACGGCGCGGGAATGCCAGACTTGCGGCATGCTCCAGAACGCTCACAGTGCTGACATGACCTCTCCCGACGTTGCCCCCATCGACCTCAGTTCCGCCGGCAAGCCGCCGCGCCCCGCTGCCACGCTGGTGGTGGTGCGCGATGCGCCCATCGGTGTGGAGGTGCTGCTGCTGTGCCGCGCCGAACGCGGTGACCACAACAGCGGTGCGTGGGTCTTCCCGGGTGGCACGGTGGACCCGGGCGACGCGCAATGGCGCAGCCTGTGCGAAGGCGGCGATGACGCGTCGGTGAGCCGGCGCCTCGGCCTGCACGAAGGCGGGCTCGACTACGCCATCACCGCCATCCGCGAATGCTTCGAGGAATGCGGCCTGCTCTTTGCGCGACGCAACGGCGCGCTGGTGGGCGACGACGCCCGGCGCCTCGCGCCCTGGCGTGCGCCGCTCAACGCCGGCGAGCGCAGCCTCGGCGAGTTCTGTGCGTCCGAAGGCCTCACGCTCGCCGTCGACGAACTCGCCTACCTCAGCCACTGGCTCACGCCGCTCGGCCGCGCCAAGCGCTACGACACGCGCTTCTTCGTGGCCCAGGCGCCGGCTGGCCAGCAGGCCGAGCACGATGGCGTGGAGATGGTGGCGATGCAGTGGCTGCGGCCTTCCGAGGCGCTGGCGCGCAGCGATTCGCTCAAGCTGATGGGGCCCACGCGCGCCACGCTCAGCGCGCTGGCGCACTTCGAGACCGCGCAGGCGCTGATGGAGTGGGCACGCTCGCCGCGCGAGGTGAGCATGATCAACCCACGCATCGGCGCCGGCAGCCAGGGCCTGCGCCCGGTGATGCCGCACGAGGTGGCCTGGGCCGAGATGGGCCGCATCGACCCGCTGGGCCACGGCACCGCCTCGTACGAGATCGTGCCCGGCCGCGCGGTCAAGCTCTCGGCGCATGTGATCCGCGTCACCGCACCCAACGCCGGCGTGATGACGGGGCCGGGCACCAACACCTACCTCGTCGGCGGTGGCGAGCGCAACGAGTGGGCCGTGATCGACCCCGGCCCGGCGATCCCCTCGCACGTGGAGGCCATCCTGAAGGCGGCGCCGGGCCCCATCCGCTGGATCCTCGCCACGCACACGCACTCCGACCACTCACCGGCCGCCGTCTCGCTCCAGCAGCACACCCACGCGCAGGTGCTGGGCCGCCTGCCGGCCCACCCCGACCGGCAGGACGCGAGCTTCGCGCCCGACCGTGTGCTCAACGACGGCGAGCGCCTCGAGCTCGGCCCGCACACCACGCTGCGCGTGATCCACACGCCCGGCCACGCCTCCAACCACCTGTGCTACCTGCTGGAAGAAGAGAAGCTGCTCTTCACCGGCGACCACGTGATGCAGGCCTCCACGGTGGTGATCAACCCGCCCGATGGCGACATGGCGGCCTACATCGCCTCGCTGCGCGCGCTGATGGGCGAAGACATCGACTGGCTCGCGCCCGGCCACGGCTTCCTGATGGCGCAGCCGCGCAAGGCCTTCGAGGCGGTGATCGCGCACCGCCTCAAGCGCGAGGCCAAGGTGCTGCACGTGCTGCGCGAGATGAGCCCGGCCACGCTGGAGCAACTGCTGCCCGTCGTCTACGACGATGTGGATGCCCGCCTGCTGCCGGTGGCCCAGCGCTCGCTGCTGGCGCACCTGGGCAAGCTGGCGCACGACCGTGTGGCGGTTGAAGCGAATGGCTGTTGGGGCATGGCCACCTAGTTCAGCGCCGCGCGCACCTCGCCGACGATGCGGTCGGTCTCTTCGATGTCGTCGCCCTTGGTGTGCGACACACTCAGGCGCACGATGACCAGCCGCTCCGAGGGGATCACCACGATGAACTGGCCCATGAAGCCGCGTGCGAAGAAGGCGTCGGCGGGGGCATTCGCCAGGCCCCAGGGCACACCCCAGTCCGGGTGGCGCTGCGCGCCCAGGCGGTTGGTCCACAGGCCGGCGCCGTAGCCGGTGGCGAGCGTGGGTGTGGTCGACCAGCCCACCCAGCCGGCGGGCAGGATGCGCGTGGGGCCGGCCATGCCGTCGTCGAGGTAGAGCTGGCCGAGGCGCGCCCAGTCGCGTGCCGGGGCCAGCATGTGGGCGGCGCCCACGGGCGTGCCGGTGGCGTCGATGTCGAGCGTGACGCGGGCCATGCCCAGCGGGCCGAAGAGCTCGCGCTGGGCGAAGCGCAGCACCTCGTGCGCGCTGCCGCCGGCCTGGTCACGCACGATGCGCGAGAGCAGCAGGTAGTTTGGGTCGGCGTACGCATGCCGCGTGCCGGGCGCGGCCGCCAGCGGCGCGGCGGTGATGGCGGCAGCCTTGTCGCGCACGCTGTACAGGATCTGCGTGCTGGGGTCGAAGCCGCTGTTGTTCTGCGGCAGGTCCAGCCCCGAGGTCTGGCGCAGCAGCTGGGCCACGGTGATGGCGTGGCGCGGGTCGGCCGCGTCGGCCCAGGCGGGCACCGGCGCGGGGGCGTCCACGTTCAAGCGCCCCTGGCGCACCAGGATGCCGACCAGCGCGTTCACCGTTGTCTTGGTCATCGAGAAGCCGAGCAGGGGCGTGTCGACGCCGATGCCCGGCGCGTAGCGCTCGGCGATGAGCCGGCCGTCGCGCAGCACGAGCACGGCCTTGGTCTGGTGGCGGCGGTCGGGCTGCAGCGCGCGCGTCAGGGCGGCCGCCAGTGCGGGGTTCGTGGTCTCAACCAGTGCCGGGCCGGCGATCGGTGGCTGGGAGGCTTGAACCGCGTCGAACACCGGGGCAGGTTCAGCCGGCGCCGGCGTTTCACCTGCCGGCAGGGCCACGCAGCCCAGCCCCGGGCGGTGCACGGCGCGGCTCTCGAAGCCGCCAGCCACCGAGACCGTGACCTGCCGCGCCGCCGGGTCGAGCTGCCAGCGCAGGCCCCAGTCGACCAGGCCCATGCCCGGCTGGGGCTGCACGCGCTCGGCATAGGCCGTGGCGGCGTCCAGCCCGGAGACGTAGACGTCGTCGCACAGCCAGTGGCTGGTCAGGCCGGTTGCGGTCTGCACCGCGCGGTCAACGCGCCAGGCGGCGCAGCTGGTGAGCGCCAGCGCGGCAGTGGCGAGGGCGCTGAATCGGATGAGGGAACGAGTGGCCAAGCGAAGCCTCCACAGGTGCTGAAATGGCGCTCACTCTCGCGCCGGCGCCCTGGTTCGTCTCGCCGAAACCGGATTCGGCTGGCCGATTGCAGGAATCGGCCAGCGAAAGTCCTGGCTCAGGGCGCTTCGCCCGCTGCGGCGGCCCCGCGCTCCACGTTGATGGGCA
>NZ_DASSRA010000240.1:0-5662 GCF_035702065.1 Rhizobacter sp.
CTCGCGCCGCGACCACGAGGCCACCCAGCGCACCATGCCGTTGGGCCGCACGATGCGGAACTCGGCGTGCAGGCCCTGCGTGCCGGTGCCCACCAGCGGGCGGTGGTTGCGCGCGATCTCGCGGTCGTCGGGGTGCACCAGCTCGTTGAGCCAGCGGTCGTTCGGTGGCGGCGGGTCGCTGCGGGGGATGCCGTAGAGGCGGTACATCTGCTCGTTCCACTCGATGGTGCCCGTCTCGATGTCGACGTTCCAGATGCCCACGCCGGCGGCGTTGGTCACGCGGTCGATGCGCTGCGCGTAGGCCTGGGCGCGCTCGCGCTCGGCGATGCGCTCGGTCATGTCGAGCGACACCCCAGAGAGGGCGATCACCTCCCCCTGCGCGTTGCGTTCGGCTACGCGGCGGGTGAAGAGGTTGCGGTAGCCGCCGTTGCTGTGGCGATAGCGGGTCTCGACGTCGTGGACCTCGGTGGAGGCCGCAGCCTCTTGCGCGGCCCGCATCACCGCGGGCAGGTCGTCGGGGTGGATCAGGGTGCGCAGCTCGTCGATGGTGAGCACCTCGCGCGTCTCCATGCCCAGCATGCGGTAGCCCCAGTCGCTGAGGTAGACGCGGTTGGCCACCAGATCAAGCCGCCACAGGGCCACCGCGGCGAGGTCCACCGCTCTGCTCCACTGCGCGGCCTCGGCCTCGGCGGCACGCAGGCGGACACTCAAGCGCTCCTGCGACTGCTGGAGATCGCGCGCCGGGTGTTCATCAGAAGGCTCGGCCACCTCGAGCCAGATCAACCAGCCTTCAGGCAGGGTGACGGCCGTCCAGGTCAGCCCAATGGCGGGCGCGCCGATCGAGACGCGGCCTTGGCCGTGGCCGGCCGCAAGAGCCTGGCGCAGCTGGGCCGCGAGCTTGCCCCACTCCGGCCCCACCAGCTGTTTCCGCTGCGCCCAGGCCTGCGCCGCTGGGTTGGGCTGCCAGCCGACCGCCCGACCGCCGTCGCGCGCATCGTCGGCCCACAACCTGAGGGCCAGGCCAGGCGCCGACAACCAGAGTTGATCCATGCCGTCCATGCGTAGAAAGCGGTGCGGGCAGTCTATCGACGCAGCAACGCCGCCGCCTGGGCGTATACCCGTCGTCCGTGCGGCTGGCTGCGCTCAAGCTGCCAAATCGCGCACGCTTGGCGAAGCTCAGGGCTTCACGCGGTCGGCGAACGTCCTGCGGAACTTCTCGACCTTGGGCGCGACGACGAACGCGCAGTAGCCCTGGTCGGGGTGCTGGGCGAAGTAGTGCTGGTGGTAGTCCTCGGCGCGCGAGTAGTTGTCGAGCGGCTTCAGCTCGGTGACCACCGGCGAACGGTAGGTGCCGCTGGCGGCGATCTCGGCCAGCACCTCGCGCGCCACCTGCTCCTGCTCGGGCGAGCTGAAGTAGATCCCCGAGCGGTACTGCGTGCCCACGTCGTTGCCCTGGCGGTTGAGCGTGGTCGGATCGTGGACCACGAAGAAGATCTCGAGGATCTCGCGCAGGCTGATCTGCCCCGGGTCGAAGCTCACGCGCACCACTTCGTTGTGGCCCGTCTCGCCGGTGCACACCTGCTCGTAGCTCGGGTTCAGCACATGGCCATTGGCATAGCCCGACTCGACCGCAGTGACGCCCTGCACCCGCTCGTACACCGCCTCGGTGCACCAGAAGCAACCGCCGCCCAGGGTGATGGTTTCGGTCGTCGCGCTCATGTGTCGTTCTCCTTGTCTGCGATGACAGGGATTCTGCGCTGGGACCGAGAGACCCTCAGAACGCGTAGCTCGCCGTGGCGGCCACCAGCCAGTTGCGAGGCAGCGCCGGCTCGAAGAAGCGGCTGTTGCCTTCGTTGACGATCACCGAGCCAGCGTAGTTCTGGTTGCCGGCGTTGTCGACGCGCAGCAGCTGGGTGAAGCGCCAGCCTGCCAGCTCCTGCGCAAAGCCGGCGCGCAGGTTGAGCACCGTGACCGCAGGCGCCGCGTCGGTGTTGGCGTCGTTCACGTAGAGCGCGGCGGTGTGCACCACCTCCACGCCCGCATTGAAGCCGCCCCAGGCGGCCTTGGGCGACCAGGCCAGCTCGGCGAAGCCGCTGCGCTCGGGCGTGGCCGGCAGGCGGTTGCCGGTGTTCTCGAAACGGGCGCGCAAGGCGGTCAGGCTGAGCGTGGCGCGCAGTTCGTCGGTGAGCTGGCCCAGGTAGGCGAGCTCGATGCCGCGGCGTTCGGTGTTGTCGGCGTTCTTGTAGGTGGAGCGCCCGCCCTGGTTGACGTCGACCAGGATCTCGTCGGTGGTGTCGATGGCGAACAGTGCCGCATCCAGCCGGTGGCCGTCGGCCAGCTTCCACTTGGCGCCGAGTTCCAGGTGGCGGCTGCGCGAGGCGCGCAGTTCGGTGTTGAGCCCGGTGAGCCCGTCGCTGCGGTAGGCCAGCTCGCTGAAGGTGGGCGTCTCGAGGCCGCGGCCGGCGTTCACGTAGACGTTGAGCGTGGGCAAGGCATGCCAGGTGAGGCCGAGCACCGGGTTGACGCCGCTGTAGTTGACGCCGCCGCTGTCGTCGGGGTTGCCGGTGGTGATGTAGTGGTCTTCGGTGCGAAAGCGCACGTCGATCGAGCGCAGGCCGGCAGTCAGCGTCCAATCGGGATGCAGGTCGAGGCCCGCTTGCAGGTAGGCGTCGCGGTTGTCCACCGTGTTGCGCTCGTCGCGCTTGAGCGCGCCCTGCACGCCCAGGTTGTTGATGTAGCCCTGGCGGTTCTCGCGCATGGTGTCGTACTCGATGCCGCCCGTGACGCGCAGCACCATGCCGTTCTCCAGCGCCATGCGGTGCGCGAGCTGGGCGCCCAGGCCGGCGTAGCTGCGGTCGAACTGCACGATGCCGCCGCTGGAGGTCGGCGATGCCTGTGCGGCCGGCGGCACCGACAAGGCGTTGTCGAGGCTGCGCTCGCCCAGGTAGAGGCGGCCGGTGAAGGTGGTGTCTTCGCTGAAGCGGTGCTCGAGCACCGTGCCGGCCTGCTGCTGGCGCACGGTCTTGCGGGTGTCCTGCGTGATGGCCGCTGGCACCACCTGCTGCGGGTTGGCCTCCCACTGGGCGCGGGTCAGACCGAGTGGGTCTTGCGAGTTCGGCTGGTCGAGCGCGTTCAGCACCACGCTGAGGTGCGTGTCGGGCGTCAGGTCGCTCTGCCAGCGGCCGTTGAGCTGGCCGCGCTCGGCGGCGCTGTGGTCGCGGTAGCCGTCGGTCTGGAAGCGCGACACCGCCAGCGTCAGCCCATAGCCGGGTGTGCTGGTACTGAACTTCGCACCCAGCTTGGCCTGGCCATAGGGGCCGACGCCCGCAGCCACCGTGGCGGTGGGCTGCCTGGCATCGTCTTCGGTGAACACCTGCACCACGCCGCCGGCGGCGTTGCCATACAGCTGCGCCACCGGGCCACGCAGCACCTCGATGCGGCCGGCGGAGCTCAGGTCGACATTGGACGCCTGGCCCTGGCCGTCGGGCATGGTGGCGGGGATGCCGTCGACGATGAGGCGAACGCCGCGGATCCCGAAGGTGGAGCGTGCGCCGAAGCCGCGGATCGAGACCTGCAGATCCTGCGCATAGTTCTGCCGGTTGAGCACCGTGATGCCGGGCACGCGGTTGAGCACCTCCGACAGGTTGACCTGCGGCCCGCCGTTCTCGACGACGTCGCGCCCGACCGCGCTGATGGCCGCCGGCACATCGAACGACGGGCGGCCGGTGCGTTCGGCCGAGATCACCACGGTGTCGAGCACCGTCACTGGCTCGGAAGTTTGTGCCCACGCTGGCGTTGCTCCACCCAAGGCGGGCAGCGCCAGCCAGATCACCTTGATTCGCATCGCAGAAGGCCTCGTTCCAGGATGGCGGGCACTGTTTCACACCGCACCCGCCCCGTGAACCCCGGGCAAGCGAGCAATTTTTCACTGTTCATGCGCCAAGCCGGCACAAACACGGGCCGGCCACCGCACAATCGCGCGCAAATCGCCCAGGGAGAGAGCCGGGCACGCTCAACGACAACTGCAGAAAGACATGGCATGAACGGTTTGTTGACCCTGCTCGGCATCGAGTCGTGGACCCCGGTGCTCACGGCGCTGCTGCTGCCGCCAATCCCCTTCTTCCTGCTCATCCTGATCGGCGCCCGCCTGATCCTGCCGCGGCGCGGCCTGGGCTGGTTCGTGATCCTGCTGAGCCTGGTCGGCATGTACCTGAGCACCTGCCTGGGCACCGGCCGCCTCCTCACCGAGTTCGCGTTGAAGCCGCCGCCCGCCATCAGCGGTGACGGCGTGGCCGAGCTGAAGGCGGCCGTGAAGGCCAAGGAACAGATCGCCATCCTGGTGCTCGGCGCCGGCACCGAGCGCCTCGCGCCGGAGTACGGCGTCACCAACCTGACGGACAACTCGCTGGAGCGCCTGCGCTACGGCCTGTGGCTGAGCCGCGAAACCGGCGCGCCCGTGGCCTTCAGTGGCGGCCTTGGCTGGGGCCAGCTCGAAGGCCTGCCCGAGGCGCAAACCGCCGGTCGCATCGCCTCGCAGGAGTTCGGGCAACCGATCAAGTGGCTGGAGGACCAGTCGCACGACACCCACGAGAACGCCATGCGCAGCCTGCCGCTGCTCAAGCAGGCCGGCGTCACCCGCATCCTGCTCGTGACCCACGGCTGGCACATGCCGCGCGCACGGCGCACCTTCGAGCAGGCGGCGGGTGGCACCATCAAGATCCAGGCCGCGCCCATGGGCATGGCGGCCCTTCGCAGCGACAACGCGGCGCTCGACTGGCTGCCCACGTCACATGGTTTCGAGAGCGTGCGCACCGCCCTGCGGGAGCTGATCGGCCTGCTGGTGCGGGCCTGAAAAAGCGAAACCCCTCTCGACCTTGCGGTGAGAGGGGCGGGCAGCTGACGCTGCCATTTCGGGGCTCCAGAGGAAGTAGGTCCGGGGCTCCTATAGCGCAGGGACTGCGCCGGTGAGGTTGCCTGCATGCAGGCCCTATAAAACTAGATGAGCGGCACACGCATTGCCAAGTGAGATCCGCTATGGGGCTCCACGGCCTTGTTTGGCAGGATTCATGACGCCGTCAAACAGATGCGCTATGCGCTGCTCCACTGCAGCGTCCATGCGGATATTGCGGCCCCACTCCCGGCTGGTTTCCCCCGGCCATTTGTTGGTGGCGTCCAGGCCCATCTTGCCGCCCAGGCCACTGACGGGCGAGGCGAAGTCGAGGTAGTCGATCGGCGTGTTCTCCACGAGCGTGGTGTCGCGCACCGGGTCCATGCGGGTGGTGATGGCCCAGATCACGTCTTGCCAACTGCGGATGTCCACGTCGTCGTCGGTCACCACGATGAACTTGGTGTACATGAACTGCCGCAGAAAGCTCCACACGCCGAACATCAGCCGCTTCGCATGCCCCGGGTAGCGCTTGCGGATGCTGATGATCGCCATCCGGTAGCTGCAACCCTCCGGCGGCAGGTAGAAGTCGACTATTTCCGGAAACTGCTTCTGCAGGATGGGCACGAAGACTTCATTCAAGGCCACGCCCAGCATGGCCGGCTCGTCAGGCGGTTTGCCGGTGTAGGTGGAGTGGTAGATCGGGTCGCGGCGCAGCGTGATGCGGTCCACCATGAAGACCGGAAACTCGGCCTGCTCGTTGTAGTAACCGGTATG
>NZ_DASSRA010000241.1:0-2745 GCF_035702065.1 Rhizobacter sp.
TGCGTGACCTGGGGGTGAGCGGGCGCGAACCGCGCGAGGCGCTGCCGCGCATCCGCGAGACGCTGGTGGGCCTGGTCGACGGCAGCGACGACGCCTTGTCGCGCCCCGGCCAGTTCGGGGCCGACACGCGCGTGCGCCACCTGATCGGCATCGACCCGGCGCGCGGCGGCATCGCGGTGAGCGACGAGGTCGAGCCCGGCATGCAGGTGGCTTTCTGCCGCCGCGACACCGAGGCGGCGCGGCGTGACCTGATCCGCATCTGCAGCGAGATCCGCGAAGAGGTCGAGCCCGAGGCTTTGTCCATCGAAGCGGCGCTGGCGCTGCAGGGTGCGGGTGTCGAGCAGTCGCCGCACCCGGCGCGCAGAATCGCCGGCGCCCTCTACGTGAGCTGCGTGGGCCGCGGCGGCCCGCACTTCGGTGCGCCCTCGGCCGAGCTCGCCATCATCCGCCGCGCTCTGGGCGACGTGCCCCTGGCCGGCTTCTTCGCCTCGGGCGAGATCGCGCGGCGCCACCTCTACGGCTACACCGGTGTGCTGACGGTGTTCCCGTCCGCTTGAAGAACGGCATGAACGACATGACCCAACTCCCCACTGCGACGCGCGACGAACGCGTGGCGCGCCAATCGCTCGTCGTGGCTGAGCTCGCGGCCCTGCTGCCGCCGCATGCCCTGCTGTGGCAGAGCGAAGACACCACGCCCTACGAGTGTGACGGCCTCACCGCCTACCGCGAGCAGCCGCTGGCCGTGGCCCTGCCCGAGACCGAGGAGCAGGTGGCCGCGGTGCTGCGGGCCTGCCACAAGCTGTCCGTTCCCGTGGTGGCGCGCGGCGCCGGCACCGGCCTGTCGGGCGGCGCGCTACCGCACCGCCTGGGCGTGACGCTGAGCCTGGCCAAGTTCAACAAGATCCTGCGTGTCGACTCGATGGCGCGCACGGCCACCGTGCAGTGCGGCGTGCGCAACCTCGCCATCAGCGAGGCCGCCGCGCCCTACGGCCTGTACTACGCGCCTGACCCAAGCAGCCAGATCGCCTGCACCATCGGCGGCAACATCGCCGAGAACTCCGGCGGCGTGCACTGCCTCAAGTACGGCCTCACGGTGCACAACGTGCTGCGTGTGCGCGGCTTCACGGCAGAGGGCGAGGCGGTGGAGTTCGGCTCCGAGGCGCTCGACGCGGCGGGGCTGGACCTGATGGCCGTGATGGTCGGCAGCGAAGGCATGCTGGCGGTGGTGACCGAAGCCACCGTGAAGCTCGTACCCAAGCCGCAGCTGGCGCGCTGCATCATGGCCAGCTTCGATGACATCCGCCGCGCCGGCGACGCGGTGGCCAACATCATCGCGGCGGGCATCATCCCGGCCGGGCTGGAGATGATGGACAAGCCCATGGTGGCCGCCGTCGAAGACTTCGTGAAGGCCGGCTACGACCTCAACGCCGCCGCCATCCTGCTGTGCGAGAGTGACGGCACGCCCGAAGAGGTGGCCGAAGAGATCGGCCGCATGCAGGACGTGCTGATCGAAAGCGGCGCCACCCGCATGGAAGTGAGCCGCGACGAGGCCCAGCGCCTGCGCTTCTGGAGCGGGCGCAAGAACGCCTTCCCCGCCAGCGGGCGCATCAGCCCCGACTACATGTGCATGGACTCCACCATCCCGCGCAAGCGCCTGGCCGACATCCTGATCGCCATCAACGGCATGGAGCAGAAGTACCAGCTGCGCTGCGTGAACGTCTTCCACGCCGGCGACGGCAACCTGCACCCGCTGATCCTCTTTGACGCCAACGACCCCGACCAGCTGCACCGCTGCGAGCTGTTCGGCGCCGAGATCCTGGAGACCAGCGTGGCGCTGGGCGGCACGGTGACGGGCGAGCACGGCGTGGGCATCGAGAAGCTGTCGTCGATGTGCGTGCAGTTCTCGCCGGCCGAGCGCGAGCAGATGCTGGGCTTGAAGCGCGCCTTCGATCCCGAAGGCCTGCTCAACCCCGGCAAGGTGATTCCCACGCTGCACCGCTGTGCCGAGTACGGGAAGATGCACGTGCGCAAGGGCTTGCTGCCCTTTGCCGAACTGCCTCGGTTCTAGGGGGGCCGGAAGGCGCTGCCTTCCTATAATCGCCCGTTCCCCAGAGGCAGCCGCTCGCCGGCTCGATCCATGAACCCCGATTTCAAGCCCACCGACATCGAGCGCGCCGCCCAGGCCGCGTGGACGAACGCCGACGCCTACCGCGTCACCGAGGACGCCTCCAAGCAGAAGTTCTACGCCTGCTCCATGCTGCCCTACCCCAGCGGCAAGCTGCACATGGGGCACGTGCGCAACTACACCATCAACGACATGCTCACGCGCCAGCTGCGCATGAAGGGCATGAACGTGCTGATGCCCATGGGCTGGGACGCCTTCGGCCTGCCGGCCGAGAACGCCGCCATCAAGAACAAGGTGCCGCCGGCCAAGTGGACCTACGACAACATCGCCTACATGAAGAAGCAGATGCAGGCGATGGGGCTGGCCATCGACTGGTCGCGTGAAGTCGCCACCTGCTCGCCCGACTACTACCGCTGGAACCAGTGGCTGTTCCTGAAGATGCTGAAGGCCGGCATCGCCGAGCGCCGCACCCAGGTCGTCAACTGGGACCCGGTCGACCAGACCGTGCTGGCCAATGAGCAGGTGATCGACGGCAAGGGCTGGCGCTCGGGCGCGACGGTCGAGAAACGCGAGATCCCCGGCTACTACCTCAACATCACGAAGTACGCCGACGAGCTGCT
>NZ_DASSRA010000242.1:0-20587 GCF_035702065.1 Rhizobacter sp.
CAACTCGCCGCTGGAAGGGCTGCTCAACGACATGGTGGCGGTGGAGCGCCTGCCCGAGATGATGGCGGCCGGCCACCTGCAGGCGCTGGCTGTCACGGCATCGAGCTACAGCTCGGGCACGCACGTCACCTTCTACGACTCCAAGCAAGAGTTCGTGCCCTGGAACCGCTCGCAGCGCGTGGCGGTGCGCAGCCCGATCACGGTGCCGCACCTGCTGGCCTCGGCGGCCATCCCCTTCGTCTTCCCGGCCGTGCCCTTGCCCTTCGATGGCATCACCGAGTTCTTCGGCGACGGGTCGATGCGGCAGTCGGCGCCCATTTCACCGGCGGTTCATCTCGGTGCCTCGCGCATCCTGGTGATCGGTGCAGGCCGCATGCATGAGCCGCCGGGGCGGCGCAAGGTGAGCGGGGCCTACCCCAACTTCGCACAGATCGCGGGCCATGCGTTGTCCAACATCTTCCTGGACGCGCTGGCGGTGGACGTGGAGCGCCTGCAGCGCATCAACAACACGCTCTCGCTGCTGCCGCCCGAGGCGCGTGCATCGACCAGCCTGAAGCCGATCGAGGTGCTGGTGGTGGCGCCGTCGCAGCGCCTCGATGACCTGGCCGCCAAGCACGTGAACAGCCTGCCGAGGTCGATCCGTGCGCTGCTGCGTGGCATCGGCGTCAGCGGCAAGGGGGCCGACACGCGCGGTGCCGCCTTGGCGAGCTACCTGTTGTTCGAGGAGGCCTACACACGCGAACTGGTGGCGCTGGGTGCGTCGGACACCATGGCCCGGCGCGACGAGGTGACTGCCTTCTTCGGCTGGGAGCGGCGCTCGCGGCCACGCGGCGGGCCGGTGGCCGACAGCGACTTCCACACCACCGAGCTGGAATGACAACGGCCTGCGGGCGGTGTGCCGGCAGGCCGTGAGGTGAAGCAGCGAATGCGCTGCGATCACTTCGTCGTGGTGTCTTTCTTCGTCGCAGGCTTGGCCGTCACGGCAGCGCCCTGGTAGCTGGCGCCGTTGACGGTGAGGCCTTCCTTGGACAGCTTGGTGGCAGCGCCTTCCTTCACGCCCTTGACGCGGGCCATCAGGTCGGACCAGTCCTTGAACGGCGACTTCTTGCGCTCGTCGAGGATGCGGGTCGACATCTTGGTGCCGATGCCCTTCACCGACTCCAGCGTGGCCTGATCGGCCTTGTTCACCTCGACGGCCGCCCAGGCGGTGGCGGTGGCGAACAGCATGGCGAGCACGCACAACAGCTTCTTGATCATGATTCAACTCCCTTGTGGTCTTGTTGGCGGAGCGCAGACCTCCTGCACCCCTGGGCGGCACTGTAGCCACGCAAGGCGCAGAAGGCAGTCCCCTTCAGGAGGGCCGCCGGACAGGGGCGCCCGGAGGTGGGAGGAGCCTCAGGCCTTCTGCTGGGCCAGCCACGCGACGTAGCGCGCCACGCCCGTTGCCACGTCGGCGAACACGTGGTTGCAGCCGGCGGCGCGCAGGCGGCTCATGTCGGCCTGCGTGTAGCACTGGTACTTGCCGACCAGTGCCGCGGGGAAGTCGATGTACTCGATCAGGCCTTGGTTCACGAGTTGATCGAGCGGCAACGCCGCCTCACCCTTGATGGATCGCGAGGCGTTGGCCACGGCCACCGCCACGTCGTTGAAGGGCTGGGCGTGGCCGGTGCCGAGGTTGAAGATGCCGCTCTTGCCTGGGTTCTGCAGGAACCACAGGTTCACCGCCACCACGTCGTCGACGTAGATGAAGTCGCGCGTCTGCTGGCCCGGGCCGTAGCCGGCGTACTCGCCGAACAGCTTGAGCTTGCCGTTGTCGCGGAACTGGTTGAAGTTGTGGAATGCCACCGAGGCCATGCGGCCCTTGTGCTGCTCGCGCGGGCCGTAGACGTTGAAGTAGCGGAAGCCCGCAACTTGCGTGGTGGCGGTGGGCAACATGCGGCGCACCACGTTGTCGAACAGCAGCTTGGAGTAGCCGTACACGTTGAGCGGCTGCTCGAAGGCCGGCTCCTCGCGGAAGGTGTCGCTGCCGCCGTAGGTGGCGGCCGACGACGCGTAGAGCAGCCGCGTGCCTTGCGCCTGGCAGGCGTCGAGCAGGTCCTTCGAGCAGCGGTAGTTGGTGTCGAGCATGAAGCGCCCGTTGTGCTCCATGGTGTCGGAGCAGGCGCCCTGGTGCAGCACGGCGTCGATGCGGCCGAAGTCGCCGCGCGCGAAGCGGCCGTAGAACTCGGTCTTGTCGAAGTAGTCGCTGATCTTCGCGCCCAGCAGGTTGCGGTACTTGGGGCCGTCGGTGAGGTCGTCGACGGCGATCACGTCGTCGATGCCGATGGCGTTCAGCCCATGGACGATGTTGCTGCCGATCATGCCGGCGGCGCCCGTGACGACAACTCTCATGCGAACAACTCCTCGTAGGTGAGCGTGGCCGTGCCGAACTTGCCGACGACGATCCCGCCGGCGCGGTTGGCGATGGGCATGGCCTCGCGCAGGCTGAGCCCACAGGCCAGCATGGCGGCCAGCGTGGCGATCACGGTGTCACCGGCGCCGGTGACGTCGAACACCTCGCGGGCCTGGGCCGGAACGCGCGATTCGCCGGCAGCGTCGAACAAGGACATGCCTTCTTCCGAACGCGTGAGCAGCAGGCCGCTGAGACCGAGCTTCTCGCGCAATGCATGGGCACGTTCGTGCAACTGGGCTTCGCTGCTCCAACTGCCGATCACCTGCGCCAGCTCGGCACGGTTGGGGGTGATGACTGTGGCGCCGGCGTAGCGCGCGTAGTCGCTGCCCTTGGGGTCGACCAGCACCGGCTTGCCCGCCTTGCGCGCCATCTCGATCATGCGCGGGATGTGTTCCAGGCCGCCCTTGCCGTAGTCGGAAAACAGCACGGCATCGTGGCTGGGCAGGGCACGCTCGAAGTCGCCCAGCATGTCGGCCAGCACTTCGTGGTCGGGGGCGTTCTCGAAGTCCACGCGGATCAGTTGCTGCGAGCGCCCGATGACGCGCAGCTTGACGATGGTGTAGAGCTGCGGGTCTTCGCCGAGCAGCGTCTTCACGCCCTGCTGTTCCAGCAACTGCCGCAGCTTGCGGGCGGGTTCGTCCTGTCCGACCACCGTGAGCAGCGTGGCCTGTGCGCCCAGCACCTTGGCGTTGAGGGCCACGTTGGCGGCACCGCCCAGGCGCTCTTCTTCGCGGTTGACCTTGACCACCGGCACCGGCGCCTCGGGCGAGATGCGGTCGACGGCACCGAACCAGTAGCGGTCGAGCATCGCGTCGCCGACGACAAGCACCCGTGCGGCCGACAGGCGTTCACGTGTGACCACGGGTTGCGGCATCAGAGATCCTCCAGACGTTGGGGCGGGTAGCTGTCCCAGCTGAGGCAGCCGGGGCATTGCCAGAAGTAGTGCTGGGCCTCGAAGCCGCAGGCGGCGCAGCGGTAACGTTGCAGAGGCTTGGCCGCGCGGCTCACGGCGGTGCTGAGGCTTTGCGTCTCGGTGGCGTCGAGCGGCGCGTTCTCGACGGTGGATTGGCGCAGCAACTCCTGCGCAGCCGACAGGATGGGCTGCTCCTGCAGGTGGCTGAGCAGGCGGCGGCGCTGGGCCGCGGGTGCCGGGTCGAGGATGGCGATGGCCGCTAGCAGGTCCATGGTCGGGGCACGGCGGTAGAGCGCCTGCAGGCGTTCCAGCCCGGCGGCCTGCTCGCCGCTGGCCTTGGCGCTGGTGGCGTAGTCGCGTGCAACCAGGTTGAAGGCCGTCGGGTGGGCGGCCAGCAGATCGCCCCAGGCCTTCAGGGCTTGGGCGTGGTCGCCGCGGGCGTGGGCGCGCTGGCCGTCCAGCACCATCGGGCGCGATGCGTTGGGAGCCGCCTCGCGGGCGTGGCGCAGGGCATCGTCAGCTTCGGCGGTCTGTTTGTGTGCGTCGGCCTCCAGCGCGATCTCGCACCAGTAGTGCGCGATGCGGGAGGCAAACGAGGCAGTGCCGCTGTGCTCGAGCTTCTGCGCCACCGCGACGGCCGCGCGCCAGTCGCGCGAGCGCTCGTGCAAGGTGAGCAGGGCCAGGCGGGCCTCGGTGTCGAAGGGCGTGCCTTCGAGTTCCTTGTAGGCGTTCTCGGCGCGGTCGAACAGGCCGGCCTTCATGAAGTCTTGTGCCAGCGCGTGCTGGGCACGGTCACGTTCGGCGCGGGGGAGGTCGGCGCGGCTCACCAGGTGCTGGTGCACGCGCACAGCGCGCTCGTACTCGCCACGGCGTCGGAACAGGTTGCCGAGCGCGAAGTGCAGGTCGGTGGTGTCGGGGTCGTGCTGCACGGCCTCGATGAAGGCGTCGATGGCCTTGTCCTGCTGTTCGTTCAGCAGCAGGTTCAGGCCCTTGAAGTAGGCCTTGGGCGAATCGTGCTGCTCGCGCTTCCACTGCCGCAGATCGAGGCGCGAACCCAACCACCCGAGTGCAAAGGCGATGGGCAGGCCGAGCAGCAGCCACTGCAGGTCAAAGTTCATGTTGCAAGAGCTTGGAGTCGCTGGGCAGGGACGGGTCGGGGCGCCGTGGTTCCGCCGCTTCGGGCGTCTGGATCTCGTCTTGCTGTCTGCGCGCAGCGCGCCGGTGCTGCCACCAGCTGGGCACCATGGCGAGCACGCCAAAGATGCAGCCAAGCGTGAAGGCACTCAGCACGATGAACACCATCGGCGTGCGCCATTCCTGGCCGAAGAACCACTTGAGGCTGGCCTCGTGCTGGTTGTTCAGCGCGAACGCAAGCAAGAGGAAGAAGAGGGCGGCTCGAACGAGCCAAACGAGGATTTTCATCACAACTCCGGGCTTCGATTCTAGGGTCAGGTGACCCCAAGCCGGGCTGTGGTTCAGGTGCCTGTGGCCGGTGTGGTGGCCGGGGCAGCCGAGTCGTCGGGGAGCGTCACCTGGGCATCCACTGCCTCACGCAGGGCCTTGCCAGGCTTGAAGTGGGGAACGAGCTTCTCGGGGATCACCACCTGCTCGCCGGAACGGGGGTTGCGCCCCATGCGCGGCGGCCGGCGGTTGATCGAGAAGCTGCCGAAGCCGCGGATCTCGATGCGGTGCCCGCGCGCGAGCGCGTCGGACATCGCATCCAGGATGGTCTTGACGGCGAACTCCGTGTCACGGTGAGTCAGCTGGCCGAACTGCTCGGCCAGCTTTGCAACGAGATCGGAGCGTGTCATGGGTCCTGTCAGATCCTGTGGTTCGGCGTTTCAGGAACGGCTCAGCCGTTGTCCTTGTTGTCGAGCTTGGCACGCAGCAGCGCGCCCAGGCTGGTGGTGCCAGCCGTTTCGCGCTCGTTGCTTTGCGACAGGCGCGTCATGGCTTCTTGCTGGTCGGCGTTGTCCTTGGCCTTGATCGACAACTGGATCGAACGCGTCTTGCGGTCGACGTTGATGATCAGGGCGTTGACTTCGTCGCCTTCCTTCAGCACGTTGCGTGCGTCTTCGACGCGGTCGCGGCTGATTTCAGAGGCACGCAGGTAGCCGGTCACGTCGTCGTTCAGCTGGATCTCGGCGCCACGGGCGTCGACCGTCTTGACCTTGCCGGTCACGGTCTGGCCGCGGTCATTGACCGAGGTGTAGCTGGTGAACGGGTCGGAGTCGAGCTGCTTGATGCCCAGGGAGATGCGCTCGCGTTCCACATCGACGGCCAGCACGACGGCTTCGACTTCCTGGCCCTTCTTGTAGTTGCGCACAGCCACTTCGCCCGGCTCGTTCCAGGACAGGTCGGACAGGTGCACCAGACCATCGATGCCAGCCGACAGGCCGATGAACACGCCGAAGTCGGTGATCGACTTCACCGGGCCCTTGACCTTGTCGCCGCGCTGCACCGTGCCGGAGAACTCTTCCCACGGGTTGGCCTTGCACTGCTTCATGCCCAGGCTGATGCGGCGCTTGTCTTCGTCGATCTCGAGGACCATGACTTCGACTTCGTCGCCCAGCGAGACGATCTTGTTCGGAGCAACGTTCTTGTTGGTCCAGTCCATCTCGGAGACGTGCACCAGGCCTTCGATGCCCGGCTCGATCTCGACGAACGCGCCGTAGTCGGCGATGTTCGTGATCTTGCCGAACAGGCGGGTGCCGTTCGGGTAGCGGCGCGACACGCCGTGCCACGGGTCGTCACCCAGCTGCTTGATGCCCAGCGAGACGCGGTTCTTCTCGGCGTCGAACTTGAGGACCTTGGCTTGCAGTTCCTGGCCGACCTGAACGACTTCGCTCGGGTGGCGGACACGGCGCCAGGCCATGTCGGTGATGTGCAGCAGGCCGTCGATGCCGCCGAGGTCGACGAACGCACCGTATTCGGTGATGTTCTTGACCACGCCGGTGACGATGGCGCCTTCGGACAGGGTGCTCAGCAGCTTGCTGCGCTCTTCGCCCATCGAGGCTTCGACCACGGCACGGCGCGACAGCACGACGTTGTTGCGCTTGCGGTCGAGCTTGATGACCTTGAAGTCCATGGTCTTGCCCTCGAACGGGCTCATGTCCTTCACGGGGCGGGTGTCGAGGAGCGATCCGGGCAGGAAGGCGCGGATGCCGTTGACCAGGACGGTCAGGCCGCCCTTGACCTTGCCGTTGACGGTGCCGGTCACGAACTCGCCGGATTCGAGCGAGTTCTCCAGCGACAGCCACGAGGCCAGGCGCTTGGCCTTGTCGCGCGACAGGATGGTGTCGCCGTAGCCGTTCTCGACGGCGTCGATGGCCACCGAGACGAAATCGCCAGGCTGAACTTCGAGCTCACCCTGGTCGTTCTTGAATTCTTCAATGGGAACGTAGGCTTCGGACTTGAGGCCAGCGTTGACCACCACGAAGCTGTGCTCCACACGCACGACTTCGGCCGTGATGACTTCACCGGTGCGCATCTCCGATTTGTTCAGAGATTCTTCGAACAGGGCGGCGAAAGATTCCATCCCGGCAGGGGCGGTAGTTTGGGTTTGAGGCATTTGGACTTTCCGGTGCAACTTGCGTTGCGGGTTAGGTTGAACACCCCACAGCTTCGGCGCGCAAGCAGCGCAGGAGGGAAAGCTGTGGAACTTTGCCCGGCTGGGCCCGCCCTGGGGAAGGCAGGTTCAGCCGAACGGGCGACGCTGCTGCCACCAACCCAGTACCACCGAGACGCATTCGTCGACGGTGAGTGCCGAGTTGTCCAGCACCATCGCATCTTCAGCCGGCTTCAAAGGCGAAACGCTGCGCGATTGATCGCGGGCGTCACGCGCTTCCAAGTCAGCACGAAGAGTGTCGATATTAGTTGAAATTCCCTTAGAAATCAACTGCTTATGTCGTCTTTCTGCGCGCACGGCGGCGCTCGCCACCACGAACACCTTGAGGTGGGCGGCGGGGAAGATGACGGTGCCCATGTCGCGCCCGTCGGCCACCAGGCCGGGCAGGCGCCGGTGGCTCAGCTGCAACTGGAGCAAGGCGGCGCGCACGCTGGGCCAGGCCGAGACCTTGGAAGCCATGGCGCCGACGTCTTCGCGGCGCAGTTCGTCGCTCACCTCGGTGCCCGCCAGCCAGATCTGTTGGTTGACAAAGCGCAGCTTGAGTCCGGCGGCCGTGGCGGCCAGTCCGGTCTCGTCCGTCTCGGAGACGCCGGCCTTCATGGCGGCCAGGGCGGTTGCGCGGTACAGCGCGCCGGAATCGAGGAAGTGATAGCCCAGGGCCTGGGCGACGGCGCTGGCAAGCGTGCCCTTGCCCGAGGCGGTGGGCCCGTCGATGGTGATCACCGGGATGGACGCGGTGTCGGTGCGGGCGACCGAGAAGAGCGTCTCGAAGTAGTCGGGGAAGGTCTTGCCCACGCAGCGTGGGTCGAGGATGCGCACCGGCTGGCCGGCCGGGTTGTAGGCGGCCAGCGAGAAGCACATGGCGACGCGGTGGTCGTCGTAGGTGTGGATGGAGGCGGGTGTCCAGGCGGCAGGCGGGGTGACCTCGATGAAGTCGCTGCCCTCGGTTACGGTGGCGCCGAGCTTGCGCAGCTCCGTGGCCATGGCGGCGATGCGGTCGGTTTCCTTGACGCGCCAGCTCGCGATGTTGGTGAGCCGGGTGGTGCCGTCGGCATAGAGCGCCATCACGGCGAGTGTCATCGCGGCGTCGGGGATGTGGTTGCAGTCGAGGGTGATGGCCTTGAGCGGCCAGGCGCCTCGGCGCACTTCCAGCCAGCCGGGGCCGCTCGAGACCTCGGCGCCCATCAGGCGGGCCGCTTCGATGAAGCGGATGTCGCCCTGGATCGAATCGCTGCCCACGCCCTCGATCCGCACCGGCCAGCTCTCATGTCCGGCGATTGCGCCAAGCGCGATGAAGTAGGAGGCCGAGGAGGCGTCGGCCTCGACGTGGATGCTGCCCGGCGACCGGTATTCGCTGCCTTGAGGGATGACGAAGTGCTGCCAGCCATCGCGCTGCACCTCGATGCCGAAGCGCCGCAGCAGGTTGAGCGTGATCTCCACGTAGGGTTTGGAGATCAGCTCGCCCACCACTTCGATGGTGATGGGATTGGCGCTCGACACCAGCGGCAGTGCAAGCAGCAGGGCAGTCAGGAACTGGCTCGACACGTCGCCGCGGACACGGATCGGCTCGGTCGTTCGGAGTGCACCGCCCTTCAGGCGCAGCGGTGGATAGCCGTCCTGCCCCAGGTAGTCGATGGCGCAGCCGAGCTGCCGCAAGGCATCGACCAGATCGCCGATGGGCCGCTCGTGCATGCGCGGCACGCCCTTCAGGTCGAACTCGCCGCCGCCCTGGGCGGTGAGCGCGGCCAGCGCCGCCGTCAGCGGGCGCATGGCCGTGCCGGCGTTGCCGAGGAAGAGCTGGGCCTGTCGCACGGAGAGCTTTCCGCCCAGGCCGGTGATGCGAACTGTGGTGCCGTCGGTCTGCACGTCGCAGCCGAGCTGCCGCAGGGCTGTCAGCATCACCTGCGTGTCGTCGGAGTCGAGCAGGTCGTAGACGGTGGTCGTGCCGCGGCTCAGGCCGGCCAGCAGCAGCACCCGGTTGGAGATGCTCTTGGAGCCCGGCAGCCGCACGGTGCCATGGGCTGATTGCAGCGGGGGAAGGTCGAGGAACGGCGTGGTGTACATCGGCGGTGCGGGAGAGAAACGGTGCGCGCCGCGCGCCGCGAGACGTCAGCGCGAGGAGCCGGGCTTGGTGGAACCCATCTGCCAGTTGGCGCGGGCATCGGAGGCGCTGCGGATCAGGTCTTCCAGCGCTTCGACATTGCTGGTCTTGATGACGTGCTCGAGTGCGTCCAGCGTATGGCGGAAACGCATGGACTGCTTGAGGATCTCTTCGCGGTTGGACATGAGGATGTCGCGCCACACCTCGGGGTCGCCTGCGGCGATGCGGGTGAAGTCGCGAAAGCCTGGGCCTGCGAGCGAGAGGAAGTCACGCCCTGCCGGCTGCTTGGCCACCGAGTTGAAGAAGGCAAAGGCCAGCATGTGGGGCAGGTGGCTCACGGCGGCAAAGGCGGCGTCGTGGTTCTCGGGCGTCATGCGCAGCACCTGCGCGCCGATGGCCGACCACACGTCGGTGGCCTTCTGCACCAGGTCGGCATCGGTCTGTGGAAGTGGGGTGATGATCACCTGGCGGCCAGCGTACAGCGAGGCATCGGCATGAGACACGCCGGACACTTCCTTGCCGGCAATGGGGTGGGCCGGCACGAAGGAGCCCACGCGTTCCTTGAGCACTCGGCGTGCAGCGTCGACCACGTCGCGCTTGGTCGAGCCGACGTCCATGAACAGCACGCCCGGTTCCACCATGTGGCGGATCGCCTTGAAGGTGGCTTCGCTGGCCGACACCGGCACGGCCATCAGCACGATGTCGGAGCCCGAAACGGCCAGCAACGCCGATTCGGCGGTGTCGTCGATCACGCCCATCTTCTTGGCGCGCTCGGTGGTGGACGGCGACTTGCTGTAGCCGATCACGCGCTTGACGAGGCCCGCTCGCTTCAATGCGAGTGCGAACGAGCCGCCCATCAGGCCGCAGCCAATCACGCCAAGCTGGTTGAACATCGTGCTTCGGCTCTCTGGTTCAGTGCACGTCGATCGGGTAGGTGCCGAGCAACTTGAAGAAGGCACAGGCCTCGCGCAACTCGCGCATGGCGGTGGCCACGTGCGGCTGGTCGGGGTGACCCTGCAGATCGATATAGAAGTAGTACTCCCACTGGCCCGAGCGGGCGGGGCGGGATTCGAAGCGCGTCATCGACACACCATGCACCTTGAGCGGCACCAGCATGTCGTGCACGGCACCCGGGCGGTTGGTGACCGAGACGACCAGGCTGGTGCAGTCATGGCCCGAGGCCTTGGGCTGCGGATGGCGCTGCGGGTGGGTGACCACCGCGAAACGTGTGCGGTTGTTGGCTTCGTCCTGGATCGCCGGGGTGACGACGTGCAGGCCGAACTCGCTGCCGGCACGCGCGCTGGCGATCGCGGCGAGTTTGCTGTCGGCGGCGGCGAGCCGGGCGCCTTCGGCGTTGCTTGCCACCGGTCGCCGCTCGGCGTGGGGCAGGTGGGTGCCCAGCCAGCCGTGGCATTGCGCCAGCGCTTGCGGATGGGCGACCACGGTCTCGATGCGGTCGAGCGAGTTCTCCTTGCGCAGCAGGTTGTGCTGAACGAAGAGGCTGGTCTCGCCGATGATGAACAGCGGTGTGGTGAGAAAGAGATCGAGCGAACGCGTGACCACGCCTTCGGTCGAGTTCTCGACCGGCACCACGCCGAAGTCGGCGGCGCCGGTGGCGGTGGCGTGGAAGACCTCGTCGAAGCTGGCGCAAGGCACCTTGACGATGGACGAGCCGAAGAAGCCCAGCGCCGCCTCCTCGCTGAAGGTGCCGGCCGGGCCCAGGTAGGCCACGCGCGTGGGCGTTTCCAGCGCCCGGCAGGCGGACATGATCTCGCGCCAGATGGGCGCCACACTCTCTGTCTTGAGCGGGCCGGGGTTGGCGGCCTTCATGCCGTCGATGACCTGGGCTTCGCGCTCGGGGCGGAAGGCCACCGAGCCTTCCTTCTTCTTGACTTCACCCACGTGCTGAGCCAATTGCGCGCGCCGATTCAGCAGCGCGAGCAACTCTCGGTCGACTTCGTCAATCTGTGTTCGAAGGCCCAGCAGCTCAGCGTTGGGTTGGGGGGACAAATCAGCCATGGCGTGAGGCAAATTCTCGCACGCGGCCTGGCTCCGTAGGCGAGTGAAGGCTGGCCGGGCGCGACCCAGTTCGCGTCATTTCTTGGCAGCTGGCTTCGAGGCAGCAGGTGCGGCCGGCTTGGCCGCGGCACCCTTGGGCTGGCTGGCCGCCGGATCGGGTACGCCCAACGCAGCGCCGACGCTTTGTTCCAAGGCCTTGAGCTTGGGTTCGATGACCGGTTCGATCTCCTTCACGAGACCCTGCCTGAACGCGTTGACCATCTCAGGCTGAGTCTGCTGGAACTTCTTGAATGCGGGGGCTTCAAGCGCGGCCAGCAATTGGCGGAGTTCGTCTTCGCTGAACTTCTCTTCCAGCATGGGGGCGAGGCTCGCCTGGCTGACCTTGGGAGTCTTCTCGCGAACGATGGCGCCGGACTCATCACCGTATTTGCGCAGCTGATCCTGAACCTGCTTGGCAATGGCTTCACGCTTTTCAGGGGGGATCCGGGTCTGCAGAACCTGACCGGCGGCGCCCATCATCTGCCGTGCAGGTTGCTCGACCATGTCGCGGCCCAGGTTTTCAAAGCCCGGTTGTTGCAGGGTCAACAGCCGTTGCACCAGCTCCTTCTTGGCTGCGCTGGCCGGCGCGCCGGGGATGGCCTGGGTTTGAGCCTGAACCAGGCTGGCGCCGCAGAGCAGGGTGATTCCAATCAGTCGCTTCATTCTTCAGTGCCTTCGGTGGTGGGCTCGTCGCCCGATTCGGGGTTGGCGTCGTTCTCGACAATGCGCTGCAAGCCGCTCAGCTTGGCACCGTTGTCCAGGGCAATCAGGGTGACACCCTGGGTTGCGCGGCCGAGTTCGCGGATCTCGGCGACGCGGGTGCGCACGAGCACGCCCTTGTCTGTGATCAGCATGATCTCGTCTGCGGGGCGTACCAAGGTGGCAGCCACCACCTTGCCGTTGCGCTCGGTTTGCTGGATGGCGATCATGCCCTTGGTGCCGCGACCGTGACGCGTGTATTCGACGATGCTGGTGCGCTTGCCGTAGCCGTTCTCGGTGGCTGTCAGCACGCTCTGGGTCTCGTCTTCGGCCACCAGCATGGCGATCACGCTCTGGCCATCGTCGAGCATCATGCCGCGCACGCCGCGGGCGCCGCGGCCCATGGCACGAACGTCGTCTTCATCGAAGCGCACGGCCTTGCCACCGTCGCTGAATAGCATGACGTCGTGCTTGCCGTCGGTCAGGGCCGCACCGATCAGGTAGTCCCCTTCGTCCAGATCGACGGCGATGATGCCGGCCTTGCGCGGGTTGCTGAACTCGTCGAGCGATGTCTTCTTGACCACGCCTTGCGCGGTGGCGAAGAACACGAAGTGGTCGGCCGGGAAGCTGCGGAAACCGTCGGTCAGTGGCAGCACCACGTTGACCTTCTCGCCCGGCTGCAGCGGGAACATGTTCACGATGGGCTTGCCGCGCGAGGCGCGCGAGCCCTGCGGCACCTCCCACACCTTGAGCCAGTACACGCGGCCGCGGTTGGTGAAACACAGGATGTAGTCGTGCGTGTTGGCGATGAAGAGCTGGTCGATCCAGTCGTCATCCTTGGTCTGCGCTGCCTGCTTGCCGCGGCCACCGCGCTTCTGCGCGCGGTACTCGCTCAATGCCTGGCTCTTGATGTAGCCGGTGTGCGAGAGCGTCACCACCATGTCGGTGGGCGTGATCAGGTCTTCGGTGCCGAGGTCCTGCGCGTTGTGCTCGATGGTGCTGCGTCGCGCGCCGATCTTGGTCTGGCCGAACTCGAGCTTGATGGCCTGCAGCTCTTCCGAAATGATGGTCGTCACGCGTGAAGGGGTCGCCAGGATGTCGAGCAGGTCGGCGATCTGGGCCATCACTTCCTTGTACTCGTTGACGATCTTGTCCTGCTCCAGGCCCGTGAGGCGCTGCAGTCGCATCTGCAGGATCTCGCTGGCCTGGTCGTCGGACAGTCGGTACAGGCCGTCGGCCTGCATGCCGAACTCGCGCGGCAGGCCCTCGGGGCGGAAGGCCTCGCGGCCGCCGGGGGTTTCGCCTTCGGCGCGCGCCAGCATCTCGCGAACCAGGGAAGAGTCCCACGACTTGCTCATCAGCGCCGCCTTGGCAACTGGCGGTGTGGCCGAGGTCTTGATGGTCTCGATGAACTCGTCGATGTTGGCCAGTGCAACCGCCAGGCCTTCGAGCACGTGGCCGCGTTCGCGCGCCTTGCGCAACTCGAACACCGTGCGGCGTGTGACGACCTCGCGGCGGTGCTCCAGGAAGATCGCGATCAGATCCTTCAGGTTGCACAGTTTGGGCTGGTTGTCGATCAGCGCCACCATGTTCATGCCGAAGGTGTCCTGCAGCTGCGTCTGCTTGTACAGGTTGTTCAGCACCACCTCGGGCACTTCGCCGCGCTTGAGTTCGATCACCACGCGCATGCCGGACTTGTCGGACTCGTCCTGGATGTGGCTGATGCCTTCGAGCTTCTTCTCGTGAACCAGCTCGGCCATGCGCTCGAGCAGGTTTTTCTTGTTCACCTGATACGGAATCTCGTCGACGATGATGGCTTGGCGCGCGCCCTTGTCGATGTCTTCGAAATGGCACTTGGCGCGCATCACCACCTTGCCGCGCCCGGTGCGATAGCCGTCGCGCACGCCGCTGGTGCCGTAGATGATGCCGGCAGTGGGGAAATCAGGCGCCGGGATGATTTCGATCAACTCGTCAATCGTGGCCTGGGGGTTTTTCAGCAGATGCAGGCAGGCATCGACCACTTCATTCAGGTTGTGCGGCGGGATATTCGTGGCCATGCCCACGGCGATACCGCCCGAGCCATTCACGAGCAGGTTCGGCAGGCGAGTGGGCAGTACCAGCGGCTCCTTCTCTGAGCCGTCGTAGTTGGGGCCGAAATCGACCGTCTCCTTGTCCAGATCAGCCAGCATCTCGTGGGCGATCTTGGCCAGGCGGATCTCGGTGTAGCGCATCGCGGCGGCGTTGTCGCCGTCGACCGAACCGAAGTTGCCTTGGCCGTCGATGAGCATGTGGCGCATCGAGAAGTCTTGCGCCATGCGTACTGCGGTGTCATACACCGACTGGTCACCGTGTGGGTGGTACTTGCCGATCACGTCGCCCACGATACGGGCCGACTTCTTGTACGGACGGTTCCAGTCGTTGTTCAACTCGTGCATCGCGTACAGCACTCGTCGATGGACCGGCTTCAAGCCGTCGCGTGCGTCAGGCAGCGCGCGTCCGACGATCACGCTCATGGCGTAGTCCAGGTACGAGCGGCGCATCTCCTCTTCGAGGCTGATGGGCAGGGTTTCCTTGGCGAACTGGGTCATTCGTGGTGGAGGGCAAAGCCGTTGGGACAGGCGCTGGCGGGCCTGTGAGCGCAATCCACGATTCTAGTTGCTGTGGATGGCTGTAGCAGTCGCGCAACATCACAGCTGCTCAAGTGAGGCAACGAAGGCAAATTCCTATTCGCCGAATACCCTATGGCACAATCGCGCGTCGGTGGGAAACACCCGGGATACTTGGGGTTTGCCAGTACTTTCCGATTCCGGTTTGGACGTTTTGTTAGAACATCTGCACCTTTCCTTGAGAGGAGAATCATGAAGAAACTGAATAAAGTCGCATCGCTCTTTGCCTCGGCCACTCTTGCCGCCACGATGTCTGGTGCGTTCGCGCAAACCACGCCCACGGGCGCAGACAACTGGGTCAATTCTTCCGGTCTGCCCTGGAAGAACGGCGCTGGCGATCTGTGCTGGCGCGATGCCAACTGGACTCCCGCTACCGCCAAGGCGGAATGCGATGGCGCTCTGAAGCCGCCGGCACCCGCCGCGGCTCCTGCTCCTGCTCCCGCTCCCGCTCCTGCCCCGGCCGCGCCGCCCGCTCCGGTGGTTGTGCCGCCGGCGCCTGTCAGCGAGAAGGTCACCTTCGCCGCTGATGCCTTCTACGACACCGGCAAGTCGGTTCTGAAGCCCGATGCCAAGGCCAAGCTCGACGACCTCGTCAGCAAGACCGCTGGTGTGAACCTCGAAGTGATCATCGCTGTCGGCCACACCGACTCCGATGGTTCGGATGCGTTCAACCAGAAGCTGTCGGTTGCCCGTGCCGAGTCGGTCAAGACCTACTTGGTGAGCAAGGGCATCGAGGCCAACCGTGTCTACACTGAAGGCAAGGGCGAGAAGTCGCCGGTTGCTGACAACAAGACCAAGGAAGGCAAGGCCAAGAACCGCCGCGTCGAAATCGAAGTGGTCGGTACCCGCACCAAGAAGTAAACGCTTCGCGTTGACTCTTGAAACCCCGCTTCGGCGGGGTTTTTTGTTTCTGGCGTGGGTTTCGCGCCTTTCGATATCTCTTGGTTACCATCGCAGAATGACCAACGTCGACCCTCAAGAACTCGCCAAATTCAGCGAGTTGGCCCATCGCTGGTGGGATCCTGAAAGCGAGTTTCGCCCTCTGCACCAGATCAATCCGCTGCGCCTGGATTGGATCAACGGCTTGGCGCCGTTGCAGGGACGGCGCGTGCTCGACGTCGGGTGCGGCGGCGGCATCCTGGCCGATTCGATGGCGCGCAAGGGGGCGCAGGTTCTGGGTGTCGATCTGGCCAGCAAGCCATTGAAGGTGGCGCAGTTGCATGCTGCGGAAGCGGGAACGAGTGGCGTCGAATACCGCGAGGTGGCGGCTGAAGATCTGGCTGCCGAGATGCCAGGCCACTTCGAGACCGTCACCTGCATGGAGATGCTCGAACACGTGCCCGATCCGTCATCCATCGTGAAGGCCTGCGCCACCTTGGCCAAGCCCGGCGGCTGGGTGTTCTTCTCCACGATCAATCGCAACCCCAAGTCATTCCTGTTCGCCATCGTCGGGGCGGAGTACATGCTCAAGTTGCTGCCCCAGGGCACGCACGAGTACGCCCGCTTCATTCGCCCGAGCGAGCTGGCCCAGTGGTGCCGCGATGCGGGGCTCGAACTCCGGTCCACGCGAGGCATGGAATACAACCCGCTGACACGCCGCTATTGGCTGTCGGCGGACGTCAGCGTGAACTACCTGTTCGCCTGCCGCAAGCCCGAGTGATGGGGGCGATTCGCGCAGTGCTGTTCGATCTCGACGGCACCTTGATTGACAGTGCGCCTGACCTCGCCGGTGCGGGCAACGACATGCGCACGGCACGCGGCCTGCCCGCGCTTCCCTACGAGCAGTTCCGCCCCATGGTGGGTTCGGGTGCGCGCGGCATGGTCGGGATCGCCCTGCAGGTCGGCCCTGCCGACACGGGGTTTGCCGAACTGCGTGACGAATTCTTGAGTCGCTACGAACAACGGATGACCCAGCTGACACGGGTCTTTGATGAGATGCAGCCGGTGCTGGCGGCATTGGATGCCTTGGGCATGCCTTGGGGCATTGTGACCAACAAAGCGGCGCGTTTCACCGAGCCGCTGGTTCGCCAACTGGGGCTGGACGCGGTGGCCGCCACGGTGGTCAGCGGTGACACCACGGCGCATTCCAAGCCGCACCCGGCACCGCTGCTCGAAGCGGCACGCAGGATGAACGTGGAGCCCGGGCACTGCGTCTATGTGGGCGATGACCTGCGCGACGTGCAGGCCGGTCAGGCTGCCGGCATGGGTACGGTCGTAGCGGCCTGGGGCTACCTGGGGGCTGGCGATCCGGTCGATGCCTGGGGAGCGAACCATGTCATCGAAACACCCGGCCAGCTCTTGAAGTTGCTGGCGATGGCCTAAACTATCGAATCCTGGGGCCGACCTGGCTTCGACGTGGGTGCGGAGTTGGAACAGGGCATGCCGAGGACCAGTCACCTCGTAAATCCATCTGGATCAAAGTAACTGCGAACGACTCTACGTACGCCCTCGCCGCTTAAAACCGGTGAGCTTCGCAACGGTTGGCCGATGGGCCGGGCCTGAGGGGCAACCCGAAGGCTGCGAAGTCATACACATTGGCTCGTCCTGAGTTGGGCTACTCAGCACAGGACTAAATCAAGTGGCTCGGGGTGGGGGTAGCGTGTTGCTGCGCGACCAACGCTCTTAAATCCAAATCAGACAACTACGCATGTAGAACTGCCTGGCGATGGCTTGCGGACGCGGGTTCGATTCCCGCCGGCTCCACCATCACACCGCCCCGCCGATGCGCGATGCACCGGCGGGGCTTTTTCATGGTCGGGGCGTTTTCCTCCGCAGAACCAGTGCGTGGCTCCGGCGTGTTGAAGAGTCTCAGGTGGGGATCGGCTCAGTTCTCGTCGGTCATCGCCGCCAGCCGCGAGTGGCGAATGCGTGTCTTCGACAAGGCGCCTGCGGTTTCGAGGATCGGGTAGGCGATCGAGCAGATGTGCGAGTTGATGCGCTTCAAGTCGCTGATGAGGTCGAGGTGCAGCGAACTGGTCTCGATGCTTTGCGCCGTGTTCTCCTGCAGGCGCCCGATGTGCGCCGCGGCGTACTCGTGCTCCAGGTCGCGGAAGCGGGCCTTCTCTTCGAGCAGCTTCTGCGCATCGCGCACGTGGCCATCGAGGAAGACGCTCATGCTAAGTCGCAGATTGGCCAGCAGGCGCTCGTGCAGGTGGACGATCTCGGCCATGCCGGCATCGGAGAAGCTGCGGTTCTTGCGCACCTTCTTGTCCTCCACGTCTTGCAGCACGCGCTCGATGATGTCGCCGATCTGCTCCATGTTGATGGTGAACGAGACGATGTCGGTCCAGCGGCGGCTTTCGCGCTCCGAGAGCGCTTCGCGCGAGATCTGCGTGAGGTAGAACTTGATGGCCGAGTAAAGCTCGTCGACGGTGTCGTCGAGCCCGCGCAGCTGTTGCGCCAGGTCGAGGTCATTGTTGCGTATGACCGGCAGCACGCCGCGCAGCATGGTCTCGACCACATCGGCCTGGTGCAAGGCCTCGCGCGCCGCGCAGCTGATGGCCAGCGATGGGGTCGCCAGGGCCACCGGGTCGAGGTGGCGCGGTCGTGTGCCGCTGCTCACCGTGGTCTGCACCAGCCAGCGGTCGACGGTGCGCCCCACGAGCCCAGTGAAGCTGATGAAGATCAGCGCCAGCGCCACATTGAAGGCGAGGTGGAAGAACACCACCTGCTGGTGCACTGTGGGCACCAGCTGCTGCAGCATCACGTGAACCTGCGGCATCAGGGGGATGACCAACAGCGCACCGATGACCTTGAAGATCAGGTTGCCAAGCGGCAGGCGTCGCACCTGCGGGCCTGCGCCGCTGGTGGCGATCATGGCGAGGATGCCGCTGCCCAGGTTGGCGCCCAGCACCAGGCCCAGTGCGACCGAGGTGGTGAGCATCCCGGAGGCGGCCAGCGTGGCCGTCAGCAACACGATGGCCAGGCTCGAGTACGAGAGCACGGTGAGCACGGCGCCGACCACGATGTCGAGCATGATCTCGTTGGGCAGCGAGACCAGCAGCGCGCGTACCGCGGGTGCCTCGGTGAGCGGTTTGGTGGCCGCCACGATGAGCTGCAAAGCGAGCGTGATCAGGCCCAGCCCGATGAGCACGCGGCCGATGCGGCCTGCGGCGCTGTTCTGGCGTGAAATGAAGAGCACCACGCCGACGAAGATCAGCAGCGGCGACAACCAAGATAGATCGAACGAGAACACCACCGCCATCAGGCTCGTGCCCATGTCGGCGCCCAGCATCACGGCGAGCGCCGGGCCTGTGGTGACCAGGCCCTTGCCCACGAACGAGGCCACGATCAGGCAGGTTGCCGTGCTTGACTGCACGATGCTCGTGACACCCAGGCCGGCCAGTGCCGCGCTGATGCGGTTGCTGAAGCTGCCCGACAGCACACGCCGCAGGTTCTCGCCGAACACACGCAGCATGCCGGTGCGCACGATGTGCGTGCCCCAGACAAGCAGGGCGATGGCAGCCAGCAGGTTCAGCAGGTGTTGCATGGGCCGAGTCTATCGCTGGCACGTCATTGAAATGGCTCAAAATGCCGGCTCCTTTTGAACCTACTGTTGGAGCAATCACCGTGGCAATGGATGTGGTGGACTACGAAATCAAGGGCTCGGAGATGCAGTTCGTCGAGGTCGAGCTCGATCCCGGCGAGGCCGCGGTCGGCGAGGCCGGCAGCATGTTCTTCATGGACGCCGGCATCGCGATGGACACGGTGTTCGGCGACGGTTCGCAGAGCCAGGGCGGCGGCCTCTTCGGCAAGCTGCTGGGTGCGGGCAAGCGCCTGATCACCGGCGAATCGCTGTTCACCACCGTCTACACCAACCAGGGCTCGGGCAAGCTGCGCGTGGCCTTTGCCGCGCCGTACCCCGGCAAGATCCTGCCCATGGACCTGCGCCAGCTCGGCGGCATGCTCATCTGCCAGAAGGACGCCTTCCTGTGTGCGGCCAAGGGTGTGTCGCTGGGCATTCACATCCAGCAGAAGATGTCGACCGGCTTCTTCGGCGGCGAAGGCTTCATCATGCAAAAGCTCGAAGGAGATGGCCTGGCCTTCGTGCATGCCGGTGGCACGGTGGTGCGGCGCGAGCTCCAGCCGGGGCAGACCCTGTTCGTCGACACCGGCTGCCTGGTGGCCTACACACCCAGCGTCAACTTCGAAATCCAGTACGTCGGCAAGATCAAGACCGCGCTCTTCGGTGGCGAAGGCCTGTTCTTCGCCAAGCTCACCGGCCCTGGCACGGTGTGGTTGCAAAGCCTGCCGTTCTCGCGCCTGGCGTCGCGTGTGTTCGCCGCGGCACCGCAGCGCGGCGGCAGCCGCGAAGAAGGCTCCGTGCTGGGCGGCTTTGGCGCCGGCGGCCTTCTGGGCGGCATCCTGGGTGGCGACGACGAATAGCCTTGGGGCACTTGAGATTTGTCAGGCGGCCGGCGGGAGTCGGCCGCCTACACTAGCGGTTTGCCCTTGCGAGTGTCTGTTTTGAAGCTGTTGTCTGCGCTCCTGGCCCTGGTGGCCGCCTTGGCATGCTCGTCGGCAGCGGCTGGCGACAAGCCCACGAACCCGATCTTCGTGCTCAATTCGCTGGACGCATCGATCAGCGTGATCGATCCGGTGAGCTACGCCGAGCTGCGGCGCATCCCCACCGGCAAGGAGCCGCACCACCTCTACCTCACGCCCGACGAGAAATCCCTCGTCGTGGCCAATGCGCTGAGCGATTCGCTCACCCTCATCGACCCCAAGACGGGCGAGGTGCAGCGCACCATCACCAAGATCATCGACCCCTACCACCTGCGCTTCTCGCCGGACATGAAGTGGTTCGTGATCGCCGCCAACCGGCTGGACCACGTCGACATCTACCAGTGGCAGCCCGAGGACACCGCCACGCCGCTCAAGCTGGCGGCTCGTGTGCGCGCGGCGCGCACACCCAGCCACCTGGCCATCGACAGCAAGAGCACCACCGTCTACGCCTCCATGCAAGACAGCGACGAGCTGATGGCCATCGACCTGCAGACGCAACAGCCCCGCTGGAAGATTCCCATCGGCAAGCTGCCGGCCGACGTCTACCTCACGCCGGACGACCGCT
>NZ_DASSRA010000243.1:0-2182 GCF_035702065.1 Rhizobacter sp.
CATCGCCATGGTGTTCCTGTCGGCCGCGTGCATCGGCGGCTTCTACGCCAGCTCGCTGATGTGGGGCCAGCACACACACTATTCGATGATCGAGTACTGGCGCTGGTGGCTCGTCCACCTGTGGGTCGAAGGCTTCTTCGAGGTGTTCGCCACCGCCGTGGTCGCGCTGATCTTCACCCGCCTCGGGCTCATCCACGCCGCCAGCGCCAACCGCGCCATCGTGGCCGAGACCATCGTCTTCCTGTTCGGCGGCATCCTGGGCACGCTGCACCACCTGTACTTCACGGGCACGCCCACCTCGGTGATCGCCGTGGGCGCGGTGTTCTCGGCGCTCGAAGTGGTGCCGCTCGCGCTGATCGGCCTGGAAGCGCTGCAAACCTATCGCCGCTCGCAGAGCGCGCCCTGGCTGCAGGCCTACAAGTGGCCCATCATGTGCTTCGTGGCCGTGGGCTTCTGGAACACCGTGGGCGCCGGCGTGCTCGGCTTCGCCATCAACCCGCCTGCCTCGCTCTACTACGTGCAAGGCCTCAACATGACGGCCGCCCACGGGCACGCTGCCCTGTTCGGTGTGTACGGCATGCTGGGCATCGGCCTCATGCTCTTCTGCCTGCGCGGCCTGTATGCACGTGCCCTGCACGCCGACCGCTGGCTCAAGCCCGCGTTCTGGTCGCTCAACATCGGCTTGGCGATGATGGTCTTCATGTCGTTGCTGCCGGCTGGCATCTACCAGGCCTACGCCAGCATCACCAAGGGCCTTTGGTTCGCGCGCTCGCCGGAGGTGATCCACTCGGGCGTGATGGAAACGCTGGTGTGGCTGCGCGTGCCGGGCGACATCGTCTTCGCCGCCGGGGCGCTGTTCCTCGCCTGGTATGCCATTAAGCTGCTGCGCACACCCATCGGCACGCGTGTGCCGGTGGCCAACGCCGCCACTGCCAAGCAATGAAACTCACCAGCTTCACCGACTACAGCCTGCGCGTGCTGATCTACCTGGCCGCGCAGCCGCAGCGGCGCGCCACGATTGCCGAGATCGCCACGTCGTTCGACGTGTCGGTGAACCACCTCACCAAGGTGGTCCACTTCCTCGGCAAGCAAGGCTGGCTCGCCAACGTGCGCGGCAAGGGCGGTGGGCTGGGCCTGGCGCTTGCGCCCGAGAACATCGTGGTCGGCAAGGTGGTGCGTGCCACCGAAGGCGCGGCCATGCCGGCCGAGTGCTTCGGCGACACGCCCGACCACTGCAGCATCGCCCGCATCTGCCGCCTGCGCGGCGTGTTGCGCCAGGCGGTCGATGCCTTCTACGACGTGCTCGACGACTACACGCTGGACGACCTGGTCCAGAACCGAAGTTCGCTCGCCCGGGTGCTGCACATCGCCCCGGTCGCGTGATCGACATCCCCATGAACGACGACACCGCCCCCACCTACACCTACGACGGCCCCGACGAGTTGCGCCTGCCCGTGCTGGGCGCGCTCACCCAGGTGGTCGACCCGGAGCTGGCGCTGTCCATCGTCGACGTGGGCCTCATCTACAAGGTGCGCATCGCCGACGAGCAGGCGCACGTGCTCATGACCATGACCTCGCCCGCCTGCCCGGTGACCGACGTGATCCTCGAAGACGTGGAGAACGCGCTCGACAAGGTCATCCCCGCCAAGTGGCGCATTGATGTCGAACTCGGCTGGGAGCCGCCATGGACGCCCGAGCGCATGAGCGCACGCGCCAAGCGCTTCATGAAGTGGTAGCCCCTGCGGCCACCCACCGCCGGCCGCGCCGTGCGCGCGCGGCACCTACCATGGGCGCCTCTGCGCTCAAAGCCTGCCTGATGCTGCTCAGCATCACCTGCCTGCTGGCCGCCGTGGCCGGAGGGCTGCTGCGTGCTGCTGCCGCGCCCTCGTCGTGGTTCGAGCTGCACACGCTCGGCCAGGCCGCGGTGCTGCATGCGGCATTGATGATGTCGGGCTTTCTCGGTACCGTGATCGCCATCGAGCGCGCGGTGGCCGTCAAGCTGCCTGCGGCCTTTGTTGCGCCTTTCGCCTCGGTGCTGGGCGCCCTCGCCATGCTGGCAGGCCATGCGGCCATCGGCGCCTGGCTGTCGGCGCTGGGCGCGCTGGTGTTCGTGGGCGTCAATGTGGTGGTGGTGTTGCGCCAGAGCGCGTCGCACACCGTGCTGATGCTCGTGGGCGCACTC
>NZ_DASSRA010000244.1:0-6569 GCF_035702065.1 Rhizobacter sp.
ACCCGACCTGAAGACGCTGCTCGATGAGAGCGGACTGCCACCCCTGCGCCTGGCTGGGCGAACCTTGCTGCCCATCGTCCAGGGCGGCATGGGCATCGGCGTGTCGGCCCACCGCCTGGCCGGCAGCGTGGCGCGTGCGGGCGGCGTGGGCACGCTCAGCGCCGTCGACCTGCGGCGCCATCACCCCGACCTGATGGAGCGCACGCGCGGCCTGGGCTTCGGGGCTGAGGCCAAGGAGGCCATCAACGCGGCCAACCTCGAAGCCGTGTCACGCGAGATCGCCGCGGCACGCGTGCTGTCTGAAGGCCATGGCCTGCTGGCCATGAACGTGATGCGTGCGGTGAGCGACTACGCGCCCTACGTGCAGCAGTCGCTCGCGGCGGGCATCGACGCCATCGTGGTCGGTGCCGGCCTGCCGCTCGACCTGCCGGAACTCGCGGCCGATCACCCGCAGGTGGCGCTGGTGCCCATCCTGTCGGACTCGCGCGGCGTGAACCTCGTGGTGCGCAAGTGGGAGCGCAAGAAGCGCATGCCCGATGCCATCGTGCTCGAACACCCGGCCCATGCCGGCGGGCACCTCGGCGCGGCCAAGATCGACGACCTCCACGACCCGCGTTTCGACTTCGAGCGTGCGATCCCTGAAACCGTGGCCGTCCTGCGGGCGGCTGGCATCGAAGCCACCACGCCGGTGATCGCCGCCGGCGGCATCCGCAGCCTGGCCGACATCCGCCGCGTGCAGTCGCTGGGCGCGGCCGGCGTACAGCTGGGCACGCCCTTCGCCGTCACGCACGAATGCGATGCGCACGCCGAGTTCAAGCGCGTGCTGGCCGAAGCGCGCGAAGAAGACAAGGTCGAGTTCACCAGCGTGGCCGGCCTGCCCGCGCGCGCCGTGGCCACGCCCTGGCTGCGCGCCTACCTCAAGGCCGAAAAGCGCCTGCAGGCCGTGGCCCACGTCAAGCAGCGCTGCACCAAGGTGTTCGATTGCCTGGCCCAATGCGGCTTGCGCGACGGCAAGGCCGACTGGGGCCAGTTCTGCATCGACCAGCAGCTCGCCGCTGCCCTCAAGGGCGACCTGAAGGGCGGCCTCTTCTTCAGCGGCCGCGGTGCCCTGCCCTTCGGCCGCGAGATCCGCAGCGTGCACGAGTTGATCGTGCGGCTGCTCGGCGGCGACGCCCCCGCGCCGGCCCTCGCCTGAACACAGTGGTCGACACCTCCGGCTGGCAGCTGCGCAGGCTGCTGGCCGCGCCGCACCGCCTGTGCTTCTTCGCAGGGGCGCTGATGTTCGCGCTCAGCGCGGTGTGGTGGGCAGCTGTCTTGCTGGTTGGAAGCGTCACCTGGCAGGTGCCGTCCGGTGGCGCCCACGGCTGGTTGATGAGCGGCGGCTTCATGCCCATGTTCTTCGCGGGCTTTCTGTTCACTGCCGGGCCGCGCTGGCTGCAGCGCCCGCCCGTCTCGGCGCACAGCCTGCGCGTGCCGGTGGCGCTGCACCTGGCGGGCTGGGGCCTCTTCATGGCGGGCTGCCATCTGAGTGCCCTCGCCGCCGCCACCGGGATGGCGCTGGCCGCCACGGGCTACGGCCTCGTGAGCTGGCGTTTCGGCCGCATGCTGCGCGCCAGCCAGGCCACCGACACGCTCCATGCCCGCCTGTTGCTGGCGGCCTGCGCGATGGGGAGCGGCTTGCTGCTGACGGCCGCGGCGGGCCTCGCGGCAGGCAGGCCGCAGGTCGCGCAAGCGGCCCTGCACGCCAGCCTGTGGGCCGGCAACGCGCTCACCTTCGTGAGCGCTGTGCACCGCATGCTGCCCTTCTTCGGCGACGCCGCGCCCGACGCCTGGGTGCCCGAAGGCATGCTGCGCCTGTTGGTGGCCGCCGTGCTGGTGCAGGCGCTGCTGGCCGCGACTGAACTGCTGGGCTGGCCGTTGCCCAGGGCGCTTGTCGGCCTGCAGGCCCTGGGTGAAGCTGCCCTGGCCGGGCTGCTGCTGCAACTGGCGTGGCGCTCGCGCCGCCGGCCCAGCCCGTCGCTGCGGCTGCTCGCCATGCTGCACCTGGGCTTCACCTGGCTGGGGCTGGCCTTCGCGCTTGGCGCCGTGTCGCACGCGATGCGGTGGTGGGGCGATGCGGTGGGTCTGGGCCTGGCGCCCGTGCACGCGCTGGCCGCCGGCTTCATGGGCAGCACCTTGTTTGCGATGGTGGGACGGGTCTCCGCCGGCCACAGCGGCCGCACGGTGGCGGCCGATGCGCTGCTGTGGCGCTTGTTCTGGCTGCTGCAACTCGCCGTGGCCGGCCGGGTGATCGCAGCCCTGTGGGAGGCGGCGGCCGGCGTGTTGCTGCCCGCCGCGGCGCTGGCCTGGGCCACGGCCGCCACTGCGTGGGCGCTGCGCTACGGCCGCTGGTACGGCACGCCGCTTGCCAATGGACGAGGGGACTGACACGCGTTCTCCTGCCCGCGCGCTCTTTCCGGCTGAACCTGCACCACCTGACAGGTGACGTCGCCACCTGGGCGGCATACGCTGCGCCCCCAGGAGACAGCCGAATGAACACAGCCCAAGAAGGCATCGTCCTGGCCCACAACCCGGACGCGATCGCGCTGCTTGACCCGCTTGGGCGTGTGACTCATTGGAGCGCCGCCGCGCATGCCATGTTCGGCTACACCCCTGCCGAGGCCCTGGGTCAGGAGTTGCCCGTGCTCACCGTCTCGGACGAGCACCGCCCGGACTACGAGCAGCTGCTCCAGCGCGCGGTGCGCGACGGCAGCGCCATCGACGAGGCCGTTCGCCGCCGCAAGGATGGTTCGCGGCTGCACGTGAGCAGCGCCTTGCGGCACATGCCCAACGACTGGGGCAGCGGCGGCTACGTGGTCGCCATGCGCGACGTCACGGCGCTCAAGATCCGGCGCGACATGAAGGCAGTGGAAGCCCGCTACCGCGGGGTGCTGGAGCACACGCCGGACGCCATCCTCATCGTCAACGCCACCGGGCACATCGTGCTGGCCAACTCGCAGGCGCACGAGGTGTTCGGCCATGAGCCGCACTCGCTTGCCGGGCAGATCGTCGAGGTGCTGCTGCCGTCTCGCTACCGCTCCGGGCACCTTGCGCACCGCGCGAGCTTTCTGGCGCAGCCGCGGGTGCGGGTGATGGGCGCGGGGCTGGAGCTCTTCGGGCAGCGCCTCGGCGGTAGCGAGTTTCCGGTCGAGATCAGCCTGAGCCCGCTGGAGACCGACGAGGGCTCGATGGTGATGTGCGCCGTGCGCGACATGACCGACCGCCACGAGGCCCGCAGCAAGGCCGAGCGCCAGTTCCGCGACCTGCTCGAATCCGCCCCCGACGCCATGGTCATCGTCGACGCCGAGGGCCAGATGGTGCTGGTGAACAGCCAGGCGGTGAACCTCTTCGGCTGGTCGCGCGAAGAGATGCTGGGCCGCTCGGTCGACATGCTGGTGCCCGAGCGCTTCCGCGGCTCGCACGGCGGTCACCGCGGGCGCTTCTTCGAGCAGCCCAAGGTCAGGCGCATGGGGGCCGGCGTCGACCTGTACGGCCTGCGCAAGGACCGCAGCGAGTTCCCGGTGGAGATCAGCCTGAGCCCCATCCAGACCGAACAGGGCTTGCTGATCGCCAGCGCCATCCGCGACGCCACCGAGCGCCGCCGCGCCGAACAGGCCCTGCACGACGCCAACCGGCTCAAGAACGAGTTCCTGGCCAACATGAGCCACGAGCTGCGCACGCCGCTGAACGGCATCCTGGGCTTCTCCGAGTTGCTGATCGACGGCCGCCCCGGCCCGCTCAACACCAAGCAGCGCGAGTACCTGGAAGACGTGCACCACTGCGGCAAGCACCTGCTGCAGCTCATCAACGACGTGCTGGACCTCTCCAAGATCGAGGCCGGCAAGATGGAGGTCTACCCCGAAGACTTCTCGCCCGCCGAAGCCGCCTCGGCCGTGTGCGCGCTCGTCGCCCCGCTGGCACGCAAGAAGCAGCTGCGCCTGAACCCGCCACCGCCCACGGCGGTGGCGAGCGTGCGGCTGGACCCGCAGAAGTTCAAGCAGATCCTCTTCAATCTGCTGTCGAACGCCGTCAAGTTCACCGACCCGGGCGGCGAGGTCCGCGTCGCCATCCTGGAGGGCCCGGCGGGGTCGATGCGCGTGGAGGTCAGCGACACCGGCATCGGCATTTCCACGGACGACCTGACGCACCTCTTCGAAGCCTTCCACCAACTCGATGGTGGCGCGGCCCGCCGCTACGAAGGCAGCGGCCTGGGCCTGTCGCTCACGCGCAAGCTGGTGCTGCTGCACGGCGGAGACATCACCGTGACCAGCACGCCCGGCCAGGGCAGCACCTTCTCCGTGAGGCTGCCGCTCATCTATCACCAACCCGCCGCGGCGTGAGCCCACCATGGAAGCCCACATCCTCGTCGTCGACGACAACGCGCTGAACCGCAAGCTGGTGTGTGACCTGCTCGAAATGGAAGGCTTCACGGTCACGCCCTGCGTGGACGCCGAAGACGCCCTCGCCAAGCTGGCGCAAAGCGCCGTGCCCGACCTGATCCTGATGGACATCGCCCTGCCTGGCATGGACGGCCTCACGCTCACGCGGCAACTGCGCGGCGACGCCCGCTACGCCCAGGTGCCCATCGTGGCCCTGACCGCCTTCGCAATGAAGGGCGACAAGCAGAAGGCCCTGGACGCCGGCTGCACGGGCTACATCGCCAAGCCGATCGACACCCGGCGGCTGCCCAACCAGGTGCGTGAGCACCTGGCCGAGAGCCGCATCAGCGATGCCGGCCTGCGCATCATGATCGTGGAAGACCACCGCATCGACCTCAAGCTGGCCGGCGAGAGCGCACGCCTGAGCGGGCACGTGGTGCTCAGCAGCACCACGGCCGAGCAGGCCATTGCCAGCCTGGACGAGGGCCACCCGGACGTGGTGCTGCTCGACCTCAACCTGCCCGGCATGGACGGCCTGGCCTTCGTGCGCCGGATCAAGGCCGACCCGCAGACCCGGCACCTGCCGGTGGTGGCCGTGACGGCCTACCCCGACAAGTACCTGCGCGAGGAACTGCTCGCCGCCGGCTGCGCGTCTTACCTGGTCAAGCCCATCGACATGCAGCTGCTCCTGCTCGAGCTTGAGAGGGCGTCCTCCGCGTCGGCCAGCCCGCGTGATTGACCTGGATCAAGCTTCTGAACATTTCCCCTTCAGACCCAAGGGGATTCGCCGATCCAGAAGAGGCGCCGACGCGGCGTGCCTTTCGCAGTTCCCTGTCCCCTTCCCATGCGTCACACGGGCCCCGTTACCCAGACCGAGCACCTGATCTCTCCCGAGCGTTGCCTCGTGTCCACCACCGACCTCAAAGGTCGCATCACCTACTGCAACCCGGCCTTCATCGAAGCCAGCGGCTATGCCCGCGAGGAGCTGCTGGGCAAGCCCCACAACCTCATCCGCCACCCCGACATGCCCGCCGAGGCCTTCCGCGACATGTGGGCCACCATCGCGAGCGGCCGGCCGTGGTCGGCGCTGGTGAAGAACCGCCGCAAGAACGGCGACCACTACTGGGTGCGGGCCAACGTCACGCCGCTGATGGAAGGCGACGCCCCCATCGGCTACATGTCGGTACGCAGCGTGCCCGACCGGCAGGCGGTGGCCGCAGCCGAGGCGCTGTACCGCCGCATGAACGAGGCCACGGCGCAAGGTGTGCCGACCGTGCGCTTTGCCGCCGGCCGCGCCGTGCTCCCCGGCTGGAAGGGGCGTGCCGCCGCGGCCACCCATTGGCTGCGCACGCGTGGGCTGCTGCTGGGCTCGGGCGCCCTGGCCCTCGCCGGCTTCGGCCTGGGGGCAGTGCTGCCCGGCGCCTTTGGCGCGGTTCTCGCCGTTGTGCTCGGTGCGGCCTGCGCCGCCTTCGCACGGCATCGGCTGGAGCGCCCGCTGCGCGGGCTGCTGACGGCCGCGCGGCGCATGGCCGCCGGCGACCTGCGCCAGCGCATCGAGGTCGACGCCCTCGGGGTGGCGGGCGAGCTCCAGGTCGCCCTGGCGCAGCTCAACGTCAACCTGCAGTCCATCGTGGGCGACGCGCGCCTGGAGGTGAACCGCATGCAGGACTCGATCCGCGAGATCGCAGACGGCAACCAGGACATGTCGGAGCGCACCGAGTCGCAGGCCAGCAACCTCGAACAGACCGCGGCCTCGATGGAAGAGATCACCGGCACCGTGCGCCAGGGTGCCGACACCGCCCGCGAGGCCGCGGTGCTCGCCGACGCCGTGACGCAAGAGACCGACGCCAGCACGCAGGCGGTGCTGCGCGTGTCGGACACCATGCACGGCATCGGCGAATCGTCGCGCCGCATCGGCGACATCTCGGGTGTCATCGACGGCATCGCCTTCCAGACCAACCTGCTGGCCTTGAACGCCGCCGTCGAAGCGGCGCGCGTGGGCGAACAGGGCAAGGGCTTCGGCGTGGTGGCGGCCGAGGTGCGCAGCCTGGCGCAGCGCACTGCCGAGGCGGCCCGTGAGATCCGCGGGCTGGTGCAGTCGGCCCAGGGCCACATCGAGTCGGGCGTGAAAGAAGCCGATGCGGCTGCCTC
>NZ_DASSRA010000245.1:0-2721 GCF_035702065.1 Rhizobacter sp.
GACCTTGGCGGCGAACAACCCCTGCGGGCGCATCATCAGAATCAGCACGATGAGCGACAGCGTCAGCACCTTGGCCATCGAGCCGGTCATGAAGAACTCGCTGATCGACTGCGTCTGCGCGATGCCGAAGGCCGAGGCCACGGTGCCCAGCAGGCTGGCCGCGCCGCCGAAGGTGACGACCAGGAAGGCATCGACGATGTAGAGCGAGCCGCTGGTCGGGCCGGTGGAGCCGATGGTGGTGAAGGCCGCGCCCGCGACGCCGGCGATGCCGCAGCCGATGGCGAAGGTGAGTCGGTCGGTCTTCTTGGTGTTGATGCCGATGGCGTTGGCCATCTGGCGGTTGCTCACCGTGGCCCGCACGCGCAGGCCCCAGCGGCTCTTGTAGAGGGCGATCAGCACACCCGCGGTCACCAGCGCGGTGAGGGCCAGCACGAACAGGCCGTTGATCGGGATGTCCAGCCCCTCGTGCGGCGCCCACGAGCCCATCAGCCACTCGGGCAGCGTGGGGCTCACCTCCTTGGGGCCGATGAAGCTGCGGAAGCACTGCTGCAGCGCCAGGCTCACGCCCCAAGTGGCGAGCAGCGTGTCGAGCGGGCGCTTGTAAAGGTGGCGGATCAGCCCCCATTCGACGAGGTAGCCGACCACGAACGCGAACACGAAGGCCACGCCGATCGCAATCGGAAAGTAGTACGGCATGAAGCCCGGGGAGAGCTTCTCGGTGAGCGTGGAGCCGAGGAAGATGGTGTACGAGCCGATCGTCATGAACTCGCCGTGCGCCATGTTGATGACGCCCATCTGCCCGAAGATGATGGCCAGTCCCAGGCCCATCAGCAGCAGCACCGAGAAGAGGCTCAGGCCGGCGAAGCCTTGCATCAGGCCGATGTTCATGATGTCGGAGAAGGTCATGGCGGTGGCTTTCGTGAGGTGGAGCGGGCCTTCGATACCTCAGGCTGAGCGGATGGAGGTGTTCGGTGCGGTGGTGGGCCACCACCCGTTCGGGCTGAGGTATCGAAGCCGTGCACGGCCTGTGCAGGCTTCGATACCTCAGCGCGAGCGGTTCTTTCTGTGCGAAGAACCGCTCGGCGCAGGCCGTGCTTACTGGTAACCCTTCGGGAACGGATCCGGCTTGATCAGCTCGCTGGATTCAGCGACCACCTTGAAGGTCGCATCCGGCTGCCCCTGCCCGATGCGCGCCTTGCTCCACAGGTGGTGGTTGGCGTCGAGCTTCACGTAGCCTTCGGGCGCCGTCTTCAGTTCGATGCCCGGCGAGGCGGCGACCACCTTGTCGACGTCGAAGCTGCCGGCCTTCTCGACCGCGGCCTTCCACAGCCACGGGCCCAGGTAGCCGGCCTGCGTCACGTCGCCGATCACCGCGTCCTTGCCGTACTTGGCCTTGAAGGCGGCGACGAAGGCCTTGTTGTTGGCGTTGTCCAGCGACTGGAAGTACTTCATCGACGAGTAGAAGCCGGTGAAGTTCTCGCCGCCCACGCCGGTCATCTCGTCTTCGGTCACCGACAGCGTCAGCAGGAACTGCTTGTCGCCGGTGATGCCGGCCGCCTTGAGCTGCTTGTAGAAAGCCACGTTGGAGCCGCCGACCACCGCCGCGAAGATGCAGTCGGGCTTGGCGACCTTGATCTTGTTGATCAGCGAGTTGAAGTTGGTGTGGCCCAGCGGGTAGTACTCCTCGCCCACCACCTTGCCCAGCTTGCCCACCGTCTCGATGTGCTTGCGCGCGATCTTCATCGAGGTGCGCGGCCAGATGTAGTCGGAGCCGACGAGGAAGAAGGTCTTGGCCTTCTTCTCCTTGGCGCCCCAGTCGAGGCCCCAGATGATCTGCTGCGTGGCCTCCTGGCCGGTGTAGATCACGTTCTTGCTCTGCTCCAGGCCTTCGTAGAAGGTCGGGTAGTACAAGAGGCCGTTCTCCTTCTCGAACACCGGCAGCACGGCCTTGCGCGAGGCGCTGGTCCAGCAGCCGAAGACGGCGGCCACGCGGTCGTTGACGAGCAGCTTCTTGCTCTTCTCGGCGAAGGTGGGCCAGTCGGAGGCGCCGTCTTCCTTGATCACCTTGATCTTGCGGCCGAGGATGCCGCCCATCGCGTTGATCTGGTCGATGGCGAGCTGCTCGGCCTGGATCGAGCCAGTCTCGCTGATGGCCATGGTGCCGGTGGCCGAGTGCAGCTGGCCGACCGTGACCTCGGTGTCGGTGATCGCGAGCTTGGTGGTGTTCACCTTGGCGGTGGGGAAGGACTGCGCCAGGCTCAGGCCGCTGAGGCCCATCAGCGGCAGCGCGGCCGCGCCTTGCAGCAGGCGGCGGCGTTGTGAGTCAGGGGACGAGGGGTCTTGTTCGTGCGACATCGGTCTTCTCCGGGTTTGAGGGCTGATCGGTGAACCGGGCTGGCACCAAACGCGTGCAGCGCTTTTGCATTCACTCTGGGCTCTAAGGTAGGAGAAGGACTACGCAGCCCGAATACGTCAATCAACGTAGCCACGCTTTCAAGGTTGGCGCACACACTCGCAGCACCGACCCGTGCCGTGTCCGGGATCGCTTCTTGCAAGCTCGCCTCTTCAGGAGGGCGAGCACGTGTCCGTGGCCACTCAGAAGATTTTTCGCATCCGCCGCGACTACAACACCTGGGTCGCCAACGAGACGCTGGAAGACTATGCGTTGCGCTACACGCCGCGCACCTTCCGCAAGTGGAGCGAGTTCCGCGTCGCCAACAC
>NZ_DASSRA010000246.1:0-4451 GCF_035702065.1 Rhizobacter sp.
CGGCGCAGGCCGCCGACACGCTGCGCGCCACCACCATCGAGCCGCGTGCCTTCGGCTACCACGTGGGCGACGTGCTCGAACGCGAGCTCATCGTGCATGCCCCCGAAGGCTTCGTGCTCGACGAGACAAAGCTGCCGCGTCCAGGCGCTCGCGGCAAGGCGGTGGAGCTGCAGAGCGTGTCGCGCCGCAGCCGCGCCGAGGGGGGCGGCACGCGCCACGAGCTGCGCCTGAGCTACCAGGTGTTCTTCTCTCCTCCCGAGGTGCGCACGCTGGAGATTGCGCCTTTCTCGCTGGGCTTTCAGGGCGAGGGACGGGAGCAGTTGTTGCGCGTCGACGCCTGGCCGGTGACGGTGTCACCGCTGGTGCCCACCGAAGTCTCACCGCGCGAAGGCCTGGGCGAGCTGCGGCCCGACCTCGCACCACCGCGGCTCGACACGCAGCCCGCGCAACGCCGCCTCTGGGCCTATGGCGTGGTGCTGTTGCTGTGCGCGGTCTACCTCGGGCAGGTGTACCTTGTTGCGCCCTGGTGGGACAGCCGCAAGCTGCCGTTCGCCCATGCCTGGCGGCACCTGCCTGGCGACAAGCCGCGGGCCGCCTTCCAGCGCGTGCACGACGCGCTCAACCAGACCGCTGGCGAAGTGCTGTTCGAGCACGGCGTCGACCGTTTCGTGGCGGCGCAACCGCGCTACGCCAAGCTGCGCGCCGAGCTGCTGGCCTTCTTCCAGCACTCGCGCCGCGAGTTCTTCGCCGGCGAACAACCCACGGCAAGCGACGGGCGCTGGCTGATCGAGTTCTGCCGCAAGTGCCGCGATGCGGAGCGGGGAGCCGCGTGATGATCCAGTTCGACACGCCCTGGCTGCTGGGCCTGCTGCCGCTGGCGCTGCTGCCGCTGTGGTCGCGCGCCGAGCAGCCGGTGGTCAATGCCTGGGTCGCGTTGATGCCGCGCGACCGCGCCTCCGACGCGCTGCGTCGCGCGCTGCAAGCTGCCGCGGTGCTCGCGCTGGCCCTGCTGGTGCTGGCCATGGCCGGCCCGCACCGGCCCGAGTACACCGTCGAGCGCGTGGGCACCGGCGCCGAGATCGTGGTCGTGCTCGACCGCAGTCGCAGCATGGACCAGGGCTTCGCTGGCGCGCGCCTGGCGTCGGGCGCGAACCGCCCGCGCGGCACCGGGCCCGAGGCGATCGACTACTACATGAGCCTCGCGCCCGGCCGCCCGCGCGACGCCAAAGGCAAGGTCGCGCGGCGCATGCTGTCGGAGTTCGCGAGCAGCCGGCCCGACGACCGTTTCGGCATGGTGGTGTTCAGCACGCTGCCGATGCGCGTGTTGGAGTTCACGCAGAAGAACGAGGTGGTGCAGGCCGCCATCGCCGCGGGCGAGATCGGCCGCGGCCTGTCGGAGACCAACATCGGCCTGGCCTTGCTGGAGGCGCTGTCCTTCTTCGACGAGCGGCCCTACACCGGCTCGCGCATCGTGATGCTGGTGTCCGACGGCGGCGACCACCTCGACCCGGGCACGCAGGAGCGCATCGCCTATGCCGCGCGCAAGCACCGCGCGGCCATCGACTGGTTCTACCTGCGCTCGGCCAACAGCCCCGGGCTCAATGCGGAGGCCGGCGACCCGCTGGGCGCGGCCGACACCGTGCCCGAGCACCAGCTGCACCGCTTCTTCCAGTCGCTGGGCACGCCCTACCGCGCCTACGAGGCCGACAACGACAAGGCCTTGCAGGCCGCCATCGACGACGTGAACCGGCTGGAGAACCTGCCCATCACTTATCTCGACCTGGTGCCGCGGCGCGACCTCGCGCCGTACGCGCATGGCGCCGCGCTGCTGTGCGTGCTGCTGCTGCTCGCTGCCCGGGCGCTGGAGATCCGGCGATGGGCATGAGCGCGCCGGGCCGCTCCCAAGCGCGAATCCCGGAGCGCTTTGCGCGGAGGGCAGACCAGTGACCACGCGGCGGCGCACGCGCGTCGTGCTGGGGGTGGCGGCTGTCGCCGTGGTCGCCGCATTGCTCGATGGCGCGTACCTGTGGCGGCTGCAGCGCTGGAACGTGGCCATCGCGGCCGATCCGCCCGTGGCCGCCACCGACGCGCCGCCCGAGCTGCAGTTCGCGTTGGCCCATGCACAGGCGGCGAGTGGCGCCGACACCGAGGCCCTGAACCGCTACCGCGCGCTGCAAGGCGACACGCCACTCGGCCAGGCGGCGCGCTACAACAGCGCCAACCTGCTGGTGCGCCAGGCGCAGGCCCTGCGCGCCGGCGCGCAGCCGGGGCAGGCCCTCCCGCTGATCGAGCTGGCCAAGGAGATCTACCGCGAGGTGCTGCGCCACGACCCCGGCCAATGGGACGCGCGCTACAACCTCGAACGCGCGCAGCGCCTGCTGCCCGACCCCGACGACAGCCTGGCCGAGCCGGCCGACACGCAGCGCAACGCCGAGCGCGCCGCGACCACCATGCGTGGCTACTCCCCCGGAATGCCATGACACCGGGCCTCCCATGACGCGCGAACGCTGGCTGCTCGCCGCCGCGGCGCTGGCGCTGGCCGCCACCTTCCTCAACCCCAGCGTGCGCATCGAGCGCAAGCTGTTCGAGCACGTGGTGGTGCTCGACATCACGCAGAGCATGAACGTGACCGACGCGGTGCTGGCCGGCAAGCCCGTCTCGCGCCTGGACTTCGCCAAGGACGCACTGCGCCAGAGCCTGCTCGACCTGCCCTGCGGCTCCAAGGTCGGCTGGGCGGTGTTCACCGAGTACCGCGCCTTCCTGCTGCTGGCGCCGGTGGAGGTATGCGCCAACCTGGGCGAGCTGCGCTCGTCGCTGGCGCGCATTGACGCGCGCATGGGCTGGTCGGGCAACAGCGAGGTGGCCAAAGGCCTGCACAGCGCGCTCGGCATCGCGAAGGCGCTGCCCGGCAAGCCCTCGCTGGTGTTCATCACCGACGGGCACGAGGCGCCGCCGCTCAACCCGCTGTACCGCCCGGCGTTCGACGACAAGGCGGGCGAGGTGCCGGGGCTCATCGTCGGTGTGGGCGACCTGTTGCCCTCACCCATCCCCAAGACCGACCCGCTGGGCCGCCCGCTCGGCTTCTGGCAGGCCGACGAGGTGATGCAGACCGACCCGCGCAGCCGCGGCCGCGGCGCGAGCGTCGAAGGCGAGAAGCTGCTGGACGAGGGTGCCGGCCCGCCGGCCACCGGCCTGGGCGGCACGCCGGGGCGCGAGCACCTGTCGGCCTTGCGCGAGGGTTATCTGCGCCTGCTGTCGGGCGAGCTGGGGCTGGGCTTTGTTCGGTTGCAGACGGCGCAGGGCTTGTCGGAGGCGATGAGGTCGCCGGACCTCGCCAAGCCGGTGGTGGCGCGGGCCGATGTGCGTGTGGCCCTGGCCGCGCTGGCCTTCGTGCTGCTGCTGGCGTGCAGCGTGTGGCCCTGGGTTCGGCGTCTGGCTCAGCGCCTGGCTCAGCGCGCGAAGAAGCCGTCTGCCGCGGCGAGGGCCGCCTCGTCGGACTGAACCGCATCCGGCGGCCCGCCCTTGCCCCACAGCACGCCGGCCAGCGGCATCGAGAGGAAGCCGGCGCACAGCCCTGTCGAGTCGATCATCGGCTGCGCCTTCTCGCGGTTGCCGCTGGTGGTGACGAGGTGCAGGCGCTTCTTCGCCATCTCGGCCTTGAAGGGCAGGCCCTCGATGCGCAGCCACGCGCTCCAGTGGTCGAGGTAGGTCTTGAGCGTGCTCGGGAAGCTGTACCAGTAGACCGGCGCCACCAGCACGAGGTCGGTGCAGGCCAGGGTCGCGTCGAGCAGGGTGCGCAGGTCGCCCTGCGGCCAGGGGTAGGTGCCCACCGTGTGCCGCTGGTCGGTGAAGGGCGGCAGGTTCATGCGCGCGAGATGCAGCCAGGTCTGCGCGGCCTCGGCGGGCAGGCCGGCGGCCGCGCGGCGGGCCAGCCATTCGGTGTTGCCGACGTGGCCAGGCTCGCGGGTAGAAGCGACGACGAACAAATGGTGGGACATGGAGGACATCAGAAAGGGCGTGGAGGGAAACAGTCGCTGTGACAACAGATGAAACGAAGGCAGCGGGCCATGAAGCGGGCTTGAAACGAGCGGGCCGGACACTGCCTTTCACTGCCACTTGCCACTGAACCGGAGATTCCCATGCCCACTTTCCTGGCCCGTCTCGCCCCCTGCCTCGCGCTCATGATGGTGGGGCTGATCGGCACCGTCGCCCACGTCGAGGCGCAGGCGCAAACGACCGCCGCCGTCGTCGTGAACGAGTATGACGTCTTCGTGGACCCGCCCACGGCCTTCGCCTTCATCAAGCTGCCCACGGGCTGGAAGTTCATCGGCAAGCTCGATGCCGACCAGCTGCGCCACCTGCCGCCCGGCACGCTGACCTCGCTGCTGCCGCCCGACGAAGAGGCCGTGAAGCTCGCCGCCGAGACCAAGCCGGCCAAGCGCAAGAGCTGA
>NZ_DASSRA010000247.1:0-5844 GCF_035702065.1 Rhizobacter sp.
CCTGCCTCCGGCCGCTCAGGCTGAGGTATCGAAGCCTCGTGCATGCCTGCGCGGAGCAGGGCTTCGATACCTCAGCCTGAGCGGGGTTGGCTTGCGAGCATGTGCATGCGACCCGTCGATGCGAAGCGAGCCGAGACGAGCCGTAGTGCTGTCGCAGCAGATGTTCGGCCGATCCTGGAGCACGGCGTGCACAGGCCGAGGCCTGTAGCCACGCAGTGGGGCCAGATGAAGAGCGCCTTTGCTTTGGTTACTTTCATTTGGCGCGACAAATGAAAGTGACCCGCCCGCCGGGGCGGACTCCCGGCGCACCCGGTGGAAGTAGGAAGAACGATCTACGCGAAGCGGGGAGCAAGGCTTCGATACCTCAGCCCGAGCGGGTCGTGGCGTGCACGCCCCCGAAGCCGACCCTCAGGCCTTCTTGCGCAACGCCGTCAGCAGCTTCTCGCGCTCCACCCCATCCCCCACCTGCTCCCCGAGCAGCGCGTAGAGCTGCTCCTGCGTGCGTGCCTTCGCCGCCGCCTTCTTCACCACGATGCTGGCGATGGGGCCGATGTGACTGCTGAGCACACGCGTGGCCGCGGTGATGACCTCGGGCGAGACCGGTGCGCTCACGCCGGAGCCTGCACTGCTGCCGGTGGCAGAGGTGGGCGAGGTGCGCGGCGCCGCGCCCGTGACCTTGGAACCGCCACTGACATGCGAGCCACCAGTGGCCGCGCCGAACTTGGCCAGGAAGCGCTGGCGCTCCTGCTCCGAGGGCAGGTGTTCGCACAGGCTGGCCTTGAGGCCGGCGACGTCGCCATGCACGCGCGCCGCCTGGCGCACCATCACGCGGGCCATGGGGCCGACGAAGGAGGCGAGCGCCACTTCCACCTGATGCAGCGTGGCCGGGTCCCAGCCCGGTAGCGGCGTGCTGCCCGAATGCGGGATGCCGCTGGGTGGCTCCAGCACGCCGATGGCAGGGGCGGGCGCGGGCGCATCGCGCACCACGATGACGGTGGTCTCGCCGGTGTCCGATTCGGCCGAGAGGTCGCGCCTGGCGAGCGCGGCGCGGAACTCGGCCGCGCTGGCGAAGCGCTGCTCCGGCTTCTTGGCCAGGGCGCGGGCCACGATGGCGTCGTAGAACTCGGGCCGCCCGGCCTCGGCCACCTGGCTGGGCGGTGTGGGCTGTTCGTTGACCACCTTGTACATGACCGTCTCGGCCGAGCCCTGGAAGGGCGGGTGGCCGACCAGCATGCCGTAGAGCAGGGCGCCAGCGGCGAAGAGGTCGATTCGGTGGTCCACGCCTTCGCCGATGTACTGCTCGGGCGCCATGTAGCCCGGCGTGCCGATGGTCGAGGTGATCTGCGTCAGCACCACTGACTCGATGCGCGCGATGCCGAAGTCGGTGACCTTGAGCTGGCCGTCGTTGGTGACCAGCAGGTTGGCTGGCTTGATGTCGCGGTGCCACACGCCGTGGCGGTGGGCGCAGTCGAGCGCGGCGAGCAGCTGGTCCATCAGCGTCAGGATGTCGCACTCGGGTGGGCGCGGCGTGCCGTTGAGGATCTGCGAGAGGGTACGGCCCTCCACGTACTCCATCGCGATGTAGGCGGTGTTCTCGTCTTCGCCGTACTCGTAGATGGCCACGATGCCGGGGTGCGACATGCGGCCGACGGCGCGCGCCTCGTTCTTGAAGCGCGCGGTGGTCGACGAGCCCGACAGGTCTTGCCCGATCAGCGACTTGTGGATGGTCTTGATGGCCACCGGCCGGTTGATCACCGGGTCGAAGGCCTTGTAGACGACGCCCATGGCGCCCTTGCCGAGCACGCCGGTGATCGGGTACTTGCCAAGGCGCGTGGGATGAGACATCGAACGATTCTCGGGCTCAGCTGTCGAGCATCTTCATCGCATGCACCATGCTCTTGCGCATGCGCGTGAAGGATTGCGCCAAAGTGCCGATCTCGTCCTTGGACTTGACGGCGAACTCCGGCGCGTCGAGTTCGCCCAGGCTCACGCGATCGGAGAGCTGCGACAACTGGCTCACCGGGCGGATCACGAGCTGCCACAGCATCAGGTTGAGCGCCAGGCCGATCAGCAGGAACACGCCGGCCAGGAGGCCGATCACCACGCCGAAGGCGCGGTCGGCGCGGGCCAGCGGCACCGACATCGGCACCGACACCACCTGCGCGCCCAGCACCTCGTTGAGGTTCCAGCCGAAGCCGTTGGCCGGGCCGTACTTCTCCACCAGCGGCTTGGGAGCCGCCTCCACCGTGCTGTGGCAACGCAGGCAGGCCGGGCCGCCCAGCTTGATGGGGCGGGCGATGTAGGTCACCGGGCCGGAGGGCGTCATGCGCTGGCCGATGAACTCGGTCTGCGCGGGTGACTGCTTGAACTGCTGGATCACGTCTTCTTCCCAGTCCTGCGCGCGGTCACGCGGGTTGGTGGGGTTGAGCATGGCCGGCTTGTAGGCGTATTCGGGGTGGTTCTTGCGCAGCGCGTTGAGCACCTCCGAGGCCGAGTAGGCCGGCACCGACTGCGGCAGGAAGGTGTAGGTCATCTGCGTCTCGAGCAGCGGCGCCACCTGGGTGGAGGTGTAGGTGCTGACGGCCATGGCGCTCTCCATCAGCAGGCGGGCGCGGTCCAGCACTTCGTCGTGCGCGTTCTCCTGCAGCAGCTTGCGTGCGATGTAGCTGGAGGCGCCCAGGCCCAGCGCGAACACCACCAGGAACACGAGGTTGAACTTGAGGAGCAGCTTCATGGGTGTCTTTCGTTGGCGCTGTTGTCGTTGGCGTGGCCGGTGTGGACTGACTTACGAGAGGCCCTGCATCGCGGATGCAGTGGCCCCGGGGTCAATAGGTGCTGCCCTGGCGCGGGGTCTGGTAGCTGGCCGTGGCGCTCGGGGGTTTGGGCTGGTACTTCTCGGGATAGAGGATGCGGTCCCACTCCGGGTGGGCGCGCAGGTTGGCGGCCACGCCCTCGCGGAAGGCCGGGTCGCGCGCCAGCGCTTTCCAGCGCGCCAGGAAGTAGGGGCGCAGGCCCTCGGCGTCGATCCAGTCTTCGGCATCGGCAAAGACCAGCGGGCCGAGCACCTTGGGCTCGACCTCGCGCGCCTTGAAGAGCGCGGCACGCGAGGGCAGCGTGTCGAGAAAGGGGCGCGGCAGGCGCTGGATGAAGGCCGGCGTGGGCCGCGGCGTGATGGCCGACTTGGCCTCGCCCACGCGGGCGAAGAACTCGCCGTTCCTGACCGTGGTGGTGGCGGCGGCCGGCTTGCCGCCCACGCGCTCCTGCAAGCTGAGGTTGCCCGACTCGGCGAAGGCAAAGGACTCGCCCGCCTGCACGATGAACACCGCACTGCGGGCCACGCCGGTCACGTCGAAGGCCGGTGTGGCGAAGCTGGCCACCGTGGGCGGCAGCGCTGACGGCGCGGTGGGCACGGTGAGCTTGAGCACGCCCTTGAGCAGGCCGAAGCGGGCAGCCAGCCGGGCTCGGTCGCCGCTGAACTTGGGTGCCAGCACGGCACGCGACTCGGGGCCGAGGTCGAGGATCAGGCCGTCGGCGAACTCGATGCGCAGGAAGCGCGTCTTGGTGGTGGCTTCGATCAGGTCACCAGGGGCCAGGCGCACGCCTTCGGCCAGCTGCAACCGGGTGGCCTCGCGGATCATCACGGCCTCGCCGTCGGCGATGGTCACCGTGGCCAGCGGCGCGGCAGCCCAGCCCAGGGCCGGCAGGGCCAGGCCGAGCAGCCAGAGAGCGCTTGTCCAGACGACGTTCTTCATGGGTTCTTATCGTGTCGCTCAGGGGTGCAGCGCAGGGTGCGCCGCAAGCCGGAAGCATAGCGGCACGCCCCCCCGCTGCCTCCTGTAAGAAGCACCGGGGTCGAGGGGAATGAGACCTCGAAAGATGCGAAGAAAGTCACGAAGTGGCGCGCTGTGGTGGGGCCGTGCCCCGGCGCAGCCGCGTGGCCTACAGATTGCCCGCGGCGGGCCTGGCGCTGTGCAGCTTGTGGATGGTGATCTTGCGCACCTCGGCCTTGCTGGCCTCGATGTGGGTGCGCAGCATCAGCTTGGCCGGGTCGGCGCGGCGCGCGAGGATGGCGCGCAGGATCTTGGCGTGCTCGTCGTAGGTGGCGGCCACGCGCGGCGGCTGGGTGAAGTCGAGCCGGCGCACGATGCGGATGCCGTCGGTCACCTCGGCGTGCACGCGCGCCATCTGCAGGTTGCCGGCGGCCGTGACCAGCGTGGCGTGAAACGCTTCATCGAGTGCGGCGACCTCGGCGGTGTCGGTGATGCGGTCTTTCTCGGGCCCGAGCCATTGCGCCTTGAGCAGGCCGAGGTCGGGCATGGGCACCATGGCGCACAGGCGGTCGACGGCGTTGCATTCGAGCATCACGCGCAGGTCGTACAGCTCTTCGAGCTTGCGGAAGTCGAAGGGCGCGACGCTCCAGCCGCTGCGGTAGGCCACCTTCACGTAGCCTTCGAGTTCGAGCCGGAACAGCGCCTCGCGCACCGGCGTGCGCGACATGCCCAGGCGCTCGGCCATGTCGCTCTCGGTGAAGCCGTCGCCGGGCAGCAGGATGAAGTCGAAGATGGCCGCCTTGAGGCGGCGGTAGGCGATCTCGGAGCGCGTGAGGTCGCGCGGGTTGGCGGTGGCCTGTGCGGGGGTCTTCTTGGCCGGCGCTTTCATCCGAGCAAGCTTACATGCGCGGCGACCACGCGCCAGCCCTCGGGTGTCTTCATCCACGTCTGGCTCTGGCGGCCCGGTTTGGCACCGCCTTCGCGCTGGAACTCGCAGTTGGCGGTGGCGAAGCTGTCGCCGTAGGTGGTGATCTCGGTGCGCAGCAGCGTGCGTGCGAGGCCGGTGGCCGGGCGTGCCGCGCGGAAGGCCTGTATGGCGGAATAGCCGTAGAGGTTCTCGGTGGCACCGTAGCGCAGGGTGTGCGGGCTGTTCCAGAACAGCTCGTCGAGCACCTCGACCTTGTTGTTCACGAGGGCATCTTCGTAGCGGGCGAAGGCGGCGGTGACTTCGGCGAGGGGGGTGGGGTGGTTGATGTCCATGGGCGTGCGTGGGTTCGGAGCGGGCCTTCGATACCTCAGGCTGAGCGGGCGGAGTGTGTTCCGAGGTCTTCGCACACCACAGTCCGCTCAGGCTGAGGTATCGAAGCCCTGCTCATCAGATCCCCGCAATCGGCGAACACGCCACGCCGCTCGACTCCAGCGCCGCTGCCACCCGCAGCGCCAGGTCTTCGCGCCAGGGCGCGGCAATCACCTGCACCCCGATCGGCAGGTTGTGCCGCCCTTCGGGCCACAGCGGCGCCGCCACCACCGGGCAACCGGCGAACGAGATCGGCTGCGTCAGCAGACCCATTGACGGCCGGGCCGGCACCTGCTGGCCGTTGAGCTCGAAGGTCTCGGCGCCGATGGGCGTGGCCTGCACCGGCGTGGCGGGAGCGAGCAGCACGTCCCATTGCTGGAACAGCGCGAGCACCTTGTCGCGGTAGACGCGGCGGAAGCGCTGCGCGCGCAGGTACCAGTCGACCGGCTGCAGCGCGCCGGCGATGAAGCGGTCGACCGACAGCGGCTCGAAATCCGCGGCCCGCTCGCGCAGGAGCGGCAGGTGCAGCGAGCCGCCTTCGCTGGCGGTGGTGACAAAGGCGGCCACGCGCGCGATGGCGGCGTCGGGCCAGACCACGCCGCGCTGTGCGTGCAGCGCCTCCGCCGCCATGTCGAGCGCCTTGCGTGCGACCGGGCCGGCGTTGTCTTCGAAGTAGCCGCCCAGCACGCCGATGCGCAGGCCGGCCAGGCTGCGGCCGACCTGCCCGAGCGTGGGCTGTACCCGCTCGGCATGGCAGCCGGGGTCGAGCGGATCGGG
>NZ_DASSRA010000248.1:0-10847 GCF_035702065.1 Rhizobacter sp.
GCCGATCCGGTTCGCGGCCCAGCGCCTCGACGATGGTCTCGGCAAACTTGGCCGGCAACGCAGTCTCCAGCACGATCATCGGCACGTTGGGCTCGAGGTACTCGCGCGCCACCTTCAAGCCGTCGGCGGTGTGGGTGTCGACCATCACGCCGTGGTCCTGCCAGGTCTGACGGATGGTGGCCACGCGGTCGGCATGCGTGCTGTGGCCCGACAGAAAACCGTAGACCGAGATCCGCTCGTACTCCGCCGGACTGAGCTGGAAGAAGCCCTGCTGCTCGAGCTGCGTCTTGAACATCTCGCGCGTGCGCTCGCCATCGCGGCCCAGCAGGTCGAACACGAATCGCTCGAAGTTGCTGGCCTTCGAGATGTCCATCGAGGGGCTCGATGTCTCATAGGTCTCGGCGCTGCCGCGCGGGCGGTAGGTGCCTGTGCGGAAGAACTCGTCGAGCACGCGGTTCTCGTTGGTGGCCAGCACCAGGCGCTTGATCGGCAGGCCCATCATGCGCGCCACGTGGCCGGCGCAGATGTTGCCGAAGTTGCCCGAGGGCACAGCAAAGCTCACGCGTTCCTCTTCGCTCTCGGTGGCCTGGAAGTAGCCGGCGAAGTAGTACACGACCTGAGCCAGCAGGCGAGCCCAGTTGATGGAGTTGACGGTGCCGATCTTGTAGCGGCGCTTGAACTCCAGGTCGTTCGAGGTGGCCTTGACGATGTCCTGGCAGTCGTCGAACACGCCTTCGATGGCGATGTTGTGGATGTTGGCGTCTTGCAGGCTGAACATCTGGGCCTGCTGGAAGGGGCTCATGCGGCCGTTGGGCGAGAGCATGAAGACGTTGACGCCGCGCTTCCCACGCATGGCGTACTCGGCCGCGCTGCCGGTGTCGCCCGAGGTGGCGCCCAGGATGTTGAGCGTCTCGCCGCGGCGGCCCAGTTCGTACTCGAACAGGTTGCCCAGCAGCTGCATGGCCATGTCCTTGAAGGCCAGCGTGGGGCCGTTGGACAGGGCTTCGAGGTGCAGGCCCGCCTGCAGCGTCTTCAGCGGCGTGATCTCGCGCGTGCCGAAGATGGTGGGCGTGTAGGTCTTGTCGACGATGGCGCGCAGATCGGCCGCCGGGATGTCATCGATGAAGAGCGACAACACCTCGAAGGCCAGGTCGGCGTAGGAGAGCTTGCGCCATTGCGCCAGCGTGGAGCGCGCCACGATCGGATAGTGCGTGGGCAGGTACAGGCCACCATCGGGGGCCAGGCCTTCGAGCAGGATGTCGGAGAAGCCGCGTTGGGTCTTGTCACCGCGGGTGGAGATGTACTTCAACTGAGTTCTTCCTTGCGGATCTTCACGATGGGCGCCAGCACGGTGGGCAAGGCCTGCATCTGCGCGATGGCCTTGCTCATCTCGCCTTCGATGGTGTCGTGCGTGAGGATGATCACGTCGGTCTGCGCCTCGCCCTCGGCCGACTCGCGCTGCAGCAGCGCGTCGATCGAGATGCCGCGCTCGGCCAGGATGCCGGTGATGCGCGCCAGCACGCCGGCCTGATCGGCCACCTGCAGGCGCAGATAGAAGGAGGTCACCACCTCGTCCATGGGGAGGATGGGGGTGTTCGACAGCTCCTTGGGCTGGAAGGCCAGGTGCGGCACGCGGTGGTCGGGGTCGGCGGTGTGCAGGCGGGTGATGTCCACCAAGTCGGCCACCACGGCCGAGGCGGTGGGCTCGGCGCCCGCGCCCTTGCCGTAGTACAGCGTGGTGCCCACGGCATCGCCCTGCACCACCACGGCGTTCATCGCGCCTTCGACGTTGGCGATGAGGCGCTTGCTCGGCACCAGCGTGGGGTGCACGCGCAGTTCGATGCCCTGCTTGTCGTCGCGCCGCTTGGTGATGCCCAGCAGCTTGATGCGGTAGCCCAGCTGCTCGGCGTAGGTGATGTCGGCGGCTTGCAGCTTGGTGATGCCCTCGACGTGGGCCTTGTCGAACTGCACCGGAATGCCGAAGGCGATGGCGCTCATGATCGTGACCTTGTGGCCGGCGTCCACGCCTTCGATGTCGAAGGTCGGGTCGGCTTCGGCGTAACCGAGCTTCTGCGCCTCTTTCAGCACCACGTCGAAGTCGAGCCCTTTGGAGCGCATCTCCGAGAGGATGAAGTTGGTGGTGCCGTTGATGATGCCGGCGATCCATTCGATGCGGTTGGCGGTGAGCCCTTCACGCAGTGCCTTGATGATGGGGATGCCGCCGGCCACCGCTGCTTCAAAGGCCACGATCACGCCCTTAGCATGCGCAGCCGCGAAGATCTCGGTGCCGTGCACGGCCAGCAGCGCCTTGTTGGCGGTGACCACGTGCTTGCCCGCGGCGATGGCTTCCATCACCAGGGCCTTGGCGATGCCATAGCCGCCGATCAGCTCGATGACGATGTCGATCTCGGGGTTGGCGATGACCTGGCGCGCATCGGCCACGACCTGAGCACTGTCGCCCACGACCGATTTGGCGCGGGCGGTGTCAAGGTCGGCCACCATGGTGATCTGGATGGCACGGCCAGCACGGCGGCGGATCTCTTCCTGGTTGCGCTGGAGCACGTTGAACGTGCCGCTGCCGACGGTGCCGATGCCGAGAAGGCCGACTTGGATAGGCTTCATATGAGGTCTCAGTGATGCCGCTTGGCGTAGTGGTGCAGGAATCGCGCGATGCGGCCGATCGCGTCGGTGAGGTCGTCGCTGTTGGGCAGGAAGACCACGCGGAAGTGGTCTGGCTGCGTCCAGTTGAAGCCGGTGCCTTGAACGATCAGCACCTTCTCCTCGGCCAGCAGCTCGTAGGCGAACTGCTGGTCGTCCTGGATGGGGTACATCTTCGGGTCGAGGCGCGGGAACATGTACAGCGCGGCCTTGGGCTTGACGCAGGTGACACCCGGGATGTCGGTCAGCAGCTTGTAGGCGAGGTCGCGCTGACGGCCCAGGCGGCCGGTGGGTGCGACCAGGTCCTTGATGCTCTGGTAGCCGCCGAGCGCCGTCTGGATCGCGAGCTGCCCCGGCGTGTTGGCGCACAGACGCAGCGAGGCCAGCATGTTCAGGCCCTCGATGTAGTCCTTGGCGTGGCGCTTCTCGCCCGACACCACCATCCAGCCGGCGCGGTAGCCGCAGGCGCGGTAGTTCTTGCTGAGGCCGTTGAAGGTGACGAAGAGCACGTCGTCGGCCAGCGAGGCCATGCTGGTGTGCACGTTGCCGTCGTACAGCGTCTTGTCGTAGATCTCGTCGACCAGCACGATGAGCTGGTGCTGGCGAGCCACTTCGATGATGTCGAGCAGCACGCTCTCCGGGTAGAGCGTGCCGGTCGGGTTGTTGGGGTTAATGACGACGATGGCGCGCGTGTTCGAGGTGATCTTGCGCTTGATGTCCGCCACATCGGGCATCCAGTCGGCCTGCTCATCGCACATGTAGTGCACTGGCGTGCCGCCCGACAGGCCGGTGACGGCCGTCCACAGCGGATAGTCGGGCGCGGGGATCAGCACCTCGTCGCCGTTGTTCAGCAGCGCGTTCAGGCTCATCGCAATCAGCTCGGAGGCACCGTTGCCGAGGTAGACGTCATCGACCGTCACACCCTGGATGCGCTTTTCCTGCGTGTAGTGCACCACGGCCTTGCGCGGAGCGAACAGGCCCTTGCTGTCGGTGTAGCCGGCTGCCACCTGCGAGGGCAGGTTGCGGATCATGTCCTGCACGATCTCGTCGGGCGGCTCCAGGCCGAAGGCAGCCACGTTGCCGATGTTCAGCTTGATGATCTTGTGGCCCTCGTCCTCCATCTGGCGGGCCTTCTCGAGCACCGGCCCGCGGATGTCATAGGCCACGTTGGCCAATTTGCCGGACTTGACGATGGGCTTCAACGAGGTCTCCTGAACGGCGCAAAGCCTAGAATTATCAACGATCACCATGCCCGCCACGCTGTTGGCGGCCCATCCCTTCCGAGAGTCCGTGAATTGAAGCTGCAACCCGACCGCATCGAAGGCGTGAACGTCATCTCCGGGCTGTTGTCGGACGCAGTTTCGGTCAATGGCATCACCTACCGAAGCAGCATCGTCATCCCCTGGGTGGGCGAGGTTTCGCCCTGGGGTGAAGCCGGGTTCGAGGCGCTGATGGCGGCCGATTTCGACCGTCTCACCGACCTGGCACCGGAGCTCGTGATCTTCGGCAGCGGGCCGCGCATTCGATTCCCTTCGCCCGCCCTGATGCGCAATCTCATGGCCCGCCGAATCGGCGTCGAAACCATGGACACTGCCGCCGCCTGCCGTACCTACAACGTGCTCGCCGGTGAGAGCCGGCGCGTGGTCGCCGCCTTGCTGCTGGGCTGAGCCCGTCAACCCCTATTTCACGGCTGTTCGCAGCCGAAGCGCGCTTGCCGTAGCCCTTATAATCACGGGCTACGCCTGACGAGGCGCAACTTCAGAATTCTTCATGACGCCAGCTCTCAATAAACCCCTCCCGGAATTTGAAGCGCTCGCAACCGGTGGCGTGAAGTTCACGCCGCAGGCATTCGCCGGGCAAACGGTCGTTCTGTACTTCTACCCCAAGGACAACACCCCTGGCTGCACCACCGAGGCGATGCAGTTCCGTGATCGTCACAAGGACTTCGTGAAGGCAGGCGCCGTGGTGTTCGGCGTGTCACGCGACAACATGGCCTCGCACGACAAGTTCAAGCAGAACCTGGAGCTGCCCTACGAGTTGATCGCCGACACCGAAGAGAAGCTGTGCCACATGTTCGGCGTGGTCAAGAACAAGATCATGTACGGCAAGAAGGTCAAGGGCATCGAGCGCAGCACCTTCCTGATCGACGCTTCCGGCATCCTGCGTGCCGAGTGGCGCGGCATCAAGGTGGCCGGGCATGTCGACGAAGTGCTCAAGGCCGTCAAATCGCTCAAGAAGGCAGCCGCCTGAAGCGCCTCACAGACTGCCAAAAAAGGCCGCAGCAATGCGGCCTTTTTTGTTTTTCAACCACGCTTCCCTCATGGCGGTTGAGTCGTCAGATCACATGTGCATAATGGTTTCATGCCTGTGAGTTGTGACTCCCGCAAGCCCCCGACCAAGCCGCACAGGCGACTGTGCGGCTTTTTTGTTTCCCCGCAGCCCACCTGAACACAGCCCATGCCACTGCCCAAGCCGCCTGTCAAACGAGCCGCCCTCCTCACCCCCGCCGACTTCGAATCCCAGGCTGCGCCCAAACCGGGCAAACGAACCCAGAAACACGCTGCCTCCGACCCCGGCCCCGCCGTGCTGGACTTGTTGGAACCTCCGCGCGAAGCTGCGCCGCTGATCGCCAAGGTCACGCCCCCGCCAGCCACCAAGCCGGCTCGTCCGCCTGCCCCTGAACCACGCCGCCGCAAGGCCCGCGGCGACGGCCCGGCCAAGCTCTTCGTGCTCGACACCAACGTGCTGATGCACGACCCGATGAGCCTCTTCCGTTTCGAAGAGCACGACATCTACTTGCCGATGATCACGCTCGAAGAGCTCGATGATCACAAGAAAGGCATGTCGGAAGTCGCCCGCAATGCCCGCCAGGTCAGCCGCGACCTCGACGCGTTGGCAGCCAGTTTGTCCGAGCGCGAATCGGCCGACATGGCCGACGGCCTGCCGCTCAACCACACCGGCCACAAGGACGCCGGCGGCAAGCTCTTCTTCCAGACCACGCTGGTCAACGTGAGCCTGCCGCAGGGCCTGCCCCAGGGCACGGCCGACAACCAGATCCTCGGTGTGGTGCAGGCCCTGCGTGAGCAGAACCCCAAGCGCGAGGTGGTGCTGGTGTCGAAAGACATCAACATGCGCATCAAGGCCCGTGCGCTGGGACTGCCTGCCGAAGACTATTTCAACGACAAGACGCTGGACGACGGCGACCTGCTCTACACCGGCGTGCTGACGCTGCCTTCCGACTTCTGGGAGCTGCATGGCAAGACCATGGAGAGCTGGAACCAGGCCGGCCTCACCTACTACCGCATCAGCGGGCCGCTCGTGCCGTCGCTGATGATCAACCAGTTCGTCTACCTCGAGGCGCCCGGCGCCGCGCCGCTGTACGCCAAGGTCACCGAGATCACCGGCAAGACCGCCGTGCTGCGCACGCTGCGCGAATACACCCACCAGAAGAACGCCGTGTGGGGCGTGACGGCACGCAACCGCGAACAGAACTTCGCGCTCAACCTGCTGATGGACCCGGAGGTTGATTTCATCACCCTCACCGGCACCGCCGGCACCGGCAAGACGCTGATGACACTCGCCGCAGGCCTGTCTCAGGTGATGGACGACCGCCGCTACACCGAGATCATCGTGACCCGCGTCACCGTGCCGGTCGGTGAAGACATCGGCTTCCTGCCGGGTACCGAAGAGGAAAAGATGGGCCCCTGGATGGGCGCACTCGACGACAACCTCGAGGTGCTGTCCAAGTCCGACAGCGGTGCCGGCGAATGGGGCCGCGCGGCCACCAACGACCTGGTGCGCAGCAAGATCAAGATCAAGAGCCTGAACTTCATGCGCGGGCGCACCTTCTTGAACAAATTCGTCATCATCGACGAGGCACAGAACCTCACCCCCAAGCAGATGAAGACGCTGATCACCCGAGCCGGCCCTGGCACCAAGATCGTTTGCCTGGGCAACCTGGCGCAGATCGACACGCCCTACCTCACCGAGGGCAGTTCGGGCCTCACCTACGCGGTCGATCGGTTCAAGGGCTGGCCACATTCGGGGCACGTCACGCTCGCTCGCGGCGAGCGTTCGCGTTTGGCGGACTTCGCCTCCGAGGTCTTGTAGAGCCCCCCAGTCGCTATCGCTCCTGCCCCCGAGGGGCGCCACCTGGCGGACCGGCGAAGCCGGCTCCGCGGGTGTTGCTTGAAGGGCGCGACGCTTCGCTTGCGCTTCAGAGCAGGTCTCGGATCTGTTGGAGCGCGGTGGGGTCCTCGATCGTCGTCAGGTCACCCGGGTCGCGCTGCTCGCACACAGCCTGGATGGCGCGGCGCAGCAGCTTGCCTGAGCGCGTCTTGGGCAGCACGGTGACGAAGCGCACCCGTGCCGGCCGGGCGACGGCACCCAGCTGCTGATCGACTGTTCTCATGATGTCGCCTTCGAGCCTGAGCTTGGCGGCTTCATCGGCGATGGCAGTCGCATCTTTCACGACGACGAAGGCCATGGCCACCTGGCCCTTGAGCGTGTCTGCCACACCGACCACGGCCACCTCGGCCACGGCCGGGTGGCTGGAGATGCTCTCCTCGATCTCGCGCGTGCCCAGGCGGTGGCCGGCGACGTTGATCACGTCGTCGGTGCGGCCCAGGATGAAGTAGTAGCCGTCTTCATCGCGCACGCCCCAGTCAAAGGTGCTGTAGACCATGCGGCCGGGGATGGTCTTCCAGTAGGTTTTGACGAAGCGCGCATCGTCGCCCCAGACGGTCTGCATGCAGCCCGGTGGCAGCGGGCCTTCGATCACGACGACGCCCTTCTGGTTCGGCGCGGTGAGTTCCTGGCCAGTGGCGTCGTCGATCAGCTTCACGTCGTAGCCGTACATGGCGAAGCCGGGGCTGCCGAACTTGCTGGGCGCCTTCTCCACGCCGTTGGCGATGGTCAGGATGGGCCAGCCGGTTTCGGTCTGCCAGTAGTTGTCGACCACCGGCTTGCCGATGCCTTGCGCGATCCATTGCGCAGTGGGTTCGTCGAGCGGTTCGCCAGCGAGGAAGAGCGTGCGCAGGGAGCTGAGGTCGTACTTCTTGAGGAAGGCCGCGTCGTGCTTCTTCAGCACACGCACCGCGGTGGGCGCGGTGAACATCAGGTTGACCTTGTACTTCTCGACCAGGCTCCACCAGATGCCGGCGTCGGGCCGCACCGGCAGGCCTTCGTACATCAGCGTGGCCATGCCGGCGATCAGCGTGCCATAGATGATGTAGCTGTGGCCCACCACCCAGCCGATGTCACTGGCGCAGAAGAAGGTCTCGCCTGCCTTGCCCTGGAAGATGTGCTTCATGCTCGCGGCCAGCGCCACGGCGTAGCCGCCGGTGTCGCGCTGCACGCCTTTCGGCTTGCCGGTGGTGCCGCTGGTGTAGAGCGTGTAGCTGGGGTGGGTGGCGTCGACCCAGGTGCAAGGCACCTGCGCCTTGAGATGCTTCTCGCGCATGGTGGCGTAGTCGTGGTCGCGCCCTTCGACCAGGCTCATGGGCGCGAGGCCGCGGTCCACCAGCAGCACCTGGCCGGGCTTGTGCAAGGAGATGCGCAGCGCCTCGTCGAGCAGCGGCTTGTAGGCCACCACCTTGCCGCTGCGGCTGCCGGCGTCAGCACTGACGATGACGGTTGGCCGGGCGTCGTCGATTCGGCTGGCCAGGCTGCCGCTGGCAAAGCCGCCGAACACCACGGAATGCAGCGCGCCGATGCGGGCGCAGGCCAGCATCGCAAAGGCCGCCTCGGGGATCATGGGCATGTAGACCAGCACGCGATCGCCCTTGCGCACCCCCAGCGACTGCAGGCAGGCCGCCATGCGCTGCACCTCGGCGTGCAACTCGCGGAAGCTGTAGACACGCTCCTGATCGGTTTCGGTCGACACCCAGATCAGCGCGTTCTGGTCGGCGCGGGCCGCCAAGTGGCGGTCCACGGCGTTGTGGCAGAGGTTGGTCTGCCCACCCACGAACCAGCGGGCGAAGGGCGGGTTGCTGTAGTCGCAGACCTCGTGGAAGGGCTTGTGCCAGTCGATCAGTTCAGCCTGCTCGGCCCAGAAGCCGTCGCGGTCGGTGAGCGAACGGGCGTGAAAGTCGGTGTAACGGGCCATGTGGTGTCTCCCCAGCTTTGGTGCAGGCGCGCAGCTTAGGTCGCGATGCTTTCGCCAAACTGTCCTCAAAGCGGGGTCATGGGATTAGTAGAAACATGAAGAAAGCACGCCAACCCCTTGCCAGTGTTGACTTTTTGTTGACTGAGGCACCTCGGGCGCCTATGCTCCGCCCATGTTTGGCGTGACCCCCGTTTCGGTTCGCACGGTGCTGGTTGCGCTGGCATGTGCCCTGGCCGCCTCTTTTGCGCAGGCCGCGCCCGACAGCAACGACCCCATCGCCAAGCTGCTGGCCGACAAGGGCGTGATCGAGGTACGCGACGCCACCTCCGACCTCGTGATCTCGGCCATGAACTTCCTGGGCGTGCCCTACAAGCGCGGCGGCAACTCCGATGCCGGGTTCGACTGCAGCGGCTTCACGCGCCACATCTACGAGAACAGCCTGGGCCTGCTGCTGCCCCGCAAGGTCGACGACCAAGCCAAGGCGACCGGCCTGGCCCCGGTCAAGCGCACCGAGCTGAAACCCGGCGACCTGGTCTTCTTCAACACCCTCAAGCGCACCTTCTCCCACGTCGGCATCTACGTGGGCGACGACAAGTTCATCCACGCCCCCCGGCCGGGCGGCGAGATCCGCGTCGAGAGCATGGACGTGCGCTACTGGGCCAAGCGCTTCACCGGCGCGCGCCGCCCCGCACAAGCGGCATTGCCCGCCGTCACCCCCGCCGCAACGGTGGCTCCTTCGGCACCCGAAGCGCCCGCGCCGGTTCCCAGCGGCTTCCCCAACGACATTCCGCCCTGAGCCCACGCGGCGAGGCCGCACGGGCACAATGTGCCGATGGCCGAGAAAGTCATTCCCCTCGCAGACCAGCGCTATGCAGCGGCCCCGCCGCGCATCCCGGCGCAGGCCATTCCCAGCACCGGTTTGCTCTCCGACACCCTGGGCCGTCCACTGCGAGATCTGCGCATCTCGGTGACCGACCGCTGCAACTTCCGCTGTGGCTCCTGCATGCCCAAGGAAGTCTTCGACAAGAACTACGCCTTTCTGCCGCATGACTCACTGCTGAGCTTCGAGGAGATCACCCGCACGGCACGGCTGTTCGCCGCCCACGGCGTGCAGAAGATCCGCCTCACCGGCGGCGAGCCGCTGCTGCGCAAGAACATCGAGGTGCTGATTCGCATGCTGAGCGAGCTGCGCACGCCGGACGGCCAGCCGCTCGACCTCACGCTCACCACCAACGGCTCGCTGCTCGCCCGCAAAGCCCAGGCACTCAAGGACGCCGGCCTGCAGCGCGTGACGGTCAGCCTCGATGCACTGGACGACACGATCTTCCGCCGCATGAACGACGCCGACTTTCCGGTCGCCGACGTGCTGGCCGGCATCGAGGCCGCCGAGCGCGTGGGCCTCGGCCCGATCAAGGTCAACATGGTGGTGCAGCGCGGCACCAACGACCACGAGATCGTGCCCATGGCCCGCCACTTCCGCGAACACCACGGCAGCCAGATCGTGCTGCGCTTCATCGAGTACATGGACGTGGGCGCGACCAACGGGTGGCGCATGGACCAGGTGCTGCCCTCGGCCGAAGTGCTGGCGCGCCTGAACGCCTTCTTCCCGCTGCAGGCCATCGGCGCCAACTACACCGGCGAAACGGCCGAGCGCTGGCGCTATACCGATGGGCGTGGCGAGATCGGCCTCATCTCCAGCGTCACCCAGGCCTTCTGCCACGACTGCAACCGCGCCCGGCTGTCGACCGAAGGCAAATTGTTTCTCTGCCTCTTCGCGACCCAAGGGCACGACCTGCGCGCCCTGCTGCGCGGCGACTACAACGACGAGCAGATCGCCAGCGCCATCGGCCTCATCTGGCAAGGCCGCGGCGACCGCTACTCCGAGCTGCGCAGCCATCAGCAGGCCGATACCGGCAGCGGCGCGCGGCGCGTCGAGATGCACTACATCGGTGGTTGATCCGGCGCAGATCACTGGCCTGGTTCTCGCCGGCGGCCAGGGCAGCCGGCTGGGCGGTGTCGACAAGGGTCTGCAGCGGTTCGCAGGCCAGCCGCTCGCCCAGCGCGCCTTGCAGCGCCTTGCCCC
>NZ_DASSRA010000249.1:0-6231 GCF_035702065.1 Rhizobacter sp.
GTGCTCACCAACTTCCACGTGGTGAGCGAGGCCGCCCTCAAGCCGGATCGGCACGAGCTCGTCTCGGTGACGGCCGACGGCCGCGAGGCGCCGGTGCAGATCCTCATGCTCGACGTGCTGCACGACCTGGCCCTGCTCAAGCTGAGCGGGCCCAAGCCGGCCGGCGGCTACGACGCGCTGGCCTTCCGCCCCGAAGCGCAGAAGCTCGCGCAAGGCGAGCGCATGTATTCGCTGGGCAACCCGCTCGACGTGGGCTTTGCCGTCATCGAAGGCAACTACAACGGCCTGGTGGAGCGCAGCTTCTACCCGCAGATCTTCTTCGCCGGCTCGCTGAGCGCCGGCATGAGCGGTGGCCCCGCGCTCGACCAGGAGGGCCGCGTGATCGGCGTCAACGTGGCGCGCCGCGTCGACGGCGAGCAGGTCAGCTTCCTGGTGCCGGGCACGTTCGCCAGCGCCTTGCTCGCACGCGGCCGCGACGCGGCGCCGCTGAAGGGCGACGCCTGGCCCATCGTCACCGCCCAGCTCACCGCCCACCAGGACGTGCTCACCGAACGCTTCATCGCCCAGGGCTGGAAGCCCGCCACCCACCCGCGCTACACCGTGCCGGTGCCGCCCGACCGCTTCATGCGCTGCTGGGGCAGCAGCGAGCCCTCGCGCACCGGTGGCCTGGACTTCGAACGCTCCGACTGCGTGATGGACACGCGCATCTTCGTCGGCGAGTTCAACACCGGCACGCTGGCCACCCGCCACGAGGCCTACGACGGAACCAACCTCGGCACGCTGCGCTTTGCGGCGCAGTACTCGGCGAGCTTCCGCAACGAAGGCTTCACGCGGCTCGGCCCGCAGCAGCAGACCAAGCCGCAGTGCCATGAAGACTACGTCGACCGCCAGGGCCTGGTGCTGCGCGTCGTGACCTGCCTGCGCGCCTACAAGAAGCTGGCGCAGCTGTACGACGTGTCGGTGCTGGTGGCCACGCTCGACCAGCCGCGGGGCGGCGTGCAGGGCCGCTTCGATGCGCAAGGCGTGAGCTACCCCAACGCAATGAAGCTCGCGCGGCACTACATCGAGGCTTATGCCTGGGTGAAATCACCATGAGCGAGGCAGCCATGACGACCGAGACGCTGGCCGTGCTGGAGGTGCTCGACCGCGACGGCAGCGTGCGCCACAGCGTGAGCGTGCGCGAGTGGCCGCTGCGCGTGGGCCGCGCCCTCGACAACGACCTGGTGCTCGACGACCCGCACACCGCCGCCCACCACTTCAGCGTGGCGCCCGATGAGCAGGGCCAGGTCGTGCTCACGGTGGGCGACACCCGCAACGGCGTGCGCTGCGACGCACGCCACCTCGCCGCCGGCGAGCGCATGGTGGTGGGCGCACTGCCGCCGCTGCTGGTGGCCGGCCGCATGCACTTGCGCCTGCGCCTGGCCAGCCACGCGCTCGCGCCCGAGCAGCCGCTGCAGGCCGTGCGCGCGCTCACGCAAGACCTGTCCACACTGGCCGCCCTGGCGCTGGCGGTGATCGCCGTGCTCGTCTTCAGCACCTACCTCGAGAACGACCCCGACACCTTCACCCGCGCGCTGGGTTCGCTCGCCGTCTATGCGGTCGGCGTGGCGCTGGGCTGGGCGGGCCTGTGGACGCTGCTGTCCAAGGTGTTCACGCGCCAGGGCCACTTCGGCTGGCACCTGCGCGTGCTGCTGGTCGCGGTGCTCACCTGGGAGCTGGTGGGCGCAGGCGCCAGCCTGGTGGCGTTTGCGCTGTCGTGGCCCTGGCTCACCGACTTCGTCTTCATCGCCGGTTACCTGATCCTGGGTGCGATGCTGTACTTCCACCTGCAGGCCGTGGAGCCGCACCACCCGCGGCGCACGCGCAGCTTCGCGCTGGCCACGGTGGTGATGGGCATCGTGCTCAGTCTGTGGTTCAACCAGCAGGGCAGCGACCGCCTGGGCAGCGAGCTCTACATGAACCACCTGTTCCCGCCCGCGCTGCGGCTGGCCAAGCCGGTCGACACCGAACACTTCATGCAGGGCGTGGGCGCCTTGCAGTCCACCCTGGATGCGAAGGCGAAGCAAGATGCCAACGACTAGCCACCCCGTACCGACGCGCAGCGTGCTCGTCACCGGCGGCAGCCGCGGCATCGGCGCCGCCACCGCGCGCCTGTGCGCGCAGCAGGGCTGGGCCGTGGCCGTCAACTACACGCGCGACGGCGCCGCCGCGCAGGCGGTGGTGCAGGCCATCCAATCGAGCGGCGGGCAGGCTGTGGCCCTGCAGGCCGACGTGGCCGACGAGGCGCAGGTGCTTGCCATGTTCAAGCGTGTCGACGCCGAGTTGCCGCGGCTCGCGGGCCTGGTCAACAACGCCGGCGTGGTGGACATGCAATCGCGCGTCGACGAGATGAGCGTGGCGCGCCTGCAGCGCATGTTCGCCATCAACGTGATCGGCAGCATGGTCTGCGCGCGCGAGGCGCTGCGCCGCATGTCCACGCGCCACGGCGGGCAGGGCGGGGCCATCGTCAACCTCTCGTCGGTGGCGGCCAAGCTGGGCTCGCCGGGCCTGTACGTCGACTACGCGGCCAGCAAGGGCGCGATCGACACCTTCACGCTCGGCCTGGCACGCGAGGTGGCGACCGAAGGTGTGCGCGTGAATGGCGTGCGCCCCGGCATCATCGACACCGAGATCCACGCCTCGGGTGGCATGGCCGACCGGGTGCAGCAGTCGCTGCACCTGATCCCGATGCAGCGCGCGGGCACGGCCGAGGAGATCGCCCACGCCATCGTCTGGCTGCTGTCGGACGAGGCCAGCTACGCCACCGGCACGACGATCGACGTGTCGGGCGGGCGCTGAAAGCCCATCGCCCGACACTGACGCCGCTCAGGGCGTCACAAAGCTCTTCAGCCAGTTCTGGTTGGCCTCCATCTGCCACGCGGCCGAGCCGGTCTTGAAGCCGGTGTCCAGGCCGCTCGGCGTGGTGCAGCCGCCCACCAGCATGTAGCAGTGGTCGGCGGCGCCGTCGTTCACCTCGGCGGCCTTCACGATGTACCAGCCGCTGCCGTTGGTGCGGAAGCACGAGAGCGCGCTGCTGCCGCACGAGAGCCCGGTGATGGCCTGGTTGGCGGTACGCACGTTGCTGGCGGTCGGGCCGACGAAGGTGTCGGATTCACCATTGACCAGGCGGATGCGGTCGGCCGCCTGCGTGTGCTTGCCGTTGTTCATGCACGAGCTCAGGTCATAGATCGAGTACTTGTTGCCGGTGCCCTGGCCGTACGAAGCGACGATGCGGCTGTCGTAGTTGCGCGAGAGCACCGAGACCACCGAGCCCTGGCTCAGGCCGCCGGTCACCACGCCCTTGGAGCAGTCGGCCTTGGCGCGCGCGCACAAGGTGGCGATGGCGCTGGTGCTGCTGCTGCCGTTGAAGATGCACTTGGCCTTGGCGCCGATGCTGCTGCAGCTGCCGAAGCTGCCGCTCGAATACTGCACCGAGGCGGCGACGAAGCCCTTGGCCGCCATGGCCTTCACCTGGGTCATGGCGAGCTCGCTGTTGTAGTCCTCGCCGGTGCCCACGGTGTGGATGTAGACCGGGTACTTGCCGGTGGTGCTGGGCTCGTAGCCGGCGATGGTGTACGAGGTGGTGCACAGGCTCGTGGTGCCGCCGCGGTAGCTGGCGGTGAAGGCGGTCTGCGCCAGCGCCGCGTTGCCCGCGCCGAGCGCGATGAAGGCCAGGCCGAGCTTCAGGGCACGTGTTCTCAATCCGTTCATGGGTCTCTCCTTGTGATGGTGTGTTTCTTCTTCGGGTCACCGAACCGGTGTGTGAGACCGGCACGCCGGCGGCTGGCCTGGCGGCCATCTGCCTCGGTGGGGCGTGGGGGGAAGGGTTCAGAGCCCGCTGTGGGCGCGGGCGGTGGCGATCTCGTCGGGCTTGAAGTGCTGGCGCAGCAAGGCTTCGAGCTGCTGCTGCTTGTCGGCCACCTCGATCTCGGCGGCGAGCAGGGCGTCGCGCTGGCGCACGAAGCCCGCGTGGCGCAGTTCCCAGGCCTGCTTCTGCGCTTCGAGCTGCTCGCGCTCGACTTCCAGCACCGACTTCGCGCCCTCGACGTCGACGAACTGCTTGCGCAGGAAGACGATCTCCGCGTCGCTCTCGCCCTGCTCGCGCATCTGCGCCACCTGCTTCTCCAGCGCGAACGAGAACTCGGAACCGGCGAACTCCTGTGCCGCCACCTCGCCCGGCAGGCTGGTGCGCAGTGCGAACAGGTGTTGTGCCTGCTGGGCTTCGCTCAGGCGCGGGTCGGCCAGGATGCGTGCCACCTCCGACGCATAGAGCGCGCGCGCCTCCTGCACCGCGAAGAGCTCCTGCACCGAGACCGAATCGAAGTGCCGGCGGCGCAGCGCCATGCTCTTGTCGAGCAGCTCGCGTGCATTGATCGGGCCTTGTGCCTTGAGCTGCTGCAGCAGCTCGCGCTCGTCCGCGCGGTAGGCGGCGTGGCTGCGCAGCAGCCGCCAGGCGCGCTCGGCGGCCAGCGGCGGCAGGGCGGCGCGCAGGCGCGCTTCGATCGGTGCCAGGCTTTGGCCGGGCGCGGGCAGCCAGCTGTCGAGCACCGGCAGCGTCTTGGCGCTCACGGCCAGGCGGCCGAGCGAATCGACGGTGAAGGGGTGGCCTTCGCGCACGTGCGGCACCGCGGGCTCGCTGCTCGCAACGGATGCATCGTTGTCGGCCGCCGGTGTGTCGGGGCGCATGTAGCGTGCGCCTTCCGACTGGGCCAGCGCCTGCACCGAGCTGTCGAGGCGGTCGCCCTCCTGCGTTCGCGTGAGGTAGGCCGTGCCGGCGGCCAGCGCCACGATGCCGGCGGTGGCCATCCAGAACGGGGTGGAGAAAGCAGCCATGGATCAGCCCTTTCGTCGGTGGTTGGTCTCAGCGCACCGCCTTGGCGGTGGTGAGCTTGGCTTCGAGCGTCAGCACGTCGATGGCACCCGGCACGCGCGAGCCGTCGGCGAAGAAGAGGGTGGGCGTGCCGTTGATCTTGAGCTTCTGGCCCAGCGCGAACACCTTGTCGTTGGGCGACTGGCAGCCCAACGGCGCGGTGGGCACGGCCTTGGCGTTGAGCATCCAGTCGTCCCAGGCCTTGGCCGGGTCGCTCGCGCACCAGATGTTCTTGGAGATGGCGGCCGACTCGTCCGACAGGATGTTGTACATGAAGGTGTAGAGCGTGACGTTGTCCAGCCCCTGCAGCGTCTCGCGCAGGCGCTTGCAGTAGCCGCAGTTCGGGTCTTCGAAGATGGCGATCTGCCGCTCGCCGGTGCCCTTGACCTGCTTGAGCGCCAGCTGCAGCGGCAGGTCGGCGAAGCGGATGCGGCTCAGGTCGTCGACGCGCGCACGGGTGTAGTCGTGCGCTGTCTTGCTGTCGACGATGCTCCCCATGAAGATGTACTTGCCGCCGGCGTCGGTGTAGACCACCTCGGTGCCGGTGCGCACCTCGAACAGGCCGAGGTAGGGCGTCTTGGTGACCGAGTCGATGGCCGCCGGCACGCGGGGCTGGATCAGCTTGCGCACGGCGGCTTCCTGGGCAGTCTCGGCGTGGGCGGCCTGGGCCACGGACGCCAGCGTGGCGATGACGGTCAGGGCAAGGAGCTTCTTCATGGGGTTCTCCGGCGCGAGGCACATGCCGTGCGGCATGTGCCTGCGGCCTTGCGGTTTACGGCGTCGCGAAGCCGGCCAGCCAGGTGAGGTTGGCCTTCAGGCCCCAGTTGGTGCTGCCGTTGCGCCAGGTGCTGTCGGTCACGCTCTGCAGGCCGGTGCAGCCGCCCACGCGCTGGTAGCAGTGGTCGGCCGAGAGGTCTCCGACGGCGCTGTCGCGGATCATGATCCAGCCACTGCCGTTGGTCGCCAGGCATTCGTAGGCCAGCGTGCCGCAGGTGCGGCCGGCGACCGACTCGGAGGAGCTGCGCACGACCGTGGCGGTGCCGCCCGGGAAGATGTCGCTCTGCCCGTTGACGATGCGCACGTTGTCCTTCGAGATCGTGTAGTTGCCCGGCGTCATGCACGAGTTCATCACGTAGGTCGTGTACAGCGTGTGTGCACCCATGCCATAGGCGGCGCGCACCCGGCTGTCGTAGTTCTTGGCGTTGATGGCGATCACCGAGCCCTGGCTGAAGCCGGCCACGACCACGCCCTTGGAGCAGTCGGCGGTGGCGCGGGCGCACAGCTTGGAGACGGCGCTGCTGGTCGAGCCGCTGTTGTAGATG
>NZ_DASSRA010000250.1:0-4332 GCF_035702065.1 Rhizobacter sp.
CGCCCGAGCTCAAGGCCTTCGAGGACAAGGCGCTGTCGGCGCAAGACCGCTCGCTGGCCCGGGAGAAGATGCTGTACGAGGCGGTGATCGACCAGCTGCAGCCCCACCTCGACGAGCTGAGCGGCCTGGCCCGCGCCCTGGCCAGCCTGGATGCACTGGCCGCGCTGGCCGAGCGCGCCGGCACGCTCAACTGGTGCCGCCCGCAGTTCGTGCGCGAGCCCTGCATCGACATCGAGGCCGGACGCCACCCGGTGGTGGAGTCCCGCCTGGCCGAGACCGGCGCCGGCAACTTCATGGCCAACGACTGCCGGCTCGATGCGACGCGCAAGATGCTGGTCATCACCGGCCCCAACATGGGCGGCAAGAGCACCTTCATGCGCCAGGTGGCGCTGATCGTGCTCCTGGCGGCGGTGGGCTCCTTCGTGCCGGCCTCGGCCTGCCGGCTCGGGCCCATCGACGCCATCCACACCCGCATCGGCGCGGCCGACGACCTGGCCAATGCGCAATCGACCTTCATGCTGGAGATGACCGAGGCCGCCGCCATCATCCACAGCGCCACCGAGCAGTCGCTGGTGCTGATGGATGAGATCGGCCGCGGCACCTCGACCTTCGACGGCCTGGCCCTGGCCGGCGCCATCGCGAGCCACCTGCACGAGCGCAACCGATCCTTCACGCTCTTTGCGACGCACTACTTCGAGCTGACCGAGTTCCCGGTCAAGCACGAGCGCGCGCTCAACGTGCACGTGTCGGCGGCCGAGAGCGGCGACGACATCGTCTTCCTGCACGACATCCAGGCCGGCCCCGCGAGCCGCAGCTACGGCGTGCAAGTGGCGCGCCTCGCCGGCATGCCCAGCGGGCTGGTACGGCAGGCGCGTGCGGCGCTGGAAGCACTCGAAGCACAGCAGAAGTCGAGCGACGCGCAGATCGACCTCTTCGCCGCTCCGACCGCCCCCGTGGAGGCCGACCCGTCGCCCATCGACAAGGCGCTCGCCGCGATCAATCCCGATATGCTGTCGCCCAAGGAAGCGCTGGACGCGCTCTACCGCCTCAAGTCTCTCCAGGAAAACAAGTCATGACCTACTGCGTGGGCATCAAACTCGACGCCGGTTTGGTGTTTCTCTCAGACTCGCGCACCAACGCCGGGCTCGACCAGATCAGCACCTTCCGCAAGATGATGGTCTACGAGAAGCCGGCCGACCGCTTCATGGTGCTGCTCTCGGCCGGAAACCTCTCAATCTCGCAATCGGTGCGCGAGATCCTGCAGGTGGAGAAGCTCGACAACGGCGACGAGCCGCCACTGACCATCTGGAACGCCACGAGCATGTTCGACGCCGTCCGCGTGCTCGGCAGCGCGGTGCGCCGCGTCTACGACCAGGACGGCCCTTCGCTCAAGCAGGCGGGTGTCGACTTCAACGCCTCGATGATCTTCGGTGGGCAGATCAAGGGCGAAGCCATGCGCCTCTTCCTCGTCTACTCGGCCGGCAACTTCATCGAGGCCACGCGCGAAACCTGCTACTTCCAGGTGGGTGAATCCAAGTACGGCAAGCCGGTGCTCGACCGCATGATCACGCCGCAGACCCCGCTCGAAGAAGCGGCCAAGTGCGCCCTGGTGTCGATGGATTCGACGCTCAAGTCCAACCTGTCGGTGGGCCTGCCGCTCGACCTGCTCGTGTACCAGGCCGGCAAGCTGCAGAGCGACCAGCTGGTGTGCATCGACGAGCAGAACCCGTACTTCCACATGATCCGCAGCTCCTGGGGTCAGAAGCTGCGCCAGGTCTTCGAGTCGATCGAAGACCCGCACTGGGACGGCAGCAGTTCAGACCACCCGCTGTGCGTGAGCACGGGCCGCTACGAGCCCATGCGCAAGATCACCAACCCGAGCGAGAAGATCATCTGATGCCGGCCACGAAGAAGAAGGGCGCGCAGGGCACCATCGTCTTCTCGCACGCCAACAGCTTCCCCGCGGGCACCTACCGCGTGCTGTTCGAGGCCTGGCGTGCCGCCGGCTACACCGTGCACGCCGTCGAGAAATACGGCCACGACCCCAAGTACCCCGTCACCGACCATTGGCCGCGGCTGCGTGACCAACTGATCCACTTCGCCGAGGCGCACGCCACCGAACCGGCCTTCTTGGTCGGCCATTCACTCGGCGGGTTCCTGAGCCTGCTGGCCACGGCCAAACGCCCGGAGTTGGCGCGCGGCGTGCTGCTGCTCGATTCGCCGCTCATCGGCGGCCTGCTCACGCCCACCATCCAGTTCGCCAAGATGACCGGCTGGGGCGAGCGCTTTTCGCCCGCTCACATCTCCAAGGGCCGCCGCAAGCACTGGCCGACGAAAGAGGCGGCTTATGCCCACTTCGCCGGCAAGGCCTCGTTCGCACGCTGGGCACCCGAGGTGCTGCACGACTACATCGAATGCGGCATCGAACCCGACGAAGACGAGGGCTACACGCTGAGCTTCCGCCGCGAGGTAGAGACCGACATCTACAGGACGATCGCGCACGACATCCCCGGCTTCCTGCGGCGCCACCCGCTGCAGCGCCCTCTGGCCTTCATCGGCGGCACGCAGTCGACCGAGGTCAAGCAGGTGGGCATGGCCGTCACCGAGAGCCTGGCCGGAGGGCGGGTGTCGTGGATCGAGGGCTCGCACCTCTTTCCCTTCGAGCGGCCCGCAGAAACCTCTGCCGAAGTACTGCGCTGGCTGAAAGCCCTGGCCGAAGTCGCCGTTCCCGCCTGAGCCCGACAGGTAGGGCGCCTATAATCGCGCTTTACCACCAGAGCATTTGCAGCACGCAAGTGCCACCAGCAATGACCAAGTTCGTCTTTGTCACCGGCGGTGTGGTGTCCTCGTTGGGCAAGGGCATCGCGGCTGCATCGCTTGCAGCGATTCTCGAATCGCGCGGCCTCAAGGTCACCCTCATCAAGCTGGACCCGTACCTCAACGTCGATCCGGGCACCATGTCGCCCTTCCAGCACGGCGAGGTCTTCGTCACCGACGACGGCGCCGAGACCGACCTCGACCTCGGGCACTACGAGCGCTTCGTCACCACGCGGATGAAGCGCACCAACAACTTCACCACCGGCCAGATCTACAAGAGTGTGCTCGAGAAGGAGCGCCGCGGCGACTACCTCGGCAAGACGGTGCAGGTGATCCCGCACGTCACCAACGAGATCCAGGAGTTCGTGAAGCGCGGCGCCGGCCTCGGCACCGACCATGCGGTCGATGTGGCCATCGTCGAGATCGGCGGCACGGTGGGTGACATCGAATCCCTGCCCTTCCTCGAAGCCGTGCGCCAGATGAGCCTGCGCATGGGCCCCAACAGCTGCGCCTTCGTGCACCTGACCTACGTGCCCTACATCGCAGCCGCCGGCGAACTCAAGACCAAGCCCACGCAGCACACGGTGCAGAAGATGCGCGAGATCGGCATCCAGCCCGACGCGCTGCTGTGCCGTGCCGACCGCGCCATCCCCGACGAAGAGCGCGCCAAGATCTCGCTCTTCACCAATGTGCCCGAATGGGGCGTGATCTCGGTGTGGGACGCCGACACCATCTACAAGGTGCCGCGCATGCTGCACGAGCAGGGGCTCGATGGGCTCATCTGCGACAAGCTGCGCATCAACACCCCGCCCGCCAACCTCAAGCGCTGGGACGATCTGGTGCGTGAGGTCGAGCACCCGCAGCGCACGGTCACCATCGGCATGTGCGGCAAGTACACCGACCTGTCGGACTCGTACAAATCGCTCAATGAGGCGCTTCGCCACGCCGGCATCCAGAACCACGCCAAGGTCAACATCGAGTACGTCGATTCGGAGACGCTGACGCCGGCCAACGTCGGCCAGCTGGAGCGCTTCGACGCCATCCTGGTGCCTGGCGGCTTCGGCAAGCGCGGTGTCGAGGGCAAGATCCTCACCGCCCAGTTCGCCCGCGAGCACAAGCTGCCCTACCTGGGCATCTGCCTGGGCATGCAGGTGGCCACCATCGAGTACGCACGCCACAAGGCCGGCCTGGCCAACGCCAACAGCACCGAGTTCGAGCCCGAGACGCCGCACCCGGTGATCGCGCTGATCGAGGAATGGCAGGACGCCGACGGCTCCATCCAGAAGCGCACCGCCCAGTCCGACCTCGGCGGCACCATGCGACTGGGCGCGCAGAGCTCCGACGTGAAGCCAGGCACCTTGGCCCACGAGATCTACGGCGACGTCGTCACCGAACGCCACCGGCACCGCTACGAGGCCAACGTGAACTACCTCGACAAGCTCACCGACGCCGGCCTGGTGATCTCGGCCATCACCCAGCGCGAGAAGCTCACCGAGATCGTGGAGCTGCCGCGCA
>NZ_DASSRA010000251.1:0-6075 GCF_035702065.1 Rhizobacter sp.
CTTCCGCGACCAGGACATCTCGCGTGCCGCGCACGTGGCCTTTGCGCGCCGCTTCGGCGAGCTGGAGGACCACCCGGTGGCTGGCAGCGACCCCGAGCACCCGGGCCTGGTGCGCATCTACAAGTCGCCCGACACGCCCAACGACCGTTATGAAAACGCGTGGCACAGCGACGGCAGCTGGCGCGAGGTGCCGCCCTTCGGCAGCGTGCTGCGCTGCGTGGAATGCCCGCCGGTGGGCGGCGACACGATGTGGGCCAACATGGTGCTGGCCTACGAGAAGCTGCCCGCCGAGGTCAAGGCCCGGATCGCCGGCCTGCGCGCGCGCCACAGCATCGAGGCGAGCTTCGGTGCGGCCATGCCCACCGAGAAGCGCCTGGGCCTGCACGCGCAGTTCCCCGATGCCGAGCACCCGGTGGTGCGCACACACCCCGAGACCGGCGAGAAGGTGCTGTTCGTCAACGCCTTCACGACGCACTTCACCAACTTCCACACGGCAGAGAACGTCCGCTACGGCCAGGACTACACGCACGGCGGCTCGGACCTGCTGCGCTACCTGATCAGCCAGGCCATGGTCCCCGAGTACCAGGTGCGCTTCCGCTGGAAGCCCAACTCGGTCGCCTTCTGGGACAACCGCAGCACCCAGCACTACGCGGTGATGGACTACCCGCCGTGCCATCGCAAGATGGAACGCGCCGGCATCGTCGGCGAAGCCACCTACTGACCCCCTGCCATCCACGCCATCGGCCGAGACCCTTCGGCCGCGAAGAAGCTCGCCCATGCGCAACCTGACCATCAAGACACGCCTGCTCGCCCTGGTGGCGCTGCTGTCGGGGATGCTGATCCTCGCCGTCTACGCCAACCTGCTGCGGCAGCGCCAGTCGAGCGAGAGCATGCATGCGCTCTACACCGACCGCATCATGGCCTTGCGCCACCTGAAGACCGTCTCCGACGGCTATGGCGATGCGCTCGGCGAAGCGGCGCGCAAGGCTGTCAACGGGGCGCTCGACGCCGGGCCGGCGCTGAAGCTGTTCGACGAGGCGCGCGCGGCAGCCGACGCGGACTGGCGCCGCTACGCCGACGCGCTGCCGCCCGGCGACGAACGCGAGCTGGCCACGCAGGTCGAGGCCACGATGAAGGCCGCCGCGCCTGCGCTCACCGAGGTCCGCGAGGCCTTGCAAGGCGAACGCCTGGTGGCGCTGCGCGACCTGGTCGACATGAAGCTCGAAGGCGCGGTGCGGCCGATCACCTCGCACATCGACAAGCTGATCGTGATGCAGCTCGACGACGCCGAGCGGCGCGACAACGCCGAACGCCAGGCTTACGAAGCGGCCCGCGTGCGCAACGTCATCATCACCGCCGCGGTGCTCGCCCTCGTGGGCTGGCTGGTGTTCAACCTGCTGCGCTCCATCGTCGTGCCGCTGCGCGAGGCGGTGTCGCTCGCCGAGGCCGTGGCCGCCGGCGACCTGAGCCGCCACGTCGACACACGCGGCCGCGACGAGAGCGCCCAGTTGCTGCAGGCCCTGCAACGCATGAGCACCGGCCTGCGCGGCATCGTGACGCAGGTGCGTGACGGCAGCGAAAGCATCGCGACCGGCAGCACCGAAATCGCCACCGGCAACGCCGACCTGAGCCAGCGCACGGAACAGCAGGCCGCCAACCTCGAAGAGACAGCGGCCTCGATGGAAGAACTCAACGCCACCGTGCGCCACACCGCCGACACCGCGGCCGAGGCGGCGCGCCTGGCGCACAGGGCGGCCGCTGCGGCCGAGCAGGGCGGCACCGACGTGGCCCGCATGGTGAAGACCATGGCGCAGATCGCCGAGTCCAGCACCCGCATCGCCGAGATCATCGGCGTGATCGACGGCATCGCCTTCCAGACCAACATCCTCGCCTTGAACGCCGGCGTGGAAGCGGCACGGGCCGGCGAGCAAGGCAGCGGCTTCGCCGTGGTGGCCGCCGAGGTGCGCGTGCTGGCCCAGCGCTCGGCCGCGGCCGCCAAGGACATCAAGTCGCTCATCGGCGTGAGCAGCAGCACCATCGAAGACGGCAGCCGGATCGCCGCCGAAGCGGGCCGCACCATGTCGCGCGTGGTCGACGAGGCGCGGCGTGTGAGCACACTCATCACCGAGATCAGCAGCTCCAGCAGCGAACAGGCCCGCGGCATCGACCAGGTGGGCGAAGCCGTGGCCCAGCTCGACCAGGTGACGCAACAGAACGCCGCGCTCGTGGAGCAGAGCGCTGCCGCCACCGAGAGCCTGAAGCAGCAGGCCGCGCGGCTCAACGAAGCGGTTGCGCAATTCCGCACAGAGGCGGCATGAGCCGCCGCATGGCCCGTCAAGCCCGGACTCGGTGATTTCCACCCCCTCACTCCCCCCAGCCAAGAGGGGGGGTTGGGGGTGCCGCGGCCAACAAAATTTTCTCCGTGACCCTGCCCCACCCGTGCCCGACGAGGCCCGGCCCAAGCCATCCACCCGTGGAGACAACTTGAACTTGAACCCCACCCCGAGCGCGCGCCTGCCCCAGCTGACCCGCACCGCAGCCGCCGTCCTGACCCTTCTTGCCGCCGGCAGCGCCGCTGCGTTCGACATCGACACCGGCGACTCCGACCTGGTGGTCCGTTTCGACAACACCGTGCGGCTGAACTACGGCGTGCGCGTTGAGAGCCGCGACGACAAGATCGGCAACTCGCCGATCGCCGACGAAGGCACCTACAGCTTTGACCGCGGCGATGCCGTGGCCAAGCGCATCGACCTGCTGTCCGAGCTGGACATCATTTACCAGAAGCGCTTCGGTGCCCGCCTGAGCGGCGCCGCCTGGTACGACGGTGCCTACTCCGCCACCAGCCGCTCGAACCCGAGCGCCTCGCCGGCCTACACGCCGAGCTACACCAACCACCAGTACAGCGACTACACCAAGCGCTACTACCGCGGCGGCTCGGGCGAGATCATGGACGCCTTCGTGTTCGGCGGCGTCGACCTGGGCGACGTGCCGGTGCAGGCCAAGCTCGGCCGCCACACGGTCACCTGGGGCGAGTCGCTGCTGCTCGGCGGCAACCTGCACAGCGTGGCCTACGCGCAGAACCCGCTCGACCTGCAGAAGGGCTTCGCCACCCCCGGCACCGAAGCCAAGGAACTGTTCCGCCCGCTCAACCAGCTGTCGCTGCAAGCCCAGCTGACCGACACGCTGTCGGTGGCCGCGCAGTACATGCTGGAGTGGGAGTCGTTCCGCTTCCCCGAAGGCGGCACCTACCTCGGCCCGGTCGACTTCGCCTTCAACGGCCCGAACGGCCAGATCCTGGGTTCGCCCCCGCTCGGCTTCGTTCGCCGCGGTGACGCGTCCGAGCCCTCGCAGCATGGCGAGTACGGCCTGTCCCTGCGCTGGACGCCGTCGGAACTCGACGCGACGCTGGGCGCGTACTACCGCAACTACGCCGACAAGCTGCCGCAGGTGTTCATCACGCGCGCCGTGCCCGGCAGCTCCACCTACAACATGATCTATGCGGACCGCATCGACCTGTTCGGCTTCAGCGTGGCCAAGAACATCGGCGGCGTGAGCGTCGGCTCGGAGATCTCGTACCGCCGCAACACGCCGCTGAACAGCCAGGTGCTGGGCGCCGCGATCGGCCTGCCCGAAGAGGGCGAGACCAAGGGCCCGCGCGGCGACACCTGGCACGCGCTGCTCAACGGCCTGGGCGTGATCCCGCAGACGCCGCTGTTCGACAGCGCCACCTGGGCGGCCGAACTGACCTACTCGCGCTGGAACAACGTGCGCAGCGGCGGCAACCTGTTCAACGCCTACGGCTTCGGGCAATGCGCCGCGCTCGGCCGCGACAAGTGGGACGGCTGCGCCACCAAGCAATACGCCGGCATCGGCCTGGGCTTCACGCCCAACTGGTACCAGGTGTTCCCGGGCGTCGACCTGTCGGCCCCGATCACCTACGCCGTGGGCCTGCGGGGCAACGCCGCCACCACCTTCGGCGGCAACCAGGGCACCGGCAACTACAGCATCGGCCTGGGCGCGGACGTCTACCAGCAGTACCGCTTCGACCTGAAGTACATCGACTTCCTCGGCAAGTACCGCGACAACGGCACGGCCGTGACCACGCAGAACGGCTTCAACTCGCTGCTCACCGACCGCGGCTTCGTCAGCCTCACCCTCAAGACGACGTTCTGAAGGAGACCCTCTTGAACACCTCACGCAATCTGATCGCCGCGCTGGTGACCTTGTCGGCATCTCTGTCGGCACCTTTGTCGGCCCAGGCCGGCATCACCGCCGAAGAGGCCAAGGCCCTCGGCAGCACGCTCACCCCGGTGGGCGCCGAGAAGGCCGCCAGCAAGGACGGCACCATCCCCGCCTACACCGGCGGCCTGACCACCCCGCCGGCCGGCTTCAAGGCCGGGGCCGGCATCCGCCCCGACCCCTACGCCGGCGAGAAGCCGCGCGTCTCCATCGACGCCAAGAACATGGCGCAGCACGCCGCCCAGCTGACCGAGGGCACCAAGGCGCTGATGCAGAAGTACCCGAGCTACCGCGTCGACGTGTACCCCACGCACCGCACGGTGGCCTTCCCCAAGTACGTCACCGACAACACCGCCAAGAACGCGGTCACCGCCAAGACGACCAACGAAGGCCGCTCGATCGAAGGCGCGCACGCCGGCTTCCCCTTCCCCGTGCCCAAGACCGGCTACGAAGCCATGTGGAACCACCTGGTGCGCTTCAACGGCCAGGCCTATGAAGCGAAGTACCGCAACCTGAGCGTGGACGCGAGCGGCCGTGCGACGCTCGCCACCGAAGGCGTGAGCGTGCAGGAGTTCCCGTTCTGGGACCCGAGCAAGACCTCGGCCGACACCTACTGGCGCATCAAGCTCACCTACACCGGCCCGGCCCGCCGTGCCGGCGAGGCGCTGATGATCGTCGACCCGCTGGACACCGGCACCAAGGAGCGCCGTGCCTGGACCTACCTGCCCGGCCAGCGCCGCGTGAAGCTCGCTCCCGACCTGAGCCACGACACGCCCAACCCGGGCACCGCCGGCGCCACGACCTTCGACGACACCTTCGTCTTCAACGGCTCGATGGACCGCTTCGACTTCAAGCTCGTGGGCAAGAAGGAGATGCTCGTTCCCTACAACGCCTATGCGGCCGTCTACGGCGCCAAGCAGGACGACCTGCTCAAGCCCAAGCACCTGAACCCCGACCTCGTGCGCTGGGAACTGCACCGCGTGTGGGTGGTGGAGGCCGTGCTGCGCGAAGGCAAGCGCCACGTCTACAGCAAGCGCACCTTCTACCTGGACGAAGACTCCTGGGCGGCCCTGGCCTCCGACGAGTACGACGCGCGCGGCCAGCTCTACCGCACCGGCTTCGCCTACATGGCGCCGAGCTACGACCTGCCGGCCCCGTACACCGACATGTTCGGCCACTACGACCTGGTCTCCGGCCTGTACTCGGTCACCGGCTTCATCGCCGAGACCGGTGGCCTGCGCCACACCAAGCCGCTGAGCGAGCGCGAGTGGACCGCCGACTCGCTGGCCGGCGCCGGCGTGCGCTGAGCGGCAAGAAGGAGACCCGCATGCGTCGCCTGACACCGCTGGTTCTGGGTGTGCTGCTGGGCGGCGCAGCCCTCGCAGCCCCGCCCAGCTTCGTCGACCCGCTGGACCAGCCCGCGCTGGCCAGCGGCCTCGCCGCCAAGGGCCCGATGGGCGCCCTCTCGATGGCGGGCGACCGCCTGGTGGCCGCCGGTGCGCGCGGCCACGTGCTGTTCTCGGGCGACGCGGGCCAGACCTGGTCGCAGGCCAAGGTGCCCGTCAGCTCCGACCTGGTGGCCGTGACCTTCGCCGACGCCCAGCACGGCTGGGCCGTCGGCCATGACAGCGTGATCATCGCCACCACCGATGGGGGCAAGACCTGGGTGCGCCAGCTCGACGGCCGCCAGTCCGCAGACCCAAAGCAAGGCGACCGCGGCGCCGAGAACCCGCTGCTCGACGTGTGGTTCGCCGACGCCCGTCAGGGCTGGGCGGTCGGCGCCTTCGGGCAGATCCGCCACACGCAGGACGGCGGCGCCACCTGGAGCGAGCTGCC
>NZ_DASSRA010000252.1:0-18106 GCF_035702065.1 Rhizobacter sp.
GAGCAGGCCGATGTTGGGTGTGGCGAAGCTGGCGGCACGCGCCGCTTCCCACAGGGCGAAGAGGTCGCTCTCCTTGACCCAGGGCAGTACCAGGTTCTGGTCGTGCGAGACGCGCAACTCGCCGCTGCTGAACTTGTCGGCCAGGTCGGCGGCCAGCTCCATTTGCGTGTCGGTGGCATCGCCCGGGGCCTGGCCGGTGCGCTTGAGCGAGAGCGTGACAGCGCGGTAGCCGGCGATCTGGTGGCTGTGCACGTTGCGCTCGGTCCAGCGCTTGAACGACACCGGCGCGTCGGCGGGCACGTGCAGCTTGCTGCCGGCGATTGGTGCCACGCCGGCGGGCAACCGGAAGTGCGCCGCGACGCGATCGATTTCCGCTTGCGTGAGGATGTGGGCCGAGCCGTCGAGGTCGCGCTCGAGGATGTTCTTGTACTCCACGGCCACGGCGTCGATGAACTTCTGGCCTTCGGCCTTCACCAGGATCTTGATGCGCGCCTTGTACATGTTGTCGCGCCGGCCATAGCGGTTGTACACGCGCACGATGGCTTCGATGAACACGAGGATGTGCTGCCAAGGCAGGAACTCACTGATCACCGTGCCGATGACCGGTGTGCGGCCCATGCCGCCACCCACCAGCACCTTGAAGCCGACCTCGCCCTGGTCGTTCTTGAGCAGTTGCAGGCCAATGTCGTGCCAGGCAATGGCGGCGCGGTCTTCCTTGGCGCCGCTGACGGCGATCTTGAACTTGCGCGGCAGGTGGGCGAACTCGGGATGCAGCGTGCTCCACTGGCGCAGGATCTCGCAGTAGGGGCGCGGGTCGACGATCTCGTCGGCGGCCACCCCGGCGAAGCAGTCGCTCGTGATGTTGCGGATGCAGTTGCCGCTGGTCTGGATGCCGTGCATCGAGACCGAGGCCAGCAGGTCCATCACGTCGGCCGATTGGGGCAGCGGAATCCAGTTGTACTGGCAGTTCTGGCGCGTGGTGAAGTGGGCGTAGCCGCGGTCGTATTCGCGGGCGATGCGAGCCAGCATGCGCAGCTGCGTGCTGCTCAGCTCGCCATAGGGCACGGCGATGCGGGCCATCGGCGCATGGCGCTGGATGTACCAGCCGTTCTGCAGGCGCAGGGCCCGGAACTCGTCGTCGCTCAGCTTGCCCGCGAGGTTGCGCTCCAGCTGGTCGCGGAACTGCGCGGCGCGCTGCTTGACGAACTGGGTGTCGAAGGAGGTGTACTGGTACATCGTTGAGACTCAGTGAATGACTTTCAGACCGGCGGTGACCAGGGACACGCACAGCAGCGCGCGCACCAGGCGGTCGGGCATTTTCCGCGTGAGTTGGGCACCCAGCCAGATGCCGGGGATCGAGCCCACCAGCAGCGCGACGAGTAGCGACCAGTCGACGTGGCCCAGGGTCGCGTGGCCGATGCCTGCGACCAAGGTCAGCGGCACGGCATGGGCGATGTCGGTTCCGACCAGGCGGCGCGCTTCCAGGCGGGGGTAGAGCAAGAGGATCAGCGTCGCGCCGATGGCGCCGGCGCCGATGGAGCTGAGCGTCACCAGCACACCCAGGACCAGGCCCGACGCCACGGTGAAGACAGGCTTGCGCGATTCGGGGATCCAGCGCTCCAGCTTCAGTCCCAACTGGTGCCACACCTTCTTGTAGGCCACGGTGATGGCCGTCAACAGCAGGGCGATGCCCAGCGAGAACGTGAGCGCGCTGGCCCAGCCCTTGGTCACGCCGGTGAAGTGCATCAGGGCCAGCGTGGCGATGGACGCCGGGATGCTGCCGGCCAGCAGCAGCCCCAGGATCTTGTAGTCGACGTGACCGTGCCGGTGATGGGCCACGGAACCCGAGGTTTTGGTGATGGCGGCAAACCAGAGGTCGGTGCCGATGGCCACGGCCGGGTTCAGCTTGAAGACCGTGAGCAACAGCGGCGTCATCAGCGAGCCTCCGCCGACGCCCGTCAGGCCCACGATGGCGCCGACGCCAAAGCCGCTCAGTACCGCTATCAAGTCCATGGAATGCCCGGGTTGGCTCGCGGCACCGACGCGCGAGCAAGGCAGAACTGTATTCAGCGTCTATATATATAGAAAGAACAGTTTGGTAAGTTGTTTATGCGGCAGAGGGATAAGCGATGGGGCCGAGGTAGGCCGGCTTCTAGAATTCCGCCATGCTGAATCCTTTGAATCTTTGGCGCCCCGTGCGCCTGGCGGGTGTTTGCCTGTCCGTGGCCGTCTTGGCTGCCTGCCAGACGGCGCCCGTGATACCGCCGCCGACCCTTCCCCCCGTGGCCATTCCCGTTCCCCCGGACGCAACCGCTTCCGCGCCCGTGCTGGTTCCGCCCCGTCCGCCGCGCATCGGCCTCGCCCTGGGTGGCGGCGCGGCGCGGGGGTTCGCTCACATCGGTGTCATCCAGGTTCTGGAAGAAAACGGCATCAAGGTTGACTGCGTGGCCGGTACCTCGGCCGGCAGCTTGGTGGCGGCGCTCTACGCCTCCGGCAAGAACGGCACCGCCCTGGCGGCCATGGCCGACAGCATGGACGAATCGGCGTTTGCAGACTGGGGCTTCCCTGGTCGCGGCCTGATCCGAGGGGAGGCTCTGGCGAAGTTCGTGCGCGACAACACCGGTGGACGCTCGATCGAGCACATGCGCGTTCCGCTGGGCATCGTGGCGACCGACCTGGACAACGGGCAGCCCATCCTCTTCCAGATCGGCGACCCGGGCGTGGCGGTGCGGGCATCCAGCGCCGTCCCGGCGGTATTCACCCCTGTGCGTATCGGCGCGCGCGAGTACGTGGATGGTGGCTTGGTGTCGCCGGTGCCGGTGCGATTTGCCAAGCAGATGGGAGCGGAGCTGGTGATTGCCGTCGACATCTCGGCCATTCCCGATGGCAATGCCACCGGCGACCCGATGCGCATGCTGCTGCAGACATTCGCCATCATGGGCAAGAGCATCAACAGTTTCGAGCTTCGCGAGGCCGACGTGGTGTTGCGGCCCAAGCTGGCAGGCGTGTCGAGCGCGGACTTCACCGCCCGCAAGCGCTCGATCCAGGCGGGCCGCGACGTGGCGGTCGCCATGCTGCCCGACCTCAAGGCGCGCATCGCCGCCAAGACCCGCTGAAAACAAAACGGCCCGGTGTTGCCACCGGGCCGAAAAGGTATCTTGAATGGAGAATTCGCGGATACCGAGGAGACAACCTTTCAGGGAGACCACAGGCATCGCCTGTGGAACTCTTCAGATGAAGAACCTGATCGGAAGTTCAACCCCGTGGCAAAAAACTTTGTGATCAGGCAGCGCGCGTGGTCTTGGTTGCGGCTTGCGTGGCCTTGACGGCGGTGCTGGTCATGGCCTGGAAGTTGGCTTCCGCCACGTCGGCAGCCTGCTTGGCAGCCTTGTGCACGGACTCGTAGGCGTTGTTGGCAGCGGCCACGGCCGACTTGACCAGCGCCACGGCGTTCTCGGTGCCGGCGGGAGCGTTCTTCACCGAGGTGTCGACCAGAGCCATGAACTTCTTCTGGGCGTCGGACGCGGTGGCTTCGGCCACTTTGCCGATGTCGGCGTTGGTGCTGGCAGCGATGTCATAGACATAGCGGCCGTAGGCGGCAGCCTTTTCGGCGGCGGGTTGCAGCAGGCCGGCTTGCAGGGCCAGCAGCTCTTGCGCGTCCTTCACGGACAGGGCGGCCTTGGTGTTCTCGGCGGCTTCGCCCCAAGCGGTCTTGGCCACTTGCAGGTTCAGCTCGATCAGCTTCTCGACGCCCTCGAATGCCTTGCCGGTGAGGCCGAAGAGGGTTTCGACGTTGGCCTTGTGAGCGGCAATGACTTGTTCAGCGGTCAGCATGATGAGTAATCTCCAATGGTTAGATTCGGGGACTGACACAGCATTTGTTGCGCTGCACCATGACCAGAAGTATACGGAGCCGACGTGACATTTCAAGCATTATTTGCTGCGATGCAGCAATTTAGTGCGGCACTTCTAAATCTGCTCGCATGCAGGCCTTCTACGCCGACCACTTCGTCTTGCAGCTGCCCGAGGGGCACCGCTTTCCGATGCAGAAGTACCGGCTGCTGCGCGAACGGGTGGCAGCGGAGTTGCCGGGCATCCGGTTGGAGCAGGCCTTGGCGGCCAGCGAGGGCGAATTGGCTCTGGCCCACACACCGCACTACATTGCCGCGGTGCTGCAGGGGCACCTGAGCGCGGCGCATCAGCGCGAGATCGGCTTCCCCTGGTCGGAGCGCATGGCCGAGCGCGCCTGTCGCTCCGTGGGGGCGACCATCCAGGCGGCACGCGCCGCGCTCCGCCACGGCGTGGCAGCCAACCTGGCCGGGGGCACGCACCATGCGAGCGCCGACAAGGGCGGCGGCTATTGCGTCTTCAACGACGTGGCGGTGGCTGCGCGCCTCATGCAGGCCGAGTGGCACCGCCTGTACCGTCGCCTGCTGCGTGTCGCCGTGATCGACCTCGACGTGCACCAGGGCAACGGAACTGCCGCCATCTTTCGCGACGACCCGACGGTGTTCACGCTGTCTCTGCATGGCGAGAAGAACTTCCCGTTCCGCAAGGAGCCTAGCGATCTCGACGTGAACCTGCCCGACGGCTGCGGCGATGCGCAGTACCTGGCTGCGCTCGACGGCGCCCTCGATGAACTCTGGCTTCGCCATCGCGACGGGCTGCCCGGACTGATCTTCTTCCTGGCCGGCGCCGATCCGCATGAAGGCGACCGCCTCGGCCGCCTCAAGCTCAGCACCGAAGGCCTGGCCGAGCGCGACCGGCGCGTGCTGGCCGCGGCCCGCGAGCGGCACATCCCGGTGGCCCTCTCGATGGCAGGCGGCTACGGCCGCGAGATAACCGCCACCGTGCAGGTCCAGGTGAACACGCTGGGCCACGCGTTGGCCAGCTGGCAGCAGTGGAACAATGGGCGCTCATGAGCACACCGACCCGCCCCCAGCCCGATGGCCGCGATGCCTACCCACACTTCACCCCCCTGGCCACGCGCTGGATGGACAACGACGCCTACGGGCACCTGAACAACGTCGTCTACTACAGCCTCTTCGACACGGCGGTGAACCGCTACCTGATCGAAGCCGGCGCGCTCGACATCCACAAGGGCGAGGTGATCGGCCTGGTGGTCGAGACGCATTGCAACTACTTCGCCTCGATCGAGTTCCCGCAGATGGTCGAGGCTGGGATCCGCGTCGCGCAGCTGGGTTCGTCGAGCGTGCGCTACGAGATCGGCATCTTCGCGGCCGGTGCCACGCTGGCGGCTGCCCGAGGCCACTTCATCCATGTGTACGTGGACCGCGCGACACGCCGGCCCACGGCGTTGCCGCCCGCCTTGCTCAAGGCCCTGAAGGAGTTGCAGGTTTGAAGCCCACGCCCGAACAGACCGCCGCGGTGGACGCGGCCATCACCTCGCGCCGCTCGCTGCGGGCCTTTCTGCCAACGCCGGTTGCGCGCGAGACCATCGAGGACATCTTGCGCGTGGCGTCGCGCGCTCCCTCGGGCACCAACACCCAGCCGTGGAAGGTCTATGTGCTGACCGGCGAAGCACTGCGCTCGCTGTCGCAGGCGGTGCGCGCGGCGTACGACGACCCCGCGGTCGCGGCCCAGCACCAGGAGGCCTACGCCTACTATCCGCGCCAGTGGCAAGCGCCCTACATCGACCGCCGCCGCAAGGTGGGATGGGATCTGTACTCGCTGCTGGGCATCGCCAAGGGCGACAAGGAGCGCATGCACGAGCAGCACGGCCGCAACTACGCCTTCTTCGACGCCCCCGTCGGCCTCATGTTCACCATCGACCGCGTGATGGAGCAGGGCAGCTGGCTCGACTACGGCATGTTCCTGCAAAGCATCATGGTCGCTGCCCGGGCCCGCGGGCTCGACACCTGCCCGCAGGCCGCGTGGACGCAGTTCCACCGCATCATCCTGCCGGCCATCGGCGCGTCACCCGACGAGATGCTCGTGTGCGGCATGGCGCTCGGGCATGCCGCGCCTGATGCCGTCGAGAACACGCTCCAGACCGAGCGGGAGCCGGTCACAACTTTCGCGAGGTTCCTGGAATGAGCCGTCCTGCTGTTCTGGTGGCGAGGGCCATCCAGCCCGAGGTCATCGCGCGTTTGCGCGAGCACTTCGAGGTGGAGGTCAACAGCGCCGACGAGATCTATTCGCGCGACGAGCTGATCGCGCGCCTGCAGGGCAAGCTCGGCGTGCTGACCACCGGCAGCGAGCGCATCGACGATGGCGTGCTCGCCGCCACGCCCAGCCTGCGCGCGGTGTGCAACATCGCCGTCGGCTTCAACAACCTCGATGTTCCAGCCGCCACCGCGCGGGGCGTGCTCTGCACCAACACGCCTGACGTGCTCACCGAGACCACCGCCGACTTCGGCTTCGCGCTCATGATGGCCACGGCGCGCCGCATCAGCGAGTCCGAGCACTTCCTGCGGCGGGGCGAATGGAAGAAGTGGTCGGTCGACATGTTCGTCGGGGGCGATGTGCACGGTGCCACGCTCGGCATCCTCGGCATGGGCCGCATCGGCCAGGCCATCGCCCGCCGCGGCGCGCATGGCTTCGGCATGAAGGTGATCTATTGCAACCGCTCGCGCTTGTCGCCAGAGATCGAGGCCGAGTGCAAGGCGAGCTACGTCTCGAAAGACGAACTGCTGCGCCAGTCCGACCACCTGGTGATCGTCGTGCCGTACTCGCCCTCATCGCACCACGCCATCGGTGCAGCCGAGTTGGCGCAGATGAAGCCGACCGCGACTCTGACCAACATCGCCCGCGGCGGCGTGGTCGACGATGCTGCGCTCGCGAAAGCCCTGGCCGCTGGGCAGATCGCCGCAGCCGGCCTCGACGTGTTCGAAGGCGAGCCGGCGCTCAACCCCGCGCTGCTGCAGGTGCCCAACGTCGTGCTCACACCGCACATCGCCAGCGCCACCCGTGCCACGCGCCTGGCGATGTCCAACCTCGCGGCCGACAACCTGATCGCGGCTCTCGGCTTCGGCCCGCAGGCCGGCCAGCCGCCCACGCCGCTCAACCCCGAGGTGCTCAAGGGCGCCTGAGACAATCGCCGGATGCAAACCCCATGGTGGATCGCGACGGCGCTTCTGTCCGTCAATCTCGTGTTGCTGCTCTGGTTGGCTTTCCGCCGGCCGCCGGTGGATGACAGCATCAAGGCCGAGCTGCGCAGCGCCACAGAGCGCCTGGAGCGTGAGCTGCGCGACGAGCTGGGCCGCAGCGCCCAGGGCACGCGGCAAGAGCTGGGCAGCACGCTCGCCAACTTCCAGCAGACGCTCACCGGCGCACAGGCCAGCGTGGCACGTCTGCAAAACGAGCAGATCGACAGCTTCCGCGTGCAACTCGCCGCAATGCAGCAGGCGGTGAGCGACACGCTGCAGTCCACCGCCAGCGCGCAGACGGCGCAATCGGTGGTGTCGCGCGAGGCGCAGGACCAGAGCCTCAAGCGCTTTGCCGACACGCTCAACGAGCAGCTGCGTGCGCTGTCCGAAGCCAACGAACGACGCCTAGCCGAAGTGCGCAGTGCCGTCGAACAGCGCCTCACCGTGCTGCAGCAGGGCAACGAGCAGAAGCTCGAGCAGATGCGCGCCACCGTCGACGAGAAGCTGCACGCCACGCTGGAACAGCGCCTGGGCGAGAGCTTCAAGCAGGTGGCCGACCGCCTGGAGCAGGTGCACAAGGGCCTGGGCGAGATGCAGGGCCTGGCGCGCGACGTGGGCTCGCTCAACCGTGTGCTGACCAACGTGAAGACGCGCGGCATCTTCGGCGAAGTGCAACTCGCCGGCCTGCTGGAACAGGTCTTCACGCCCGAGCAGTACGCCACCAACGTCGAGACCGTGCCCGGCAGCGGCGCGCGCGTGGAGTTCGCGATCCGCCTGCCCGGCCAGCGCGCCGATGGCGTGCCGCTGTGGCTGCCGGTCGATGCCAAGGTCCCCCGCGAAGACTACGAGCGCCTGCTCGATGCCCAGGCCAGCGCCGATGCGGTGGCAGCGGAAGCGGCCGCCAAGGCCATCGAGCAACGGCTGCGCGCCGAGGCCCGCGCGATCCGCGACAAGTACGTGGCGCCACCGCACACCACCGACTTCGGCATCCTGTTCGTGCCCACCGAAGGCCTGTACGCCGAGGCCCTGCGCCGGCCGGGCCTGATGGAGGCCATGCAGCGCGAGTACCGCGTGATGCTTGCAGGCCCCACCACGCTGCTGGCCACGCTCAACAGCCTGCAGATGGGCTTCCGCACGCTGGCGCTGGAGAAGCGCTCGGTCGAGGTGTGGGAGGTGCTGGGCGCGGTGAAGACCGAGTTCGCCAAGTTCGGCGAGGTGCTGGCCAAGACCAAGAAGAAGCTCGATGAGGCCAGCAACAACATCTCGCAGGCAGAAACCCGCGCGCGCGTGATGGCGCGCGAGCTGCGCTCCGTCGAGGCCTTGCCCGAGGCCAAGGCCAAGCTCGTGCTGCCGTTGCCGGCCGACGACCTTCTGGCCGATGCCGGAGAGCCCGACGCCTGACATGGCTACCCCCACGTCGCTCCGCGCCTGCCCCCCGAGGGGGCGCAGCCCAGCTTCGGGCGGTCGAGCGCTGGTCTGATGGCCCAGTTCTCGCGCCCGCTGCTGGCGCTGATCATGGGCCAGATCTGCCTGCATTCGTGCATGGCCGGGGTGCGGGTGGCGGCGCCGCTGCTCGCCTTGAACAAGGGCCATCCGCCCTGGGCGGTGGGCATCCTGCTGGGCTTGTTCGCCGCCGCACCGGTGCTCTCGTCGCTGTATGCCGGCCGCATGGCCGATCGGCACGGCTATCACCAACCGGTGCGCCTGGCGGTGGCGATGACGATCGCGGGTGGCCTGCTCGCCGTGGCGTCCACCTGGCTGGACACGTGGCCGCAGTTCGTGCTGCTGTGCGTGGCCGCCTCGCTGTGCGGTGTTGGAACCAACTTCGGGCTGATCGCCATCCAGCGTTCGGCGGGCCGGCTGGCGCATGGTGACCGCGTGGCGCTGACGCGCATCTTCAGTTGGTTGGGCCTCGCGCCGGCGATGTCGAACGTGGTGGGCCCGGTGATGGCGGGCACGCTGATCGACCTCACGGGCTTTCGCGGCGCCTTCGTTGCGCTGGCTTTGCTGCCGCTGGCCTCGCTGTGGTGGTCGCGTCAAGTCCCCGTGGAAGAGGCTGCTGCTCCCGTGGCGGTCGGTGAGAGGCGTGCGGCCTGGGAGCTCTTCGCCTTGCCGGGCATGGGGCGCCTGCTGCTGGTCAACTTCCTGATGTCATCGAGCTGGGATCTGCACGCCTTCGTGGTGCCGGTGGTGGGGCACGAGCGCGGCTTCAGCGCGTCGGCCATCGGCCTCATCCTGGGGGCGTTTGCGGCCGCCGTCGCGGGGGTGCGCTTTGCCATCCCGTTCTTGTCACACCGCCTGCGCGCGCACCAGGTGCTGGTGGGTGCGATGCTCGTGACGACCACGGTGTTCGCGGTCTACCCGCTGGTGCACTCCGCCTGGCTGATGGCGGTGTGCGCCACCGTGCTCGGCCTGGCGCTGGGGACGGTGAACCCGATGGTCATGACCACGCTGCACCACCTGACGCCGAGCGACCGCCATGGCGAGGCCATCGCGTTGCGGTCCATGACCATCAACGCCAGCAGTGCCTTGATGCCTTTGCTGTTCGGCGCGCTGGGCGCGGCGATCGGCGCGTCGACTCTGTTCTGGCTGATGGGCGCAGCCGTGGGCGCGGGCAGCTGGCAGGCGCGGCACGTGGGCCACGCCTGAGCTGCGTCGATCAGAAGCGGATGCCGGTGGTCGGCGGGGCGGGCGGCGGTTCCGCCTGCGTGGAAGGCTGCGGCGACGGTGCCGGGCGGGCCACCGGTGCGTTCTGCTGTTGCTTGGCCTCCGTCAGCGGCTCGGCCTTGCCCTGCGGGAAGTTGGCCGGCAGGCGCGACTCCTTGGGGTAACCGGCGGCGTCGAGGTACGAAGCCCAGTTCTCGCGTTGCCAGCCGCGCACGACCTGGGCGCCGACCGTCATCGACGGCAGGTTGGTCGAGCCGGTGAGCTGCTGCAGTGCGTTGCTGTCGTCGGCGGTGCTGACGAGCTTCTCGGCGAAGGGCACGCCGCGTTGACGCAGGAACTGGCGGCCCGAGTCGCAGGGTTGGCAATCGGCCGCCACGTAGAGCGTGACGGGGTAGCGCTGCACCACCTGGCGCAACTCGAAGGGCAGTGACGCATCGTTGCTCACGCCGCCGCGTGTACCCACGGCCTGCACCTTGTTCTCTGGGCTCACCGAGGGCTGGTCGGTGTAGGTCACCTTGCCGTCCGGCCCGATCACCTTGTACAGCGCATGAGCCGGCACCGCGGTGAGCAGCGAGGCGGCGGCCACGGACACGGCCAGGCTGAGGACGGTGTGTTTGCGTTGGGTCATGTGGGGTACTCCAGAGGGCAGGTCGATGCTGCCAGCGCAGCAAATTCTATGCATCAGGCCATGCCCTGGTGCCGCAAAAGTGCGTCAATTCGTGGCTCGCGGCCGCGGAAGGCCTTGAAGCTCTCCATGGCCGGGCGGCTGCCGCCGGCCTCCAGGATGGCTTCGCGGTAGCGCCGGCCGGTGTCGGGGTTGAGCGTGCCGGTCTCTTCGAAGGCGCTCCAGGCGTCGGCGCTCAGCACCTCGGCCCACTTGTAGCTGTAGTAGCCCGCCGCGTAGCCGCCGGCAAAGATGTGCGAGAACGAGTGCTGGAAGCGATTGAAAGCCGGTGGCGTGAAGACGGCCACCTCGTTGCGCACCTCGTCGGCGATCTGCTGGATGCGGCCTTCGCTGCCGGGCTCGGCATGCAGGCGCATGTCGAACAGCGAGAACTCGATCTGGCGCAGCGTCTGCAGCCCGCTCTGGAAGTTCTTGGCGGCCAGCATCTTGTCGTACAGGGCACGGGGCAGGGCCTCGCCGGTGTCCACATGGGCGGTCAGGTGCTTGAGCACCTCCCACTCCCAGCAGAAGTTCTCCATGAACTGGCTGGGCAGCTCGACCGCGTCCCACTCCACGCCGGAGATGCCGGCCACGCCCATGTCGCTCACTTGCGTGAGCATGTGGTGCAGACCGTGACCGAACTCGTGGAAGAGGGTGGTGACTTCGTCGTGCGTGAGCAGCGCCGGCTTGCCGTCGGCGGGCGGGGTGAAGTTGCAAACCAGGTGCGCCACAGGCGTCTGTGTGCGGCCCTCGGGGCGGGCCCAGCGGCCGCGTACGTCGTCCATCCACGCGCCGGGGCGCTTGCCGGTGCGGGCGTAGGGGTCGAGGTAGAACTGACCGACCAACTGGCCGGCCCGTTCGATGCGGAAGAAGCGCACGCTCGGGTGCCACACCTCGGCCGTGTCCGGGCGGATGCTCACCTCGAACAGCGTCTCGATGATGCGGAACAGGCCGGAGAGCACCTTGGTCTCGGTGAAATAGGTCTTCACCTCCTGGTCACTGAAGGCGTAGCGCGCTTCCTTGAGCTTCTCGCTGGCGAAGGGCAGATCCCACGACTGCAGCTCGGGCAGGCCGAGTTCGGTGCGCGCGAACTCGCGCAACTCGGCCAGGTCCTTCTCGGCGTAGGGCCGGGCGCGGCGAGACAGGTCGCGCAGGAAGTCGGTCACCTGCTGGGGCGAGTCGGCCATCTTGGGCACCATCGACACCTCGGCGTAGTTGCGGTATCCGAGCAGTTCGGCCTCTTCCTGGCGCAGGGCCAGCAGCTCGCGCATCGCGGCGCTGTTGTCGTGCTCGGCCTTGCCCAGCTCGCTCGCACGCGTGGCGTAGGCGGTGTAGAGCTTTTCGCGCAGCGCGCGGTTCTCGCCGTACTGGATGACGGGGAAGTAGCTCGGGAAGTGCAGCGTGAGCTTGTAGTTGCCGGGCTTGCCGTCAGCCTCGGCCGCAGCGCGTGCGGCCTCCTTGGCGTCGGCCGGCACGCCAGCCAGCTCGGCCTCGCTCACGTAGAGCGAATAGCCATCGGTCGCGTCCATCACGTGCTCGGAGTAGCTCTGCGACAGCGCGGCCTGGCGTTCCTGGATCTGCGCATAGCGCTCGCGGGCCGCACCTTGCAGTTCGGCACCCGACAGCACGAAGTCGCGCATGGCATTCGACAGTGCCTGGCGCCGTGCCGGATTCAGCTTGGCTGCGGCGGGGCTGTTGTGGATGGCCTTGTACTTGGCGTACAGGCGCTCGTCCGCACCCAGACGCGTGTGGAACTCGGTGACCTTGGGCAGGTTCTCGTTGTAGGCGGCACGCAGCTCGGGGTTGTCGGCCACGTGGTTCAGGTGCGCCACGGCGCCCCAGGCGGTGCCCAGGCGTTCGGTGGCCACGTCGAGCACAGCCGACATGGCGTCGTAGTCGGCAGGAACCTCGTTGCCGGTGACGCGCTCCAGCGCGGCGTCGGCCTCGGCCAGCAACTGGGTCACCGCCGGCCCCACGTGTTCGGGCCGGATCTCGGCAAAGTGGGGCAGGCCGTCGAACGCGAGGAGGGGGTTGCTCATGGGATGCTGAGAGTCAGTTGGCGGCGACGCGTTCCGCGGCTTCGATGGTGTTGACGAGCAGCATGGCGCGGGTCATCGGGCCCACGCCACCCGGCACGGGTGTGATGAAGCCCGCCACCTGCGAGACGCCGGCAAAGTCCACGTCGCCACACAGCTTGCCTTCGTCATTGCGGTTCATGCCCACATCGATGATGACGGCCCCCGGCTTCACCATGTCGGCCGTCAAGGTATTGCGCCGGCCCACTGCGGCCACCACCACGTCGGCTTGCCGCGTGTGGAGACCCAGATCGGCCGTCGCACTGTGGCAGATGGTGACGGTGGCGTTGGCTTGCAAGAGCAACTGCGCCATGGGCTTGCCCACGGTGTTGCTGCGGCCGATCACCACCGCGTGCTTGCCGCGCAGCGTGATGCCGGTGGTCTCGATCAGCTTCATGCAGCCGTAGGGTGTGCACGACTTGAAGCCCGGCAGGCCGCTGGCCAGCGCGCCGGCGCTGAGCACCGAGAAGCCGTCGACGTCTTTCTCGGGCGCGATGGCGGCGATGACCTTCTGCGGGTCGATGTGCTTGGGCACGGGCATCTGCACCAGGATGCCGTGGATGGTCGGGTCGGCGTTGAGCTCGGCGATGCGGGCGAGCAGCCTGGCCTCGGGCATGTCGCCAGGGTAGCGGTCGAGCACCGAGCGAACGCCGCTGCCTTCGCAGTCCTTGACCTTGTGGCTCACGTAGACCTGGCTGGCCGGGTCGTCGCCGACCAGGATCACGGCCAGGCCCGGCCGGTGGCCCTGGGCGGTGAGCGCGGCGGCGCGCTCGGCCACCTCGGCGCGGATCTTCTTGGCAAGGGCGTTGCCATCGATGAGTTGAGCAGTCATGAACGGTCCTTGGAAAGGAAAAAGGGCCGCTGCGAGAGCGGCCCTTCAGGGGATGTGTTGCCTCAGGCTTTCGACTGGGCGCCGAGCGCGATCTTGAGCAGATCGGCCACGGTGTTGGCGTTGAGCTTCTCCATGATGTTGGCGCGGTGCGCCTCCACCGTCTTGATGCTGATGCCCAGGTCGTCGGCGATCTGCTTGTTGAGGCGGCCGGCGACGATGCGCTCGAGCACCTGCGATTCACGGGTGGTCAGGCGCGACAGCAGGGCGTCGCGGCTGGCGGCCTCTTGATGGTGCGAAAAGGCGCTGCGGGCCTGGTCGAGCATGCGCTCCACGAGGTTGAGCAGCTCTTCTTCCTTGAAGGGCTTCTCGATGAAGTCCATCGCACCCTTCTTCATGGTGCTCACGGCCATCGGCACATCGCCATGGCCCGTGATAAATACCACGGGAAGAGGCGATTTGCGTTCCAGAAGACGGTCTTGCAACTCCAGGCCGCTCATGCCGTCCATGCGGATGTCGGCGATCAGGCAGGCCACTTCACGCGGGTCGAAGCGGGAGAGGAATGATTCGGAAGAGTCGAAGCACTTGACGCGGTAGTCCTTGCCTTCGAGCAGCCATTGCAAGGAGTCTCGCACCGCCTCGTCGTCATCGACCACGTAGACGGTGCCCTTCTTCGGAATCAAGCTCATGTGTGCTGTCTCATGTCATGGCCGGTTCGAGGCCAGTTGATTTCGCGGTTTCGACTGGGAGCGTAAAGGTAAAACGGCAGCCGACAGCGAGGTCGCCATTGTAGAGGTTCTGCGCTCTGATCCGGCCTCTGTGGCTCTCGATGATGGAGCGGCACAACGAGAGGCCGATGCCCAGGCCTTCGACCTTGGTCGAGAAGAACGCTTCGTACAAGCGCGAGATGACTTCTTCTTTCAAACCGGGGCCGGTGTCGGTGACGCTGAACTCGATCACGCCACCTTCCTCGGGCGTGTGCTTGGGCACCACGCGCAGCTCGATGTTGCGCCGCGCAGGCGGCAGGCCCGCCATGTCGATGGCCTCGGCCGAGTTCTTGAGCAGGTTGAGCACCACCTGTTCGATCAGGATGGGGTCGACCATCAGCACGGGCAGCCGCTGCGCCACGTAGACGTGGATGGACACGTTGCGCCGGCGCAGCTCGATGCCGGCCAGGTCGACCGCATCGTCGACGATGTTGCGGGCCTGCGCGGCCTGGCGCTGCGGCTCGCTGCGCTTCACGAAGGCGCGGATGCGGCGGATGATCTGCGCGGCACGGTCGGCCTGCTTGGCTGTCTTCTCCAGGGCGGCGACCAGGTCGTCCTTGCCGATGGCGTCGGCCTTCACGCGCGAGACCATGCCGTTGCAGTAGTTGGTGATGGCGGTGAGCGGCTGGTTCAGTTCATGGGCCACCGACGAGGCCATCTCGCCCATGGTCACCAGGCGGCTGGTGACCTGGGCCTTCTCGGCCTGCTGCGCGGCCTGCAACTCGGCATGGCGGCGGCCCGTCACGTCGGTGGCGATCAGCATCTGCGCGAGCCGGCCGTCGGTCCACTGCAGGTAGCGCGCGCGCACGTCGAACCACTTCTCCAGCGATTCGATGTACACCTCGCGCGGGTCGGAGCCGGCCTCGGTGAGCTCCTGCGTGGGCAGGCCGCCGAAGCTGTCGACCGAGTCGCCCAGGTCGGCAATCATCGGCAGGCCCGGGTCACCGCCGGCCAGCAGGCCGTGGCCGCGCGCATCGGCGCCGAACCACAGGCGGTAGGAGCGGTTGGCGAACAACAGCTCGCCCTGCTGCACCGAGAGCACGGACACCGCGGCGTCGAGCCCTTCCAGCACGGTGGTGAAACGCTCGTGCGAGGCCGAGAGCTGGTCGCGCACGCGCTTGGCCTCGGTGATGTTGGTCATGGAGGTCATCCAGCCGGTCTGCATGCCCTTGGGGTCGATCAGCGGCGAGACGTACATGCGCGCGTCGAACAGCGTGCCGTCCTTGCGCATGGCCTTCACCTCGATGCCGCCGGCCGGGCTGCGGCCCTGCAGCTCCTGCTGCAGCAGGCGGTTGTTCTCTTCGTAGCGGTCGGGCGGCCAGTGGGGGAAGGGCGACATGCGGCCGATGAGTTCGGACTCGCTGAAGCCCGTCATCGCGCAGAAGGCCGGGTTCACGTAGGTGATGCGGCCTTCGATGTCCATGGCGCGCATGCCGGTGAGCATGGAGTTCTCCATCGCGCGGCGAAAGTTGGTCTCCGACACCAGCGCGTTCTGCATCTGCATGCGACGGCGCATGTGGCGCCAGGTGCCAAGCAGCATCCACACGGTGAGCACGGAGAGCGCCGAGACCATCCAGAACAGCGTGTTGCTGATCAGGCCAATGGAGGTGCGGTGCCCCTGGCCGCGCAGCACCAGGCCGTTGCTCGCCGGGGCGAGCGGTACGTCATACAGGATGGACGCGGGCTTGGCGGGCTGGCCGGGCGTCACGGCCAGCGTGCTGGCGACCACCTTCTCCTGCGCGTCGAGCAGCGTCATGGTGTGCCGGCGTGCCACTTCGGTGGGGATGAAGTAGCGCACCAGCGAGTCGATCGAGTACTCGGCGATCAGCGAGCCGGAGAAGGCGCTGCGATCGAGCAGCGGCACGTGCACCTGGAAGACGGTGTTGCCGTAGGAGTCGGCGAAGGTGCGCGAGTACACGGGCAGCCGCAGTTCGCGCGCCGCCTTGAATGCGTCGAGCGGATCGGAGTTCGGCGCCTCGGGCAGCGAGCGGCCGATCTCGGCCACCGGCATGCCCAGCTCGGCTTGTGCCATCAGCGTGGAGTAGCTGGCGCGGCGCGAACCGCTGCTGGTCACCCAGATCAGGTTGGTGATCTCGGGCCGCTCGCGCGTGAAGCTCGCCGCCTGGCCGAGGAACTCGTCCTGGTCGATGGTGCGGGTGACGATCTCCCGCGCGATGCGCACGAGCTGTTCCTGGTTCTCGATCAGGCGCAGGCGGATCTGCTGCTGGGCGATCTCGGTGTCGCGCTTGACCGACTCCTGTTCGCGCTCGAATTCCTCGTTGCGCAGGTACCAGAACGCGGAAATGATGGCGGCGAGAAACAGCAGCACCGAGACCAGCGGCCCCAGCGTGGCGAAGCGGTCCTGGCGGGCAGGCGACTGGCGCCGCCACCAGCTCCCCAGCAGGCGCTGAACCCTCGCAGAAAGAGGGTGGCGGGGCGAGGCAGGGGCGGTGGGCAAGGACATGGATTGAATTATCAAACGGGGAGTGCAGAGGACGGCACCGTGAGCATCCCGAGGCATCACGCGAAATGGCGATTGCGCATTATGAAAACAGTTCGCGCTATTTGAAAAAACGTGATCTTGTGGGACACTGCCGCGCAAGTTCACACAGCACACATAGGAGACAAGCATGTCTGCAATGCCTGAGGCTTTTCTGGGCGCGGCCGCCAACGACGCCGATTCGCAAGAAACCCGAGAGTGGCTCGATGCCCTCTCCGCCGTGATCCAGGCCGAAGGTGGCGAGCGCGCCCACTTCCTGCTCGAAGAACTGATCAACCACGCGCGGCAAGCCGGCATCGACATGCCGTTCTCGGCCCGCACGGCCTACGTCAACACCATCCCGCCGGACCAGGAAGAGCGCAGCCCCGGCAACATCGAGATCGAGGAGCGCCTGCGCGCCTACATGCGCTGGAACGCGATGGCGATGGTGGTCAAGGCGAACCGCCTGCATCCCGCCGATGGCGGCGACCTGGGTGGGCACATCTCGTCCTTCGCCTCGCTGGCCACCATGTTCGGCGCGGGCTTCAACCACTTCTGGCATGCCGAGAGTGAAGGCCATGGCGGCGATCTGCTCTACATCCAGGGCCACTCGTCACCCGGCGTCTATGCGCGGGCCTTCCTCGAAGGGCGCATCACCGAAGAGCAGCTGCTCAACTTCCGGCAAGAGGTGGGCGGCAAGGGCCTCTCCAGCTACCCGCACCCGAAGCTGATGCCCGAGTTCTGGCAGTTCCCCACGGTCAGCATGGGCCTCGGCCCACTGATGGCGATCTACCAAGCGCGCTTCCTGAAGTACCTGCACGCCCGCGGCATCGCCAACACCGAGAACCGCAAGGTCTGGGCCTTCCTGGGCGATGGCGAGATGGATGAGCCCGAATCGCTGGGCGCCATCGGCCTGGCGGCGCGCGAGAAGCTCGACAACCTGATCTTCGTCGTCAATTGCAACCTGCAGCGCCTCGACGGCCCGGTGCGCGGCAACGGCAAGATCATCCAGGAGCTCGAAGGCGAGTTCCGCGGCTCGGGCTGGAACGTCATCAAGCTGCTGTGGGGCAGCTACTGGGACCCGCTGCTGGCGCGCGACAAGGAAGAGATCCTGCGCAAGGTGATGATGGACACGGTCGATGGCGACTATCAGGCCATGAAGGCCAACGACGGCGCCTTCGTCCGCCAGCACTTCTTCGGCCAGCACCCCAAGCTGCTGGAGATGGTGGCCAAGATGAGCGACGACGACATCTGGCGCCTGCAGCGCGGCGGCCACGACCCGCAGAAGGTCTACGCGGCTTACCACCGCGCCGTCAACCACAAGGGCCAGCCCACCGTGCTGCTGATCAAGACGGTCAAGGGCTACGGCATGGGCAAGAGCGGCGAGGCCAAGAACACCGCGCACCAGACCAAGAAGCTCACCGACGACGACATCAAGAGCTTCCGCGACCGCTTCAACATCCCGGTGAGCGACGAGCAGATCGCCGCCGGCATCCCCTTCTACAAGCCGGCCGAC
>NZ_DASSRA010000253.1:0-6458 GCF_035702065.1 Rhizobacter sp.
GTCTCCTGTGGTCTGCTTTTGGGTGAAGAGGTGTGCGACGCCGCGCGTCATGGCATCACCGCACGCGGTGTGCCGCGTGCATCGGCGTGATGCAGTTCACATTGCAGCCAGTCTAGGGTGAGGCCTGCGCGCTTGGCGAGGTCGTCCGTGCGTCTGTCGGGTTAGTCGCTACCGCTCTCGTACAAGAAGCGGGCGCGACCGTGGCGAGCTCAGCGCTGGATGCAGCTCGGCCAGGGCAGCGGGTCGACGGTGATGAGGTCGGTGCCCACGAAAAGGCGCCGTGGCGGGAAGCCGAAGTGCTGCTTCCACAGCTTGGAGAAATGCGCCGAGTCGGCGAAGCCGGCATTCGCCGCCACCTCGGTCATGCTCACGCCTCGGTTCACGTAGGTGGCCGCAGCCTGCAGCTTGAGCGCCTGCTCGAACTTGCGCAGAGAGATGCCCGCCTCGCGTTGGAACAGGTGCACCAGCCAGTCCTTCGACAGGCACACCGCCTCGGCCAGTTCCTCCATGCTGCGGTGGTGGCTCTCGCGCAGCAGGCGCATCACCTCTCGCACACGCGCATCGATCGGTTTGAGCGGCGGCATGCGTTCTTCCGCCAGGGCCACCAGCTGGCCGTGAAGGCGGTCGGCTGCGCTGAGGCCCATGCTCCCGTCGTGAAAGGCATGCAGCTCGTCGACGATGCTGCAGAAATGCTCCCGCGGCCAGGGCTGGATGGCGGGGTGGGCGTGCGCGAACACGCGGTAGCTGCGGTGGGTTGGGAAGATGTCGAGGCACATCAGCGGCGCGGCGCCTCCCTGCAGGCACTTGTGCACACCGGGGCCTACCAGCATGGCCGCCGCGCGATGCCGCTCGCCACCCGATTCGACGGTGAACTCGCTGCCGTCCAGCGACAGGTAGATGAGGGTCGAATGGCGCTGGCTCTTCACGCCGGCCACCAGCCCAGCGTAGAGAAAGCCATCGCGCACCAGGTGCATGCGCCCGAAGGGATGGGCCACCCGGGCGGGCAGGCGCGAAGCGGTGCGGGAGCGGGTCTCGGAGGCGAACTGCAAATCCATGGCTGGGGTCTCGGGGCCGCAAGGCGCCCGCTCTGCAACGGCAAAGGGCCATCATTCGGCAGCGCAGGCAAACGATCTTGTACAGGATGGTCGTGTGGCTGCGGGTTAACCCGCACCGCAAATGCCGGCTGCCACGCCGGACGCTCGGCCCGCTGGTCACTGGCCTGTCCGCAGGAGGAGGGCGAAATCACTACAGTCCCGGCATGGATGGCCCCCTGACCCGAGACAACCAACTCCGTGCGCTCATCGAGAGCCACCTGCGGGCGTTCGAACGGCAGGCTGCATCAGCAGGTGGCGCCGCGCCCCACACCGCGGCCGTCGCCATGGCCGTCGTCGACGAAGGTCACGGAGCCGAGCTGGCGGGCTTTCCCCGGCATGCGGGCTGGAGCACCGAGGCCGCCCTGCTGCTCACGCGGCGCGCCCACACGCTGCGCCGCCACGCCGGCCAGTGGGCGCTGCCGGGTGGCCGCATCGACGCAGGCGAAACGCCGGAACAGGCCGCGCTGCGCGAGATGGCCGAAGAGGTGGACCTGCGGCTGGACGCACACGCCATCCTCGGCCAGCTCGACGACTACGTGACGCGTTCGGGCTTCGTCATTACCCCGGTGGTGGTGTGGGCGGGCGCGGCGCGCGAGCTGGCGCCCAACCCCGACGAGGTGGCCAGCGTGCACCGCATCCCCATCGCCGAGTTCATGCGCAGCGACGCGCCGCTGCTCGACCGCAGTGCGCACAGCGAGCATGCCGTGCTGCGCATGCCCGTGGGCCGCGACTGGATCGCCGCGCCCACCGCCGCCCTGCTCTACCAGTTCCGCGAGGTGTGCATCGCCGGACGCGCAACACGCGTGGCGCATTTCGACCAGCCGGCCTTCGCCTGGAAGTAGGCACTGCTGACAGCTGGTGCCACCAGCAAGAAGTGCCGCTTCCTCCTACCATGCGCGGCTTGCAGACCGACGAGCGACACGCATGCCCCCAGCCCTCCACGACAGTTCAGCCGCGGTATCGATCGAAGGCCTGACCAAGACCTACGCCGGTGGCTTCCAGGCCCTCAAGCGCGTGGACCTCGCCATCCGCCGCGGCGAGATCTTCGCCCTGCTTGGGCCCAACGGCGCGGGCAAGACCACGCTGATCTCCATCGTCTGCGGCATCGTCACCGGCAGCTCGGGCAGCGTGACGGTCGCAGGCCACGACATCGTGCGCGACTACCGCGTCACCCGCACCCAGATCGGCCTGGTGCCGCAGGAGCTGGCCACCGACGCCTTCGAGACCGTGTGGGCCACCGTGAGCTTCAGCCGCGGGCTCTTCGGCAAGCCGCCCAACCCGGCGCACATCGAGAAGGTGCTGCGCGAGCTGTCGCTGTGGGAGAAGCGCCACGAGCGGATCATGGCGCTCTCGGGCGGCATGAAGCGCCGCGTGATGATCGCCAAGGCGCTGTCGCACGAGCCCGAGATCCTGTTCCTCGACGAGCCCACCGCCGGCGTCGACGTGGAGCTGCGCCGCGACATGTGGGAGATGGTGCGCCGCCTGCGCGACGGCGGCGTGACCATCATCCTCACCACCCACTACATCGAAGAGGCCGAGGAGATGGCCGACCGCATCGGTGTCATCCGCAAGGGCGAGCTGATCCTGGTGGAAGAGAAGGCCGCACTGATGAAGAAGCTGGGCAAGAAGCAGCTCACCATCGAGCTGGAGCACCCGATGACCGAGCTGCCGGCCGAAGTGGCCGCGCTGGGCCTCGCGCTCAAGCCGGGCGGCCACACGCTGCAGCGCGAGTTCGACGCGGCCGACACCCATGCTGGCGTGGCGCCGGTGCTGCGCCGCCTGGGCGAACTCGGCATCGGCTTCAAGGACGTGAACACGCAGCAGAGCTCGCTCGAAGACATCTTCGTGAGCCTCGTGCATGAGAAGACGGAGGCCACGGCATGAGCAGCAGCATGGGTTTCAACCGCTACGGCGTCTGGGCCATCTACCGCTTCGAGATGGCGCGCTTCATGCGCACCGTGGGGCAGAGCCTGGTCACGCCCGTCATCACCACCTCGCTCTACTTCGTGGTGTTCGGCGCGGCCATCGGCTCGCGCATGCAGGACGTGAACGGCGTGGCCTACGGCGCCTTCATCGTGCCGGGGCTGATCATGCTGTCGCTGTTCACGCAGAGCCTGTCGAACGCCTCGTTCGGCATCTACTTCCCGCGCTTCACCGGCACCATCTACGAGATCCTGTCGGCGCCGGTGTCGTCCCTGGAGCTCGTCATCGCCTACGTGGGCGCGGCGGCCACCAAGTCCATCATCCTGGGGCTGGTGATCCTGCTCACCGCGGCCTTCTTCGTGCCGCTGCACATTGCGCACCCGGTGTGGATGGTGGCCTTTCTCGTGCTCACCGCCGTCACCTTCAGCCTGTTCGGCTTCATCATCGGCGTGTGGGCCAAGGGCTTCGAGCAGTTGCAGCTCATTCCCATGCTGGTGATCACGCCGCTCACCTTCCTGGGCGGTGCGTTCTACTCCATCGACATGCTGCCGCCGCTGTGGCGCACGGTGACGCTGTTCAACCCGGTGGTCTACCTGATCGATGGCTTCCGCTGGGCCTTCTTCGACAGCGCCGACGTGGGCGTGGGCTGGAGCCTCGCCGCCACCGGCGGCTTCCTGCTGGTGTGCATGGCGGTGGTGACCTGGATGTTCCGCACCGGGTACCGGCTCAAGAACTAGCGTTGCGCCAGCAGCGTGCGGATCACGCCCTCCGTGCGCTCGTACTCGCCCTCGCCGAAGTGCTTGTAGCGGATGCGGCCCTGCGCATCGACCAGGTAGGTGGCCGGCCAGTACTGGTTGGCGTACGCCTTCCAGGTGGCGTAGCGGTTGTCCTGCGCCACCGGGTGGCGGACGCCCAGGCGCTTCATCGCCGTGGCCACCGCGTCGGCCGGGCGTTCGAAGGGGAACTCGGGTGTGTGCACGCCGACGACGGTGAGGCCCTGCGGCGTGTACGTCTCGGCCCAGCGGTTCACGAAGGGCAGGGTGCGCTGGCAATTGATGCAGCCAAAGGTCCAGAAGTCGACCATCACCACGCGGCCGCGCAGGCCGGCCATCGTGAGCGCGTCGGAATTGAGCCAGCGCTCGATGCCGCTGAACTCGGGCGCGGCGCCGAAGTCGGGCAGCTGCGGGGTGGCGGCGCGCACCGCAGGCAGCGCGGCCACCGCCGCGGCACCGGCCATCGCCTGCAGCAGGTGGCGGCGAGAGAGTCGGGAATCCATGTCATCTTCCTTTCGTTGAATCAAAGACCGGTGGCGAAGCGCGGGTACAGGTCCGCCAGCCACACCGTGAACACACCATCGAGCTGGAACAGCAGCGCCAGCGCCACGCCCACGATCACCACGCCGAAGCCCTGCTGCAGCCGCTGCAGGCTGCCGGCGAGGCGGCGCACCCAGGCACTGGCGACCTGGCCGCCGTAGGCGATCAGCAGCATGGGCAGCGCCGCGCCCAGCGAGTAGGCGACGAGCAGGAGCGCCGCGCGGCCCGAGGCCGGCTCGGTGGCAATGAGGGTGAGGATGGACGCAAGCACCGGCCCGGCGCATGGCGTCCACACCAGGCCCAGGCTCGCGCCCAGCAGCAAGCCGCCGAGCGGGCCGTCGCGCAGCTTCTCGGCCGGTGCCCAGGCCGCGACGCCGCTGAGCGCACCGCTCGCACGCAGGCTCAGCCGGTGGTACAGCGCCGGCCACACCATCAGCAGGCCAAAGCCCAGCAGCAGCCCCGCCGCCGCGTTGCGCAGCGCCTGTGGCGACAGGCCCAGCACGCTCGTGAGGCTGGAGAACACCAGCACTGCCGCCGCAAAGGCGAGCGCAAAGCCCAGCGCGATGAAGAGCGGACGTGTGCGCTGCTGCGAGGCCACCGACGCGCCCAGCACGATGGGCAGCATGGGCAGCACGCAGGGCGCAGCGATGGTCAGCACGCCGGCCGAGAAGGCGAGCAGCGGCGAACTCACCGGGTGGCCCCCGAAGCGGCCTCGGCTGCCACCTCCGGCAACGGCCGCCGCCACACCTGCGTCTTGCCGAACAGCGGCAGACCCACATAGCCGCGCACCAGCAGCTGGGCTGGTTCGACGGGCGTGAGCTTCACGCTGTAGTGCTTGGCGTTCTCGCGGTTGTAGATCGTGCCGCGGTATTCGCCTTCGCCGCTGGCTGTGAGGCCGGACAGCAGCGTCATGCCCAGCGCCGGCCGCGTGTCGGCAGGCTGCATCTCCTGCCCTGGCGCGCTCATCGAGCGGTTGGCCAGCACGCGCACGACCTTGCCGCACAGCGTGCCGGCCGGCGGCTCGGCGCAGGGCGCGATCTCGACTTCGAGGTTGCCGCTCTCGGTGAGCCAGCGGCCGAGCGGCGCGTCGTGGCCCTGCGCCAGCGCGGAGCCGGCGACGAGCGTGAAGAGGATCGGATGCAGTTTCATCATGGCGGGCCTCGTTGGTCGGTTGGGAGGAGCCCGCATTACAGGCAGCGCAGGTGTCGGCGATGTGTTCGCCACGCGCCTTTTCGTCGCGCCAGGTGTCGGCCCCGCCGCCAGACAACTTGGGATACAAACCAGCCCAGCGCGCCCTGCCCGGCCTGCCCACAATCCCATCCCATGACCGCTGCCGCCGACCACGTGCTCATCGTCGACGACGACGCCGACATCCGCGAACTCACCGCCGAGTACCTGCGCCGCCAGGGCCTGCAGGCCAGCGTGGCCGCCGACGGCCGCGAGATGCGCGCCGTGCTGGCCTCGCGCCGCATCGACCTGGTGGTGCTCGACCTCATGCTGCCCGGCACCGACGGCATCGCGCTGTGCCGCGAGCTGCGCAGCCCCGGCCAGCCACACATGCCCATCGTGATGCTCACCGCGCGCAGCGACGAGGCCGACCGCATCCTCGGCCTGGAGCTGGGCGCTGACGACTACCTCACCAAGCCCTTCGCCGCCCGCGAGCTGCTGGCGCGCATCCACGCCGTGCTGCGCCGCACGCGCATGCTGCCGCCCAACCTGGCGGCGCAGGAGCCCTCGCGCGTGCTGGCCTTCGGCGACTGGCGGCTCGACACCACCGCGCGCCACCTGCTCGACGCGGGCGGCGCGGTCGTCGCCCTCTCGGGCGCCGAGTACCGGCTGCTGCGCGTGCTGGTCTCGCACCCGCAGCGCGTGCTCACGCGCGACCAGCTGCTCAACCTCACGCAAGGCCGCGAGGCCGAGGTCTTCGACCGCTCCATCGACCTGCTGGTCAGCCGCCTGCGCCAGCGCCTGGGCGACGGAGTGCGCGAGCCGCGCTACATCAAGACGGTGCGCAACGAGGGCTATGTGTTCAGCGAGGCGGTGCACCCGGCATGAACTGGCCTCGTTCATTGCAGACGCGCATCCTGTGCGTCCTTCTGGTCGGTCTGCTGCTGGCGCACGGCCTCAC
>NZ_DASSRA010000254.1:0-5833 GCF_035702065.1 Rhizobacter sp.
TGGAACAGGGCGTCGCAGACAGAGAGAAGAGCGGGCCGCCGAAGCGCCCCACCCTTCGTCTCGATCAGCGCAGCAGCGACAGAACTTGCTGCGGCAGCTGGTTGGCTTGCGAAATCATCGCGGTACCAGCTTGCTGCAGGATCTGTGCACGCGACAGGTTCATCGTTTCCGATGCGAAGTCAGCGTCCATGATCCGGCCGCGGGCGGCCGACAGGTTCTCCGACGACACCGCCAGGTTGGCGATCACCGAGTCGAAGCGGTTCTGCACGGCGCCGAAGTCGGCGCGAGCGGTCGTGACATCGCTGATGGCGGTGTCCAGGGCGGTGATTTCCGCCGTGGCGAGCGTGCCGTCGGCGCCGGTGATGGCACCCAGCGTGCCCGACAGGGCGCTCTGGTCGGTCACCGTCACGTCGATGGTGTCGGTCGTGTCCGTGCCAGCACCCACCTGGAAGGTGAAGGTCGAACCGCCGGTCAGCAAAGCCTGGTCGTTGAACTTGGCACCGTCGATGACACGGCTCACTTCGGACTTGAGCTGCTGGTATTCAGCGTCGAGGTTGTCGCGGTCGTCCGAGTTGTTGGTGCCGTTGGCCGATTGCACGGCCAGTTCACGCATACGCTGAAGAGCATCGCTCACCTTGCCCAGAGCGCCTTCAGCGGTCTGTGCCAGCGAGATGCCGTCGTTGGCATTGCGGGCGGCGACGTTCATGCCGCGAACTTGAGCGTTCATGCGCTCGGCGATCGCGAGGCCGGCGGCGTCGTCCTTGGCGCTGTTGACGCGCAGGCCAGAAGACAGGCGCTGCATCGAGGTCGACAGGGCGTTCTGCGTCGTGGAGGTGTTGCGCTGTGCATTCAGCGAGAAGATGTTGGTGTTGATCGTCATTGCCATTTAAAAATCTCCGATACGGTTTGAAGTGACTTCCGGCAAGCGCCGGCATTTGCCGTTGCAGTCGCTCGAACCTTGCGGCCTCTGCTTCTGCGTTGACCTGGCCTTTGGTGTGACCCGTTGGCCTGCTGTGCGCCCGGCGTGCGTCACCTCCGATCTCACGAAAGGCCTTGTTGATTCGCCTCTCGCTCAACACTTGGTTGGCTTACTCCGGACCCCGGTTCTGATTGCTCGTCCCCGTTGGTTTTGTTATCGGACCGCCGCTCTCAGAACTTTAGAAAAAAAGTCAAGCGGGAGTTGGCGGGCAAATTCGACGTTCTTCGCGGCATCAGGTGCCACTGGGTTATTTCGGCAGGGTCGAGGCACTTCTTGAGCCCACTGGATGCACTGCTTGGAGACTGTCGATTCGTTCACGAACCGTGGTTACGCTGACTTACATGTAGGAAGTTGCCCTACACGGGTCATGGAAGAAGCTGGACTCAAGCCACAGAACCGACCTGATGTTTCGGTCCATTTCTGATCTTCACAATCCGTTCCACGTTGAGACGCAAACCAACGCAGCACAGACAAACAGCAGACAACCCAAGGAACAACAGCATGAACGCCGACCAAATCCTCACCGAGATCCGTGAAGCCAATCTGTCCTACCTGATGCTGGCGCAAAGCCTGATCCGCAGCGACCGCGAACAAGCCCTGTTCCGCCTCGGCATCAGCGAAGAGAGCGCCGCGATGATTGCGCTGCTGACCCCCGCTCAGATGATGAAGGTCGCTGCCGGCAACACGCTGCTGTGCCGCTTCCGCATGGACGACGACATGGTCTGGGGCCTGCTCACCAACCACGGCAAGAGCGCCGCCAACGACATGACCAGCCGCCTGCACGCTTCGATCCTGATGGCCGGCCGCCACCAAGAAGCCGCCTGAGCTTCACCCTTCTATATATAGACAGCCAGATCAGAGAGATTCCTGCCATGCGTACCAAGAGCATCCTGACCGAAGCCAAGCAGATCGAGCGCGCCGTGACCCTGATCACCCTGGGCGCCCGCCTGCAGGTGCTGGAATCCGAGACCGATCTGAGCTACGAACGTCTGCTGCGTCTCTACAAAGAGGTGTCGGGCAAGTCGCCGAGCAAGGGCCAGCTGCCCTTCTCCACCGACTGGTTCATGACCTGGCAACCCAACATCCATGCCTCGCTGTTCCTCAACATCCACGAGTACCTGAACAAGGTCGCCGAGATGGACGAGATCGACACCGTCATCAAGGCCTACCAGCTCTACCTCGAGCAGACCCAGGCGCAGAACCTGGAAGCCCTGCTCTCCGTCACCCGCGCCTGGCGTCTGGTGAAGTTCGTCGACAACGGCATGCTCACCATGACCAAGTGCTCCAAGTGCGGCGGCCATTTCGTCAGCCACCCGCACGAGATCAGCAAGCACTACATCTGCGGCCTGTGCAACCCCCCGGCACGCGCCGGCAAGGGCAAGGCCTCGGGTGGCATCCAGATGCACTGAGCTTTCCTAAAGTTTTCGCTGGACTTGCCGATACACCAGGCAACCGGCAACGGTTCTTGTCTCCTCCTGGCACCCTGAGAAAGTGCTTTATCGCGGACCCACCAGGGTCCGTTTTTTTTGCGCCGGGAAAGCCCTGCTGTTGATGCGATCGATTGCACTGCCAGACGCACACACTCACTCAAGAGCCCGGGGTTCGAGCCGATAAAGGGCCTGAGGCTCAGCAGTAGGGGCCGAAAACCAGCCCCTCGCAACCACACCACTCAACCATGTTTGTTCTGATCGGCTACGGCGTCGCCCTCGGTTGTATCTTCGGGGCGTACATCATTCACGGAGGCAACATCTCCGTGATCATCCACGCCCTGCCGACCGAACTGATGGCCATCCTGGGCGGCGCGCTCGGCGCCTTCGTGGTGAACAACCAGCCCAAGGTGCTCAAGGCCACCATGTCGGCCCTGCCCAAGCTGCTCAAGGGCAGCAAGTACACCAAGGCGCGCTACATGGAGCTGCTCGCGCTGCTCTACGACCTGTTGCAAAAGGCCCGCAAGGAAGGCCTGATGGCGATCGAGAAGGACGTGGACGCGCCGCACGAATCCGCCGTCTTCCAGAAGTACGCCGCGGTGGGCAACGACCACCACGTGGTCGAGTTCATCACCGACTACCTGCGCATGATGGTCTCGGGCAACCTGAATGCCCATGAGATCGAAAGCCTCATGGACAGCGAGATCGACACCCACCACCACGAGGCCCACGCCCCGGCGGCGGCCATCGCCCGCCTCGCCGGCGCCCTGCCCGCCTTCGGCATCGTGGCCGCCGTGCTCGGCGTGGTGAACACCATGGGCTCGGTGGGCCAGCCGCCCGCCATCCTGGGCGGCATGATCGGCTCGGCCCTGGTCGGCACCTTCCTCGGCATTCTTCTCGCCTACGCCTTCGCCGAGCCGCTGGCCGGCCTGATGGAGCAGAAGAACGACGAAGGCACCAAGGAACTGCAGTGCATCAAGACCACGCTGCTGGCCAGCATGCAGGGCTATGCCCCGCAAGTCGCCGTTGAGTTCGGCCGCAAGGTTCTGTACTCCACCGAGCGCCCGAACTTCGCTGAGCTCGAAGCCCACGTCAAAGGCAAGAAGTAATGGCTGGCGACTCGAAAAAGCTGCAGCCGATCATCATCAAGCGCGTCAAGAAGGGCGGCCACGGCGTCCATGGCGGCGCGTGGAAGATCGCGTACGCCGACTTCGTGACGGCCATGATGGCCTTCTTCCTGCTCATGTGGCTGCTCGGCTCCACCACCGAGGGCGACAAGAAGGGCATCGCCGACTACTTCTCTTCGCCCTTGCGCGTGGCGCTGCTTTCGGGCGGCACCGGCTCGGGCGATTCGTCGCACGTGGTCAAGGGCGGCGGCACCGACATCACCCGCTCCGGCGGCCAGGTGAAGCGGGGCGACGTCACCACCACCAAGAGCACCATCAACCTCGCCGCCATGCGCGCCGAGCAGCGTGCGGCCGAGGCCGGCAAGCTGGAGCAGATCAAGAAGCAGATGGAAGAGGTGCTGGCCAACAGCCCCAAGTTCGGCGCCATCAAGAACCAGATCAAGCTCGACATGACACCCGATGGCCTGCGCATCCAGATCATCGACGAGCAGAGCCGCCCCATGTTCGACAGCGGCAGCGCCATCGTCAAACCCTACATGCGCGAACTGCTGCGCGAGATCGGCGCGGTGCTGGTCGACGTGCCCAACCGCCTCACGCTCGAGGGCCACACCGACGCCCAGCCCTTTGCCGGCGACCGCGGCGGCTTGGGCTACGGCAACTGGGAGTTGTCGGCCGACCGGGCCAACGCCTCGCGCCGCGAGCTGATCGCGGGTGGCCTGCCCGCCGACCGCATCCTGCGCGTGCAGGGCCTGGCTGCGAGCGTGCTGTTCGACCGCGACGAGCCGACCAGCCCCAGCAACCGGCGCATCAGCATCATCGTGATGAACCGCGACGCCGAAGACCGGCTCTTCAACAAGACGATCCCCGAGGAAACAGCGGCCGCCCCTGCCGAGGCCGCCGCCAGCGCACCAGAGGCAGCCGAGATGCCAACTGTGCCCTCAATATCCAACCCGAACGCCCGATAACAGCCCCAGTCCAGCATCCAAGCGAGGTCCGCCATGAGCAACCCTGACATGAAATTCCTGATCGTCGACGACTTCTCCACCATGCGGCGCATCGTGCGCGGCCTGCTGAAGGAGCTGGGCTACAACAACGCCGAAGAAGCCGAAGACGGCGTGGCCGCGCTGAACCTGCTCAAGACCACCAAGTTCGACTTCGTGGTGAGCGACATCAACATGCCCAACATGAACGGCTTCGAGCTGCTGGCGGCCATCAAGGCCGAAGCGAGCCTGAAGCACATCCCGGTGCTGATGGTCACGGCCGAAGCCCGCAAGGAAGACATCGTGCGCGCTGCGCAGGATGGCGCCGCCGGCTACATCGTCAAACCTTTCACCAAGGCCACCCTGGAAGAGAAGGTTCAGAAGATCATGCAGAAGCTGGCCACCGCGGCTTGAGCACGGGGAGCATCACATGAAGATGGACAACCTGGCCGTACTGGCCCCGCCCCAGACTCATCAGACCGCCGGCGCGTCGCCCGAGGTGTTTCAGCAACTGGGCCAGATCACCCGCCAGCTGCACGACACGCTGCACCAGTTGGGTGTCATGCCCAAGCTGCAGAACGCCGCCAACGGCCTGCCCGACGCACGCAGCCGCCTGAACTACATCGCCGAGAAGACCGGCAACGCCGCCAACAAGGTGCTGAACTCGGTCGACCAGGCCAAGGTGGAGCACAACGCCATCGCCGCCGAAACGCGCCGCATTGCACAAGCCATCGTGGCCGACCCGGTGAAGGCAGTGGCCTCGGGTTCGGTGATGAACTTCGTGAGCGACGTCGAAGACGCCACCGCGCGCATCGACCAGCACCTGACCGACATCATGATGGCGCAGGACTTCCACGACCTCACCGGGCAGGTGGTGGCCAAGGTGGTGTCTCTTGCTGCCGACCTGGAAGACAGCCTGGTGAAGCTGCTGGTTCAGGCTGCGCCACCGGAAGCGCAGAAGGTCATCGAGCACAGCACTGCCACGCTGAACGGGCCGGTGGTGAATGCTGAAGGTCGCACGGATGTGGTGACGAACCAGGGTGAAGTGGACGATCTGCTGGCGAGTCTCGGGTTCTGAGGTTTCTCGCTTCGATGGAACGGCGGCCTTTGGGTCGCCGTTTTGCTTTTGGTGGTGGCCAAGCTCAGTCCGTTCGGGCTGAGGTATCGAAGCCTTGCTCGCCGCTTCGCGTGGTGTGTTTCTTCCTACTTCGAACGGGTGCGCCGGGAGTCCGCCCCGGCGGGCGGGTCACTTTCATTTGTCGCGCCAAATGAAAGTAACCAAAGCAAAGGCGCTCTTCATTTGGCCGAACTGCGTGGCTT
>NZ_DASSRA010000255.1:0-2140 GCF_035702065.1 Rhizobacter sp.
AAGGACGACCTCGGGCACCCGCACCTGCAGGCGTTGTATGCCCATCACCGGCCGAATGCCGGATGGCAGTCCGAGGAGCATTTTTCCGACGGAACGCTGCGCTTGCTGGGCCTGCTCTGGGCGCTGCTTGATGGGAACTCCCCGCTGCTGCTGGAGGAGCCGGAAATCTCCCTGAACGATGCCATCGTCAAGGAAATCCCGCTGATCCTGCAGCGGCTGCAGCGTGATCGCAAGGTGCGCCGGCAGATCCTGCTGAGCACGCACAGCGAGGCGCTCCTGAGCAACCCGGGTATTGATGGCCGCAGCGTGGTGGTGCTCGAAAGCAGCCCGGAAGGCACCAAGGCCAGGACTCTGCAGCAAGACGAGAGCATCGCGTTGGAAGCGGGTTTGTCCGTGGCCGAAGTGGTTCTGCCAAAGACCCGGCCCACACAGGTGAACCAGTTGGGCTTGTGGCAGTGATTCCCATCGCCCTGGCGACGGAAGATGCGCTGAGCGAATCATTGGGCCAACGCTTGCTGGCTGAATTGACTCCAAAGCTGCCGGAGCCCATGCTGCTACGCAAGGGCGGGTTCGGCTACCTCCGGTCCGGCATGCCGAAGTGGCGTCAACTATCGCAACGGCAAGCCGTGGTGATCCTGGCTGACCTCGATGACACCACGTGTCCCGCGGTATTGCGGGCCGACTGGTTGGGCGGCTTGCCATGCCCAGAGAATCTGCTGCTTCGTGTCGCCGTCCGAGAGGCCGAGTCGTGGCTGCTCGCCGACCACGAAGCCATGCGTCAGTTGATGGGGGCGAAGGGCGCGCTGCCCAGGAATCCGGATGCATTGCCGGACCCGAAGAAGTTCGTCCTGGATTTGGCGCAGAAGGCGCCCCGCGATGTGCGCCTCGACATGGTCCGGGCGTCAGGTGCCATGTCCGGCCAGGGCATCGGCTACAACGCCCGGCTCACCGCCCTTGTCGCGACGACGTGGTCTCCTGAGCGTGCCGCGGAGCGCTCGCCCAGCCTGGGGCGGGCTCGCATTCGCTTGCGCCAGATGGTGGACCGGCTCCACGCCCATCCCCCTGCGTAAACTCCCACCATGTTCCCCCGCAAGCTCGACGACGCCCGCGCCTTTGCCATCGCGCAAGCCATGCGCGATGGCTTCAACAAGCATTACCGCCTGTTCCGCGCCACCAGCCGGGCAGCCAAGCAGCGCTTCGACGCCGGCGACTGGGCCGGCCAGCAGCGCGCGCAGCGCGAGCGCATCGAGTTCTACGACCGCCGCGTGGCCGAGGCCACCGAGCGGCTGCAGACGGAGTGGAACGCCGCCGACCTGCCCGGCGACACCTGGCAGCAGGTCAAGCTGCACTACATCGGCCTCTTGATCGACCACCACCAGCCCGAACTGGCCGAGACCTTCTTCAATTCGGTCACCACCAAGATCCTGCACCGCCACTACTTCCGCAACGACTTCATCTTCGTGCGGCCGGCCGTGAGCACCGAGTACATCGAGAACGACGAGCCGGCTTCGTTGCCCACCTACCGCGCCTACTACCCCACGCGCGAGACGCTGCGCGAGACCTGCCTGCGCATCATCACCAACTTCCAGCTCGAACGCGAGTTCGAGGACCTGGGCCGCGACGTGGAGCTCGTGCTGGCGGTGCTGCGCAAGGAACTGGGCGAGTACCGGCTGCGCACCAACTTCCAGGTGCAGGTGCTCAGCTCGCTGTTCTTCCGCAACAAGGGCGCCTACGTGGTGGGCAAGATCATCAACGGCTTCCGCGAGCGGCCCTTCGCGCTGCCCATCGTGCACACGCCGCAGGGCAAGCTGGCGGTGGATGCGGCGCTGTTCGGCGAGGACGATCTGCAGCTCATCTTCAGCTTCGCCCACACCTACTTCATGGTGGACATGGAGACGCCCTCGGCCTACGTGCAGTTCCTGCGCTCGCTGATGCCGCGCAAGCCGCGCGCCGAGCTGTACAACGCCCTCGGCCTGCAGAAGCACGGCAAGAACCTGTTCTATCGCGACTTCCTGCACCACCTGCGCCACAGCGGCGACATGTTCCGCATCGCCCCCGGCATCAAGGGCATGGTGATGATGGTGTTCGACCTGCCGTCGTTCCCGTACGTGTTCAAGGTCATCAAGGACTTCTACCCCGC
>NZ_DASSRA010000256.1:0-2574 GCF_035702065.1 Rhizobacter sp.
TCGACGATCTGCTCACCCTGCGGCGACAGCATGCGCAAGGCCAATCCGTCGCCGAAGCCGCACCACCGGTGCCGCATGTGGAAGCGCACGCCGCTCGCGCGCAGGCGCTGCAGCCAGGCACGCAGCAACGGCGCCGCCTTCATGTCGGTGGGGAACACACGCCCCGAGGTGCCGACGAAGGTGCTCACCCCAAGGCCGTGCACCCAGTCACGCACTGCCTGCGGGCCGAACTCACGCAGCCACGGTTCCACTTGGGCGCTGCGGTTGCCGTAGCGGGATAGGAAGCTCTCGAAGGCCTCGCTGTGAGTGAGATTCAACCCGCCCTTGCCGGCCAGCAGGAACTTGCGTCCCACGGAGGGCATGCCGTCGTACACATCGACCTGCACGCCGCCCTGGGCCAGCACCTCGGCCGCCATCAGCCCGGCGGGGCCGCCGCCAATGACGGCGACGCGGGGCTGGTGGGAAGAAGAAGTCATGGTGAGTCGTTCGATGGCGGGGCCCGCATTGTCTGCGAGCCCGCGCCGCTCACCCGAATCGGCTCAGTCGGCCGAACGCAGCGCGGCGCGCAGCTGCTCGCCGAGCTCCGGCTTGTGCGCGAAGGGGTCGGTCGGGTTGCGCACGTTCATGATGTCTTCCAGGCGCGTCTGCACGCTGCCCAGCGCGTGCGGGTGGCTGAAGATGTAGAACTGGCGTTCGGCCATGGCGTCGAACACACGCTGCGCGATCATCGCGGCCGTGACCTTGCCGCTGGAAACCGCCTTGCTGCTCATCGCCTGCGCGATCAGCTGGCTCTTGGTCGGCTTGGCATCGCGCTGCATGTCGGCCGGGCGGTTGCGCTGGCTGTTGTGGATGCCGGTGGGCACGAAGTACGGGCACAGCACCGAGGCACTGACCTGGTCGGTGACGAGGCGCAGATCCTGGTACAGCGTTTCGCTCAAGGCCACCACCGCGTGCTTGGTCACGTTGTAGACGCCCATGTTGGGCGCGTTCAGCATGCCGGCCATCGAGGCGGTGTTGACGATGTGGCCCTCGTAGGCCGGGTTCTTCTTCGCGGCCTCCAGCATCATCGGCGTGAAGACGCGCACGCCGTGCGCCACGCCCATCAGGTTGACGCCGACGATCCACTCCCAGTCCTTGAGCGACTGCTCCCAGATCAGGCCACCACCGCCGACGCCGGCGTTGTTGAACACGAAGGTGGGTGCGCCGAAGCGCTCGAACGTGGCCGTGCCCATGGCTTCGACGTCAGAGGCCTTCGCCACGTCGAGCTTGAAGGGCAGCACCTGCGCGCCCAGGCCCTTGATCTCGTTCACGGCCAGTTCGAGCGCATCGGCCTGCACATCGGCCATGACGACGTTCATGCCCTCGCGGGCCGCGATGCGCGAGGCCTCCAGGCCGAAGCCCGAGCCTGCGCCGGTGATGACGGCGGTACCGCCTTTGAAGTTCTTCACTTGCTTTCTCCTGTGTCGATCTTGGGCTTCTTGATCTGGTAGCCGATGCGCGGGAAGTGCACATGCACCGTGCCGGCACGTTCGTCAGTGCGGGCGATCACCACCTCATGCTGCGTGAGGCCGACCAGCGTGCCGGGCACGATGTCGGTGGCGTAGTCAGTTGGCGCGACCGTCACGGCATCGCCAGCCATGAAGCCGGCACCGGGCTCGACCTGCGTGGCAGCGTACTTGCCGAAGCCGGCAGCCAAGGCGATGGCATCGGCGCTCGACATCTTCTCCGGCGTGCCATGGCCAAAGGCGGCGACGCGCTCGTACCACGCGATCAACTTGCTGAAGGGTGCAAGCACCGAAGCCACCGGCGGAGCGCGGCGGATGTACCAGATCGATTGCGCCACCGAGAAGTCGGCGATGCAGGGCTTGGTGCCGAGCAGAAAGGAGCGGCCATCGGCCAGCTCCGACTCCAGCCAGCCGAAGTAGCTCGTCAGCTGGGCTGTCGCATCCGGCACTGTGGCACGGCGCAGGTGCGGCGTCATGGCGGCACGGTCGGCGCCGAAGGCCTTCAGGAACTCCGGCGGCGCACCCTGGAACAGGTAGGCCGCACCGGCCGGTTGCATGGTGTAGGGAATGGCGGTCCAGAAGAGCGTTGTGTCAGCCCACTGCGCGAGCAGGTGCTGCAGGCCCGAGGCTGCCACGGGATAGAGCGGTGGCTGAGGCGCCAGCGTGTCGATCACCTGGCACATCAGCGCCGTATCGCAATAGACGTCGGCGCCCATCTGCAGGAAAGGCGTGCGGCGGTAGCCGCCGGTAAGCGCCACCACGTCGGGCTTGGGCAGCATCACGGGCACCTTCACCGACTTCCAGGCCAAGCCTTTGTAGCCGAGGATCAGGCGCACCTTCTCCGAGAAGGGCGAGCCGTCGTAGTGATGGAGGATCAGGTCGCTCATGGCATGGCCCGGTTGATGATGGAATCGAAATCGGTGCTGGCATTCAAGGTGCCGAAGGCCTGGCCCCAGTCGCCGCCGAGGCGCGAACTGCAGAAGGCGGTGAAGACGACGTCCGGCGCGTGCTGCTTCAGCAGCGCGGCCTGCACCGCCAGCGCCACGTCCTGCGCTAGGCGGCGCGCGTC
>NZ_DASSRA010000257.1:0-17122 GCF_035702065.1 Rhizobacter sp.
GCCAGGTCGTCCATCACGTCGATCCAGCGCAGCGCCGGGTCGAACTCGATGCAGTCGAAGGCGGTCACCTCGCCGTTGTCCAGCAGCACCGTGTTGGACAGGTGCAGGTCGCCGTGGCACTCGCGGATGGCCTGCGTGGCGCGCCGCTGCTCGAAGGCCGGCCGCAGCGCTGTCCCCTGCACCGCCACCCACTGCTGCAGCGAGCGCACGTCGGCACTGCGGTCGCCAAGCTGCTTCAGCACCGCCTGCACCCGGCCGATCACGGCAGCCGGCGTGCCAAACCCGGAGTTCGGCGCCGCACACGGCGCGGTCGCGTGGAAGCGCGCGAGCTGGTGTGCGAGCCGGTCGATGTGCTGCGGCTCCAGCCGGCCATCGGCCAGGCGTTGCGACAGCAGCGCATCTTCCGGGAAGCGCCTCATGCGCACCGCATGGTCGATGGGTTCGCCGTCGTCATCGCCATCGCCACCCAGGTGCGGTGATTCGAACGTGCCGGTCACGGGCTCCACGTCCAGGTAGAGCTGCGGCGCCAGCCGGCGGTTCAGGCGCAGCTCCTCGCGGCAGAAGTGCTCGCGCCGCTGCGGCGTGCTGAAGTCGACGAAGGGCAGGCGCACCGGCTTCTTGAGCTTGTAGACCGTCTGCGGCGTCAGCAGAAGGCTGGAGATGTGCGTCTCGATGCGCGAGACGGGCTGCCCCGTCGCCTGCTCCAGCTGGCGCTGCAGCGCACTCACATAGGCAGCGTGGGCCTGGGAATCCAGCGGGGCATCGGGCATGGGGGCAGTCTGCGCCGCGCGATGGGCCTGGGCTTGACATCGCTCAACCCGGCGCAAGGCAAAGCCAGGCCCGGCCCGCCGCTTTGCGCAGGCGCAAACCGCCCTGGCCGCCGCGCGCTAGGGTGGGTTCAAGCCAACTGAAGGAGACAACGCAATGGACAAGCCCTGGCTCAAGCACTACCCGCCTGGTGTGCCGGCTGAGATCAACCCTCACCCCTTCCCGTCGCTGCCGGCCTTCTTCGACGATTGCTGCGAGCGCTTCGGCGCCCGCCAGGCCTTCGTCAACATGGGCTCGGGCCTGAGCTTCACCGAAGCCGCCGAACTGACGCGCCACCTCGCCGGCTACCTGCAGGGGCTCAAGCTCCCCAAGGGCGCCCGGGTGGCCGTGATGATGCCCAACTCGCTGCAGTACCCGATCGCCGTGTTCGGCGCCTTGCGGGCGGGCATGACGGTGGTCAACGTGAACCCGATGTACACCCCGAGCGAGCTGGCGTTCCAGCTGGGCAACGCGCAGGCGAGCGTCATCGTCGTGCTGGAGAACTTCGCGCACACGTTGCAGCAGGCCTTGCCGATGGTGCCCTCACTCAAGCACGTGGTGGTCACGCAGATCGGCGACCTCTTCCCGCCCTCGCGCCGCTGGCTGGTCAACTTCGTGGTGCGCACCGTGAAGGGCATGGTGCCGGAGTGGTCCATTCCACAGGCGCTGCACTTGCGCGAGGCGCTGGCAATCGGCCAGCGCGCCGGCGTCGAACCGGTCGCGCTCACGCCAAGCGACCTTGCCTTCATCCAGTACACCGGAGGCACCACCGGCCGGCCCAAGGGCGCTGCGCTGACGCACGGCAACCTGATGGCCAATGTGGAGCAGACGACCGCGTGGCTGGCCGGCGCGCTCAAACCCGGTGAAGAGACGGTGATCACCGCCTTGCCGCTGTACCACGTGTTCGCGCTGACGGCGAACCTCATGATGTTCCTGAAGCTCGGCGGCACCAACGTGCTGGTCAGCGACCCGCGCGACATGCCGCGCTTCATCGAGGTGCTGCACAAGACGCGCTTCACGGTGATCACCGGCGTCAACACGCTCTTCAACGCCCTGCTCGAAGCGCCCCGCTTCGACGCCGTCCGCCAGGCCAACGCCGGCGCCTTGAAGCTCAGCGTGGCCGGCGGGATGGCGGTGCAGCGGCAGGTCGCCGCGCGCTGGCAGGAGGCGATGGGCGTGCCGATCGTCGAAGGCTACGGGCTCAGCGAGACCTCGCCCATCGTCTGCGCCAACCCGGCAGACGCCCCGCACTTCACCGGCATGCTCGGCCTGCCCATCCCGTCGACCGAGGTGGCCATCCTCGACGAGGACGGCCGGCCGCTGCCGCTCGGCCAGATCGGCGAGATCTGCGTGCGCGGGCCGCAGGTCATGCGTGGCTACTGGAACGCACCCGAAGAGACCGCCAAGGTGTTCCTCGAAGGCGGCTGGTTGCGCACCGGCGACATCGGCGTGATGGACGAGAACGGCTATGTGCGCTTCGTCGACCGGGCCAAGGATCTGGTGGTGGTCTCGGGCTTCAAGGCCTACCCCGCCGAGATCGAGGAGGTGGTGCGCACCTGTCCCGGCGTGGCCGACTGCGGCGTGGTCGGCGTGCCCGACGAGGCGGCCGGCGAGGCGGTGGCGCTGGCCGTGGTGCGCCGCGACCCGACGCTGACGGAAGAGACCGTGCGCGAGCACTGCCGCACGCACCTCACCCGCTACAAGCAGCCTTCGATCATCGTGTTCCGCGACGAGTTGCCGCGCACGCCACTCGGCAAGGTGTTGCACCGCCAGCTGCGCGACGAGTTGATGCACCAGGCCCAGGACGCCACGGCGCATTGATCTCAGCGCTGGCCGGCCGACGCTTCGCGAACGTAGTGGCGCAGCGCGGGCAGGTCGGGGATCTCGATGTTGCGCCGGTTGCCGCACGAGAAGCGGATCAGCCGCTCGCGCTCCAGCGCCACCATCGCGCGGCTCACCGATTCGAGCCGCAGGCCGACATGGCCGCCGATCTCGGCGCGGCTGGCGGGCAGCGTGATGTGGTCGTTGCGCATGCCGCAGTGGTCGAGGTCGTCGGCCCAGCGGCAGAGGAAGGCCGCCACGCGGCCATCGGCGGGCAGGCTGTGCATCGCCATGACTGCTTCGCGCTCGCGCGCGTGCTGGCGTGCCATCGCGGCATGCATCGCGCGCAGCAGCTCCGGGTGAAGCACGCCGGCCTGCATCAAGGCGTCATAGCGCACGCTCCACACCTCGCCTGTATCGGCTGCCACGGCGCTGCAGCCGTGGCGCCCGTCGGCGAGCCCGTCGAAGCCCAGCCAGTCGCCCTTGAAGAGCATGGTGATCAGCTCCTCGTGCCCTTCCGCGGTCACGCTCATGAGCTTGCAAAGCCCGAAGCGCACGATGTACAGATCCCGGAACCGCTCACCGGCGCGATACAGGGTGTCGCCTGCATGCACGCGGCGGCTGTGAAGGGGCAGCTTGCCCTGGAACATATGCTGGGCGTCAACAGCCGTCGGTGGCGTGGCGAGGGGCGCGTCGGACACGTCGGATGGGGCCGGTTGCTGGATCTGCTCCAGCAGATCCAGCCGCTCACTCACATCGCGCCCACAGGAGAGGTAGTGCGCGATCCGGCCGGTCTCGTCGAACAGCGGGCGGATCGTCTTCTCCTCGTGAAAGAGGCTGCCGTCGCGCCGCCGATTGACCAGCACGCCATGGAACGCGTGCCCTGCGTGGAGGGTGCTCCACAGATCGCGGTAGAACCCCTCCGGCTGGATGCCGGACTTCACGATGGCCGGTGTTCGCCCGAGTGCTTCGTCTTCGCCGTAGCCGGTCAAGGCCTCGAAGGCCGGGTTGACGTATTCGATGGTCCCCACCGGGTCGGTGACGTAAGCCGACTCGTCGCTGCCTTCCAGCAGCCAGCTTGCCCGTTCGACGATGCTGTCCTTGCCCATTCCGGTGCCTCCTGGTGGATGCCGCTGGCGGTGCCAACGCATCTACTGTCGAACCGGATGCACGTCGCCGGCTTGATCAGGGTCAACGTCGCCCCAAGCCCGAGGGTGTTGTGTGGAGCCCGACCACCCGTTGCACCTTCCCGCCCGCCCCGCGCCGGGCGGGCGGCCCGGCGTGGCAGCTCACCCGCACCTCGCCAGCCCCCAGGCTTGCAAGGTAGTGGGTGAGCGATCGGACGGCACGGCTCGACAGCTCCCGCGGCGCCCCACCCTCGCCGCCCGCCAGGATCACGATCTCGGCCGGCCCACGCTGGACGACCTGGAAGTCGACCAGCCCGGCCTCGTCTTCCAGCACCGTGCACACCGCCAGCGGCAGCACGCTCACCTCCCGCCCCTGCGATGACAGGTGCAAGGTGTCGTCGTGGCGACCCTGCACCTCGATCACGGGCAGGTGCGAGCCGCATCTGCAGCGCCCGGCCTGGACGGCCACACGGTCGCCAAGGTCGTAGCGGATCAGCGGCTGCACGCGGTTCGCCAGGTTGGTGAGCAGCGAGGTGGCGCCGAGCTGGCCGTCGGGCACCGGCTGGCCGGTCTCGTCAACCGATTCGAGGATGGCCCAGTCGCTGTTGAGGTGCAGGTGGCCGCAGCGGCACTGCGAGGCCAGCGCCAGGAACTCCGAGGCGCCATAGCTGTTGACGACGGCGCAACCGAATGCCTGCTCGAGGTGGCGGCGCATCGCCGCCGACAGCGACTCGCCCCCGGTCCACACCTCGCCCGGGCGGATGCGCAGGCGGCCTGCCCGCTGTTCCTCGGCCAGCAGCACCGCCGAACTCGGGTAGGTGGAGACGATGCTCGGCTGGAGCGCGTTCAGTTGCGACACCAACTCGGCGGTGGGCCGCAGGAACGACAGCTCGTGCAGGCGGCCCGCGAGCACCGGGTTCAGGCGCCGCAGCCGCCGGATCGACGCGATGCCGGCAAAGTGCCCGTCCGTCGCACCGACGAACACGATGCGTTCGCCGGCGCACCACGGGTCCGCCAGCCGCCGTGCCGACCACGGGCGGCGCTGCGCCTCGAGCGCGTCGTAGACCGCGAGGGCGCTGTCGTCCTGCACGAAGACGCCTGGCTCGCCCGAGCTGCCCGAGCTCTGCCAGACGGTGTAGCCGCGCGGCCCGGGTTCACCGATGCGCCGGCCGTCGGCCATGAAACGCTGCACGGCGTCGAGGTGCAGCAGCGGGTCGGTGACCCAGTCGTCGAAGTGCGCCATCAGCTCGCGCTTGCGGGTGATCGGCAGCGAACGCAACGAGGTGCGAGCGGGGTCGGTTCCCGCCAGCAGGCGCTGGAACAGCGGCGACCTCGCCTTGGCATGGCGCAGCAAGGCCCGCAGCCGGCTCGTCTGCAAGGCCGCGAGCGTTTGCGGGGCCGCCAGCGACGCGGCCATGACCTCGCCCGCCACGGTGCTCCACAGCCACGGGTCCATGGCCGGCGCGTCGCAGCGAGCCTACTTCTTGATGCCGCAGGTGTTCACGCCGAGCAGGCTGTACAGCGGGCACCAGCCGATGGCGGCCGTGGCCAGCGGGATCAGGCCGACCCATCCCCATGGGCCGATGGCGCCGGCGAGCGTGGCACCGATCAGGCCCACGCCGACGATGGCGCGCAAGGCGCGGTCCAGGTTGTGTTCGTTGCGGTTCATGGACGATCTCCTTTGACTCGTGACAGGGCTGATGCCGGCAAGCATGCCTGCGGCAGGGATCGGGGGCGTGACATAGATCAACCCACCCGCCAGGGCGGTGCCGAGAATCGGTGCGCCCACCGCCCTGGCCAGGCGTAGGCCCCTGTCGCTTGGCCGCAAGGACGCCCCATGTACGCCAAGATCCTGGTTCCCATCGACGGAAGCCTCACCTCCAAGCGCGGCCTGAGTGAGGCGATCGGGTTGGCCAGGCAGCTGAAGTGCCAGCTGGTGCTGATGACCGTGGTGGACGACTTTCCGATGACGGTCGAATGGGCTTCCGCCGATGCGTTCGAACAGACGCGACGCCGCATGGTCCAACTCGGTGAAGACGTGCTCGCCGACGGCCGAAGAATCGCGGGTGAAGCCGGTGTGCCCTGCGAAACCGCCTTGCGCGAGGTGACCACGGAGCGAGCCGCGGACTCGATCGTGAGCGAAGCGGTCAAGCAGGGCTGCGAGCTGATCGTCATGGGAACGCACGGCCGGCGCGGCCTCAACCGGCTGGCCATGGGCAGCGACGCCGAACTGGTGGTGCGCGAATCGCCGGTGCCGGTGCTGCTGGTGCGCAACCCCGACGCCCCGGCCTGAGGATGCGCCGCTTTGACGAAACGCAATCACATGCCGCGCGCATTGTCGAAAGATCAGATCGTCGCGGGGCGCGATCGTCTCGCGGCGCCACATTCACACAGGAGAGAAAGATGAACGCATTGACCCGCTTCGAGCGACTGAACGACTTCTTCCCGGATCTCTTTCGCGGCTTTCCGCGCAGCCTTCGCCTGGCCGAGGACATGCCGAAAGACATCCTCATCGACGTGACAGAAACCGACAAGCAGTACGAGGTGCGCGCGCAGATCCCCGGTGCCCGCAAGGAAGACATCCGCGTGTCCGTCAACCACAACTTTGTCTCCATCAGCGCCGAGATCAAGCGCGAGAAGGAAGAGAAGCAAGGCGCGCGGGTGCTGTTGACCGAAACGTACACCGGCATGGTGTCTCGCGGCTTCACGCTGGAGCATGAAGTCGACGCCAAAGACGTCGTCGCGAAGCTGGACGCCGGCGTGCTCACCTTGACGTTGCCCAAGCGCGAAGGCTCCGGCAGCCGGACCATCGCCATCCAATGACCGGGCCTGCGGGCCCGTCGATGCGCGCCATGGTCTTGCGTGGCAAGCATCGCCCGCTTGAGCTCGATGAGCGTCCTGTGCCCAAGCCAGGCCGTGGCGAGCTGCTCGTCAAGGTGCTGGCCTGCGGCGTCTGCCGCACCGACTTGCACATCGCCGACGGCGAGTTGACTCCGCCTTGCGGCTGTGTCGTGCCGGGCCACGAAGTGGTCGGCACCGTCGATGAGCTCGGCGAGGGCGTGGCAGCTTGGCGGGTGGGCGACCGGGTCGGCATTCCCTGGCTCGGCTGGGCCTGCGGTGAATGCGACGCGTGCCGCCGCGGGCGCGAGAACCTGTGCGCGCAGGCCGTCTTCACCGGCCTGGGCCGGGACGGCGGCTATGCCTCGCACGTGGTGGCCCATGCCGACTTCTGCATTGCGCTGCCGCCCACGCTCGACCCGGTCGAGACAGCGCCCTTCCTGTGCGCCGGGCTCATCGGCTGGCGGGCCTTGCAGGCCTGCGGAGACGAGGCGCGCGTGGTCGGCCTCTACGGCTTCGGCGCGTCCGCCCACCTGATCGCGCAGGTGGCCAAGGCCCAGGGGCGACGCGTCTTCGCCATGACGCGGCCCGGGGACACGCAGCGACAGGCCTTCGCCCTGAGCCTCGGTGCCGACTGGGCGGGCGGCACCGACGTGCCGCCCCCCGAACCGCTGGACGCAGCGATCCTGTTTGCGCCCGACGGCGCGCTGGTGCCGCTCGCCCTCTCGCGCGTGAAGCGCGGTGGCCGGGTGGTCTGCGCCGGCATCCACATGAGCGACATCCCGGCGTTCCCCTACGCGCTGCTCTGGGGCGAGCGCGAGATCCGTTCGGTCGCCAACCTGACCCGTGCTGATGCGGTCGACTTCTTTGCCTTCGTGCAGAAGCACCCGCTGAAGGCGCACGCGACCCCGTATCCCCTGTCACGCGCGAACGAAGCGCTGGAGGCGCTGCGCAGCGGCAGCTTGAACGGCGCGGCAGTGCTGGTTCCCTAGTCGTGCCGCCCGCTGCGCAAGATCGAGCGCACCAGCCAGAGCGCGCCCGCGCAGGCACCGATGAACCCCAGCAGTCCGAAGGCGGGCAGGCCGAACAGGACAGGCCCGCCGCGCACCGTCATCACGATGGACGAGCCGACGATCAGGGCCGCCACCACCAGCCCCACTGTCAGGCGGCTGGCGGCGCGGTCGAGCTGGTCGCCGACGCGGTCGAGGTGGCGCACCTCGATGTGAACCTGCACGCCGCCGTGGCGCACGTTGCGCAGCAGGCGCGCCAGGTCGTCGGGCACGGCGGCCAGCAGGCCGGCCATGCGGCTCAGCGACTGCCAGCTGCGCCGCGCAATGGCCTTCGGCTGGTAGCGCGCCCGCATCGCGCGCTTGAGCAAGGGCAAGGCCTCGGCGGCCATGTGGAAGTCGGGGTCGAGCCCTCGCCCCATGCCTTCCACCGACACGAAGGCCTTGATCAGCAGCGCCAGGTCCGAGGGCAGGCTCAGCTGATGCCGGCGCAGGATCTCGGTCACGTCGGTCAGCATGTTGGCCAGGCTCAGGCGCGCCAGCGGCACGCCGTGGTAGGCGTCGACAAAGGCTTCGATGTCGCTGTTCAGCAGCGCCTCGGCCTCGGCCGTGCCGTCGGCCCACTCCAGCAGCACGTCGGCCACCTTGGTGGCGTCGCGCTGCACCAGGCCGAGCATCAGCGTGAGCAGTTCGTCGCGGCGCTGGGCCGAGAGCCGCCCCACCATGCCGAAGTCGATGAAGGCAATGCGGTTGCCCGGCAGGTAGAACACGTTGCCGGGGTGTGGGTCGGCGTGGAAGAGGCCGTCTTCCACCACCATCTTCATCACGGCCTGAGCGCCCCGCCTGGCGAGCAGCTTGCGGTCGATGCCTTCGTGCGCGGCCTTCTCCAGCGCGTCGCCGGGAATGCCGTCGACGAAGCCCTGCACGTTCACCCGCTCGTGCGTCCAGTCCCAGTACACCTTGGGGATCACGATCTCGGGCTGCTCGCTGAAGTTGGCCGCAATGCGCTCGGCCTGCCGGCATTCGTTGGCCAGGTCGAGCTCGCGGCGCAGCGAGCGGCCGAACTCCTGCACCAGGGCCAGGGGGCGGTAGGGCCGCAGCTCCGGCCAGCGGTTGGCCGCGATGGTGGCCAGGCGCTCCAGCAGGCGCAGGTCGGCTTCCACCACCGGGCGGATGCCGGGCCGGCGCACCTTCACCACCACCTCCGTGCCGTCGTGCAGACGGGCCCGGTGCACCTGGGCGATGGAGGCCGCGGCCAGGGGTGTCTCATCGAACCAGGCGAAGACTTGTGCCGGCTCGCCGCCCAGGTCTTCGACCAGCTGCGCACGCAGGTCGGCGAAGGGCACCGCCGGCACGCGGCTGTGCAGCTTGCCGAACTCGGCGATCCACTCCGGGGCGAACAGATCGGCGCGGCCGGCGAGGATCTGGCCGAGCTTGACGAAGGTCGGCCCCAGCTCCTCCAGCGCGCGGCGCACCTGCAGCGGCGGTGAAAGGCGGGCCAGCTCGGCGGCGCTGGTCCAGTGGACCAGCCGGCCGGCCTTCTCCAGCACGTCGGCCCAGCCCATGCGGCGCACGGCATCGCCCAGGCCATGGCGCACCAGCACAGCCACGATCTCCTGCAGGCGGCCGAGTTCGCGCGTCGTGGGAAGCGCGCCGGTCATGGGGGTGCTGCTGCTCATGGCGGCGAGTCTAGGGGCGTCCGGCCCCCCATGCTTGAGCCGCGTCAAGCTACGCAGTGAGGCCCTCAGGCACGCCTTGCCCGCCCTTCAGGCGGCCCACGATCGAGTACACGAGCCGTTGACCGTCCAGGCTGAGCTGAGCGGCGCGCAGCTGCTGCTCGCGTTCGAGTTCCCGCATGCGCCACTCCATCTCGTCGACCAGCGTCACGATCTCCGAATAGATGCGCGCGTCGCGCAGCGCAGCCAGTTCGGCCACGATGCGCTCCGGTGACTCGGCGTCGAAGCCGGTGCTTGAAAACGAAGCGCGGATGCGCTGGATGCGGCGCAGTCCCGACTCCAGCACCAAGCGGGCCGGCGGCGCAGCCGCTGCGATCTGCTCCTCGATCCAGGCTTGCGCTTCGAGAAAACGACCGAGCGTGGCCGCGATGCGCAAGATGCGTGGCACCACCTCTTCAAGCGGGGGCGCGGTCGCCAGCTCGATCGGCATGTCGGGCACCGACCGGGCCGCCGACGAGACGGCATCGAGCAGCGCCGGACAGAACTCGCCCGGCACGAGGCGCGCCGCCATGCTGGCGCGAAGCAGCGGCGTCACGCCGGACTCCACCATGCCCATCAGCCATTCGGCCGCGGCGAGGATCTGCCCGTCGAGCGTGAACTCGTCGCCCCCCAGGCCGCTGGGGTAGCCGAAGCCGTCGAGGCGCTCATGGTGCATCAGCACCGCGTTGGCCACTGCGCCGCCGGCGCCCACCATGTCGCGCAGCACGCGGTAGGCGATCAGCGGGTGCGCGGCGATGTGCCGCCACTGCAGGGCGTCCAGGCGCGTGCTCTTTTGCACGAGTTCCGGCTCGATGTAGAGCTCGCCGATGTCGTGCACCAGGCCGGCCGTGGCGAGCGTGCGGTGGCGTTCGATCTCGCCGGGCATGAGCTTGCGGGCCAATGCCATCGCCAACGCAGCCACACCCACCGCGTGCTCCACGCGCGCCTCCTGCTGCTGGGCGTAGACGGTCAGCAGCGACTGCATGGGCGTCGAAAGGCTGAGCTTGGCCAGCGACTCGGGGATCGAGCGCGATCGCTCGGGTGCGCACAGCGCCTGCAACAAGGGGTGCCGCTCCAGCAACTGGGCGGCGACGGGGCCGAAGCGGGCGGGGATCAGTCCGTCGACGATCTCCAGGCAGTCTTCCAGCGGCTTGGCCAGCTTGTGGCGCAGCAGCCGCTCGCGCGTGCCGGCGTCGATGCGCGCGCCCTTGGCCAGCAGCTTGATCCCGTTGCCGGTGAGGATGTCTTCCGACACCGCCACGTCGTGGGCCTGCGCCGTCGACACCACATGGTTCAGGTAGTGCGGGTTGACCTCGTCGGTGGGTTCGGCACGGGTATCGGTCATGGGTGTTCCGGAGGACTCGGCGCGAGCCTTCGAGCGATGACGCTATATCGGCCTGCGGCGCGCAGGCTTGAGTTCCTGGCAGCTCCGCTTGATCCAGATCAAGGCATGACCGGTTTTCGCTTGCATTCGGGCATTTAGTCTCGAACGAAACCGGCGCATTCTCGACCACTCCCCATAGAGTGTCTGTTGGGCTCCGCGCGTGCCCCCGCAAAGGAACATGGGCACACAGCAAACCGTCACGACGTTCCCGCTCGGCCGTGTGGTCGCCATCAGCAATGTGCTCATCCTGGGCCTCATCGCAGCGACGGCCGTGCACATGCTGCGGCTCAGCCACCAGGCCCACCTCGAGCAGGCACGCCAGGCGACCGAGAACCTCGCATTGACCCTGAGCGCGGGCATCGCGTCGGACATCAAGCAGATCGACAACGTGCTGGCGTCCACGCGCATGCAGGTGGACTCAGCGCAGCCGGTGGCTGTCGGTGCACCACGGGTTGCCGTGGTCGCGGAAAACAACCGCTTGCTCGTGCCGGAGATCGACGCGCTGCGCGTGACCGATGCGCAGGGGCAAGTGCTCAACGGCGACGGCCCGGGCGTCGTGATGGTGAACGATCGGCCGTATTTCGAAGAGGCCCGAAGCGCGCCCGGCAAGCTCGTCTTCTCCGAGCCCTTGCAGGACCGGATCATCCGCAAGTGGGGCCTCGTGCTCGCACGCGCAAGAACCGACGACGACGGCCGCTTCCAGGGCATCGTCTATGCCGTGCTCTCGAACGACTACTTCCTGCATTCCTTCGAGAACGTGCGCCTGGGTGGCAGCGGGGCGGTGTCGCTGCGCACCGGGTCGCTGAGCCTGGTGGCGCGGTACGTGCCGGGCCAGGCCGGCTCGGACGCTTCGATCGGCACCCGCCACGTCTCGCCCGAGCTGAAAGCGGCCCTGGCGGCCGACCCGGCCAAGGGCTTCTATGTTTCGCATACCGCGATCGACGGCCTCGAACGAGCCAACGCCTACCACCGGGTGGAGGGCTATCCGCTGATGGTCATTGTGGGCCTGAGCACCGAGGACTTCTACAGCCCCTGGAAGCGCGAAGTCGCCACCATTGCCGGGGTCGCAGGCCTCCTGGCGGCCATGGTGATCGCGCTCTCGCTGCTGGTGAGCCGGGCGCAGTCGGCGCTGCTCAAGATGCACCGCTCCATCGAGACGCTCGCGGCCGAACAGCAGGTGGTGCTCGACAACGAACTCGTGGGCATGGCGAGGCTACACAACCGCGTCGAGGTCTGGCACAACCGCGCGCTCGACAGGATGTTCGGCTACGAACTCGGGGAGCTGTCGGGCACGCCTGCACGCCTGCTGCATGCCGACGACGAGTCGTTCCAGCGCATCGGCCTGGCCTACGCGCTGCTGGACAAGGGCGAGAAGTTCCGCACCCAGCTGCGCATGCGCCGCAAGGACGGCAGCCTGATCTGGATCGACCTGAGCGGCGTGCGCCTGCCCAATGGCGAATCGCTCTGGATGATGGTCGACATCACCGCCTTGAAAGAGACCGAGTTCAAGGCCCGGCATATGGCGCTGCACGATTCCTTGACGGGGCTCGCGAACCGCTCCGGGCTGGAAGCCGACCTGGGAGCGCTGCTCGACCAGGCGCGTCGCGATGGCAGCCAGGTCGCGCTGTGCTTCGTGGACCTGGACGGGTTCAAGAACGTCAACGACCAGCACGGCCACGAGGCGGGCGACACCCTGCTTCGCATGGCCGCCCAGCGCATCGCCTCCTGCACGCGGTCGCACGACATGGTGGCGCGGCTGGGAGGCGACGAGTTCGTCGTCGTGCTCACCCAGCTGCACGACCCGGCAGAGATCGTGCCCGCGCTCGAACGTGTGGTCGAAGTGCTCAGCACGCCCTTCTCCGTGGGCGGCGGCGTCGAGGCCCGCATCGGTGCGAGCCTGGGCGTGGCGGTGTTTCCGCAGGACGGCGGCGACGTGGACAGCCTGCTGTCCAAGGCCGATGCGGCCATGTACGCCGCCAAGCGAACCGGCAAGGGGCGGTTCGCTTTCCACAGCGAGGACGGGGCCCGCGCCAGCTGAACCTCAGGCCAGGGCCTCTTCTTCGAGGTCGGACAGCTGCGCGAGCTGGCGCAGCTCATCGAGCGCGGGCAGCGCGGCGAGCACGTCGTCGGTTCCCACGCCGAAGTCGATCAGGCAGGCGACCTCGTCCACCTCGATGGCGCGCAGCCGCTCGGTCATCTCCAGGCAGGCGTCCATGGTGCCCAGCAGCGAGCTGGTGGCGTAGTAGCGCTCGAACGAGTACTCCAGGGCGAGATCGAGGTCTTGCTGCGAAGGCGGCTGCTCCGACAGCGGGCACTGCTTCTGGAAGAAAGGCACGGCCGCGGTGTAGTTGCCGACGAGGTTCAGCGAGCTGGCCAGGTAGCGCATCATCGGCGCCTTCACCTTCTGCCGCACCTGCGCATCGTCTTCGCCGACGAAGGTGTGCAGCATCAGCGTGACGGTGCCTTCGCCCGCATGGCCGGCTTCGCGCCGGGCCTGGCGGTAGGCCGCGATCTTGGTGCCGAGCGCCTCGACCGACTGGCCGAGCAGGTGCGTGAGGATGTTGAGCCCCTGTGCTCCGGCGCGCTGGAAGGTCTGCGGGTTGCTGGCCGCCGTGATCCAGATGGGCAACTCCGACTGAACGGGCCGCGGCATGGTGTGCAGCTGCACGCGGTCGCCAAGCGGGTTGACGGCCTCGAAGGGCTCGCCCTGCCACAGCCTGCGCAACTCCTGCACGCGCTCGAACACCAACTCGTTGCGCCGCTCGTAGTTGCCCGGTGCGGCAAGCACGAAGTCGTTGGGGAACCAGCCCGATGCGAGCGCCAGGTCGACCCGGCCACCCGAGAGAAAGTCGACCATCGACCACTCCTCGACCACGCGCGCCGGGTGGTGCAAGGGCACCACCACGCTGCCGGAGCGGATGCGCACCCGCTTCGTCACCGTGGCGAGCGCCGCAGCCATCACCGAGGGGTTGGGCGACAGCCCGCCGAACGCATGGAAGTGCCGCTCGGGCGACCACACGGCCGAGAAGCCGTGCTCGTCGGCGAAACGCGCGCTGTCCAGGATCAGGCGGCGCTGGTCCGCGTGGCTCGTGTTCGCATCGTCGTTGCCGAAGTAGTAGAGGCCGAAGGCGAGCGGCCGGGGGGCGTGGGCGGTCGTGGTCATGGTGGATAGCTGTCGTGGCGTATCGCCCGCATTGAAGGGCTCGCCGCGGGGCGTGGCCTTGACCGATGTCAAGGCCGTTCGCGGGCCCCACCGGTCCAGGGGGTGCGTGACCGGGGTTTGATCAAACTCACGGCGGCTGTGCGCCGGGCGAACCACCATCGAACGAACTGCCACTACCCGCTTCGCTCCATGGAAACCGCTTCGCAGATTGCCGTGCGCCTGTCCAAGGCTTCGTGCAAGAAGTTCTATGACGTCTACAACAGCTTCGACTGGCCGGCCGAACTGCAGGAGGGCGCGTGGTGCATGCCGCCCGAACTGATCTCGCTCTACGGCACGCCAGCCTACGAAGCGCTCGACGAGCCGACCCGGCAGCGCCTGAGCCTGTACGAGCTCGCCAACCTCTTCAGCCTGGTGCTGCAGGGCGAGCGGCTGCTGGTGCAGGGGCTGGCGCACCGCCTGTACAGCACCAGCAACAACCGCGAGATCACCGAGTACCTGCATCACTTCCTCGACGAGGAGAACAAGCACATGGTGATGTTCGGCGAGTTCTGCCACCGCTACGCGGGCAAGGTGTACCCCGAGAAGAAGCTGGCCCTGCCGCGCGAGTACGCCAAGGGCGAAGAGGAAGTGGTCTTCTTCTGCATGGCGATGGTGGTGGAGGAGCTGGGCGACTACTACAACGTGCTCATCGGCCGCGACGAGCGTGTCGATCCGCTGGTGCGCGAGATCAATCGCTTCCACCACGTCGACGAAGCCCGCCACCTCGCCTTCGGCCGGCTCTACCTGGCCGAACTGTTCGAGCGCTATGCGCCGCACTGGTCGGCGCAGTCCCTCGCCGGCTTCAGGCGCTGGCTGGCCGACTACCTGAAGGCCTCCTGGGCCGACTACTACAACCCGGCCGTCTACCGCGACGCCGGCATCGCCGATGCGTACGACGTGCGGCAGATGGCGCTGGCGCACCCGGCCACCGCGCAGCATCGGCGGCAGGTCACCGACAAGCTGATGGGCTACTTCATCAAGGTCGGCCTGCTGACGGAAGCGGCTCCGCTCTGAGAGGCTGGGAAGTTTGATTCAGCGCAAGATTGCGCACCCGCCCTTGTGTGAACCTGTGCGCACCCCACAACGCCGTTCCGCGAGGAGACCGCCATGACCTATCGCAGCATGCTCGTCCTGCTGGACGACGACCCCTTGCGCGCCAAGCGCGTCCAGGCCGCCATCGAGCTGGCCAGGAGCTTCGAGGCGCATCTCACCGGGCTGGCCCCGACCGGGCTGGTGGAGCTGCCAGGCACCCTGGCGGTCGCGGCGCAGGCGGCATCGGCGGAGTTCTCGAGGGTCGCCCGCCTGGCGCTGGCCGAGCAGGCACAGGCCAGCGCGAAGGCGTTCGACGACGCCTGCGTGGCGGCCAAGTTCAGCAGCTGCCGATCCGTTGTCGTCGAAACCGCGGCGGCGGACGGCTTGCTGGGCCAGTCGCACGGACACGACCTCATCGTCCTGAGCCAGCCCAACCCGGAATCACCCAACTACGCGGCGCAGCTCGAGGTCGTCGAACGCCTGGTGCTGTTCAGCGCCCGGCCCACGCTGCTGCTCCCGTATGCCGGCACCTTCAACGCGCCGTACCAGAACGTGCTCGTGGCCTGGGACGGCAGCCGCGAGTCCGACCGGGCCATCGCCGATGCGCTGCCCTTCCTGCGCAAGGCACGCCGCACGGACGTCATTGCCTGGCAGGAGAAGGGCCTGATGGCCAACGCCACGCCGACCACCGAACTCGACAGCGTGCGCGCCTGGCTCGCCCGCCACGGCGTCACGGCCGAGGTGCGCAGCGAAGAGCCTTCCGCACCGATCGCCGACGCCATCCTGTCGCGCACGGCCGACCTCGACACCGACCTGCTGGTGATGGGCGGCTACGGCCACACCCGCTGGACGGAGCGCCTGATGGGCGGTGCCACGCGCGGCATCCTGGCCACCATGACGGTGCCGGTGCTGATGTCGCGTTGATGTCGCGCTGATGAGCATCCGCCACCTCGACCGGCTGCTGGAGCCGCGGTCGATTGCGGTCATCGGCGCATCGGACCGCGCTGCCAGCGTCGGCGCGACGGTGTGGCGGAACCTGCGCAGCGGCGCCTTCGCCGGCCCGGTCTGGCCGGTCAACCCGAAGCACGACACGCTCGGCGATGTGCCGGTCTTCGCCTCGGTCGAAGCCCTGCCCGCCGCGCCCGACCTGGCCGTCATCTGCACCCCCGCGCCCACGGTGCCCGGCCTGATCGACGCGCTGGGCCGCCTGGGCACGCGCGCCGCCATCGTGATGACGGCCGGCCTGGACCGCGACACGCGCGCCGCCATGCTGGCCCGCGCCCGCCCCCACCTGCTGCGGGTGCTGGGCCCCAACTGCCTGGGCCTGCTGTCACCGCGCATCGGCCTCAATGCAAGCTTTGCGCACGTGGACGCGCGCGCAGGCGACCTCGCCTTCATCTCGCAGTCCGGCGCCCTGGTGACGGCCGTCCTCGACTGGGCGCGCCCGCGCGGCATCGGCTTCTCGCACATGGTGTCGCTCGGCGACCATGCCGACGTCGACTTCGGCGACCTGCTCGACCACCTGGCGAGCGACCCGCACACGCGCTCGATCCTGCTGTACGTCGAATCGGTGGAGTCCACGCGCAAGTTCATGTCGGCCGCGCGCGCTGCCGCCCGCAACAAGCCGGTGGTGGTGGTCAAGGCCGGGCGCGGCGCCAAGGGCGCGGCCGCCGCGGCCTCGCACACCGGCGCGCTGGCCGGCTCCGACCTGGTCTACGACGCCGCCATCCGCCGCGCCGGCATGCTGCGCGTGGACAGCCTGGAAGACCTCTTCATCGCGGCCGAAACCCTCACCCGCTTCGGCCGCAACCGCGACACGGCGCTCACCATCATGACCAACGGCGGCGGTGCCGGTGTGATGGCCGCCGACGCGGCGGAGTCCGCCGGCGTGCCGCTGGCCGACCTCGACCCGGCGGTGCTGGCAACGCTGGACGAGGTGCTGCCCGCCACCTGGTCGCGCCGCAACCCGGTCGACATCATCGGAGACGCCCCCGCGCAGCGCTACATCGACACCTTGAACGCCCTGCTGTCGACACCCGACTCCGGCGCCATCCTCTTCATCCATGCGCCCACGGCGATCGTGCGCAGCGACGACATTGCCCGCGCCTGCCTCCCTGTGGCGCAGCAGGCGAGCGGCCGGCTGCTCTCGTGCTGGCTCGGAGACGACGCGGTGTTGCCGGCCCGCCGCC
>NZ_DASSRA010000258.1:0-44074 GCF_035702065.1 Rhizobacter sp.
TGTTCCAGGGTGCAGGCTGCATCGAGGGTCAGCGGCCCGCTGGCCGTACGACGCAGTGCACTGAGATGTGCACCACAGCCCAGTGCCTCGCCGATGTCTTCGGCGAGCGTGCGGATGTAGGTGCCCTTGCTGCAGCGCACGTCGAGGGTCAGCTCGTCATGCTGCCAGCCGATGATGGCAATGGCGTGAATCGTGACCTGGCGCGCCTCGCGCTCGACCTCGATGCCGGCGCGGGCGTATTCGTAAAGCGCCTTGCCGTCGCGCTTGAGCGCGGAATGCATGGGCGGCACCTGGGCGATCTCACCGGTGAATCGCTCGCAGGCGGCTTCGATCTGCTCGCGGGTGACCTGCACCTCGCGCGTTTGCAGCACCTCGCCTTCGGCATCGGCCGTGCGGGTGGTGACACCCAGCTTCAAGGTGGCGCGGTAGGTCTTGTCGGCTTCCAGGCTGACCTGCGAGAACTTGGTCGCCGCACCAAAGCAAAGCGGCAGCAAACCGGTGGCCAGCGGGTCCAGCGTGCCGGTGTGTCCGGCCTTCTCGGCGCGGTACAGGCGCTTGGCCTTCTGCAACGCGTCGTTGCTCGACAGGCCCAGCGGCTTGTCGAGCAACAACACGCCGTGGACGGCGCGCTTTGGCAGGCGGGGGCGAGCCATGCTCACGATCAGTCGTCCTTGGCGCGGGTGGCGTTGGCCTGCTGGATCAACGCGCTCAACTCGGCCGCACGCTCGGTGGTACGGTCAAACTCGAAGTGCAACGTCGGCACGGTGTGGATCTGCAGGCGCTTGAAGAGGCCGTTTCGCAGGAAGCCGGCGGCCTCGTTGAGCGCGGTTTCCGTCTCCTGCACGTCGCCCACCAGCACCGAGAAGAACACCTTGGCGTGCGCGTAGTCGGGCGTGACCTCCACCGCCTGCAGCGTGATCATGCCGATGCGCGGGTCCTTCAGCTCGCGGATCAGCTCAGCCAGATCGCGCTGGATCTGGTCGGCGACACGGAAGCCGCGATTGGGGATGGATCGTTTGTGGCGCATGGGGTGTTCTCTCTCGAGCCCTGAAGCACAAACCCCGCCGTCTTTTGGAGGGCGGGGTTTGCGACCGAGGGCAAATCCGCCTTACAGCGTTCGTGCGACCTCTTTCAGTTCGAAGAACTCCAACTGATCACCTTCCTTGATGTCGTTGTAGTTCTTCAGCTTGATACCGCACTCGAAGCCGGCAGCGACCTCGCGCACATCGTCCTTCAGGCGGCGCACCGATTCCACTTCGCCGGTGTAGACCACCACGTTCTCGCGCAGCAGGCGGAAGCGTGCATTGCGGCGCACGACGCCGGCGGTGACCATGGAGCCAGCCACCGTGCCGATCTTGGAAGCGACGAACACGGTGCGGATCTCCGCCGTGCCGATGACCTCTTCGCGCTGCTCGGGGGCCAGCATGCCAGTCATCGCCGCCTTCACCTCGTCCACGGCGTCGTAGATGATGTTGTAGTAGCGGATGTCGACGCCGTTGTTCTCGGCCAGCTTGCGCGCACCGGCATCGGCCCGCGTGTTGAAACCGATGATGACGGCCTTGGAGGCGATGGCGAGGTTGATGTCGGACTCGCTGATGCCACCCACGGCGGCGTGCACGACCTGCACCTTGACCTCGTCGGTGCTGAGCTTCTGCAGCGACTGCACCAGCGCTTCTTGCGAGCCCTGCACGTCGGCCTTGATGATCAAGGCGAGCGTCTGCGCCTGGCCTTCGCCCATGTTGTCGAACATGTTCTCGAGCTTGGCGGCCTGCTGCTTGGCCAGCTTCACGTCGCGGTACTTGCCCTGGCGGAAGGTGGCGATCTCGCGGGCGCGGCGCTCGTCGCTCAGCACCATGAACTCGTCACCGGCTTGCGGCACATCGGTCAGGCCCTGGATCTCGACCGGCAGCGACGGCCCCGCTTCGGTGGCGTTCTTTCCGTTCTCGTCGAGCATGGCGCGCACGCGGCCGTAGGTCGAACCCGCCAGCACCACGTCGCCACGCTTGAGCGTGCCCGACTGAACCAGCACGGTGGCCACGGGGCCACGGCCCTTGTCGAGCTGCGCTTCGATGACCAGGCCCTTGGCCGGCGATTCCTTGGCCGCCTTGAGTTCCAGCACCTCGGCCTGCAGCAGCACTTGCTCCAGCAGGTTGTCGATGCCCTGGCCGGTCTTGGCCGACACGGGCACGAAAGGCGAGTCGCCGCCGAACTCTTCGGGCACCACCTCTTCAGCCACCAGTTCGCTCTTCACGCGCTCCGGGTTGGCTTCGGGCTTGTCGATCTTGTTCATGGCCACGACGATGGGCACGCCCGCCGCCTTGGCATGGTGGATGGCTTCCTTGGTCTGCGGCATGACGCCGTCGTCGGCCGCTACCACCAAGATGACGATGTCGGTCGCCTTGGCACCGCGTGCCCGCATGGCGGTGAACGCCGCGTGGCCCGGGGTGTCGAGGAAGGTGATCATGCCGCGCGGCGTGTCGACGTGGTATGCACCGATGTGCTGCGTGATGCCGCCCGCTTCACCGGCCGCCACGCGGGCACGGCGGATGTAGTCGAGCAGCGAGGTCTTGCCATGGTCGACGTGGCCCATGACGGTGACCACAGGGGCACGCGGCAACTCTTCGTGCTTGGTCTCGACGGCCTCGTCTTCGAGGAAGGCTTCCGGGTCGTCCAGCTTGGCAGCGAACGCCTTGTGCCCCATTTCCTCGACCAGGATCATGGCCGTCTCTTGGTCGAGCTGCTGGTTGATCGTGACCATCTGGCCCAGCTTCATCAACTGCTTGATGACCTCGGAGGCCTTGACCGACATCTTGTGCGCCAGATCGGCCACGCTGATGGTTTCGGGCACGTGCACTTCCTGCACCTGCTGCTCGACCGGAGCCACAAAGGTGGACGTGGAAGAGTCGTTGCGGTCGCCGCGACGGCCACCGCGCGGGGCACGCCAGCCCGGGCGGGCGCTCGCGCCGGCCGGTGCATCGGTGCGGCCCTTGACCGCGCGCTTCTTGGCGGCGTCATCGGCCCAGCTCGACGACAGCTTCTCGGACTTGATCGACTTCTTGTCGCCTGGCTTGGCGGCGCCCGGCGCGGCAGGCGCGCCCGGAGCGGCGGCCGGCTTGTGGATGGTGCCCTTGATGCCCTCCTTGGCGGCATCGGCCGCAGGCTTGGCGGGCTCTTCCTTCTTGGCCTGCAGCACCTTCTTGGGCGCGTTCATCATCGCGCGGATGGCCTGGGCTTCGTCTTCGGCGGCCTTGCGGCGCTTGGCCAGATCGGCCGCGCGCTGCTTTTCCTCGTCCACGACGTCGGCAGCCTTGATCACGCGCAGAGCGGGCTTGGGAGCCTCGGCCGGCGCGGCGGCGGGTGCAGCGGCTGCCGGTGCCGGGGCGGGAGCCGCCGCCTTGGTGGCCTTCGGCGCAGCAGCAGCGGCCGCGGCTGCTTCGGCCGCGGCCTTGGCGGCGGCTTCAGCTGCCTCGCGCTGGCGCGCTTCAGCGGCTTCGCGCTCGCGCTGTTCCTGCTCTTCACGCAGGCGGCGCTTCTCGGCCAGCTCTTCTTCCTGGCGGCGCAGCAGTTCGGCCTGGGCTTGCGCTTCAGCCTGGCGGCGTTGCAGCTCGGCTTCGTCGATCACCGGTTCCGCAGGTTCTTCCGGCGCCGTCTCGTCGCGCTTGACGAAGGTGCGCTTCTTGCGCACTTCGACCTGAATGGTTCGCGCCTTGCCGCTGGAGTCAGCTTGCTTGATCTCGCTGGTCGACTTGCGGGTCAGCGTGATCTTCTTGCGCTCCGTGCCGGCAGCCGTGCCGTGCGCGGTGCGCAGGAAGTCGAGCAGCCGCTCCTTGTCGGACTCGGTCAGCGCGTCGTCGGTCGACTTCTTGGCGACGCCGGCCGACTGGAGCTGTTCGAGCAGTGCCGCAGCTGAGCGGTTGAGCTCGGCGGCTAACTGGGCGACGGTGGTCACAGCCATTGTGGATATTCCTTGCTTGTGTAGCTTGCGGTACTGCTGCGGTACGGGTGTTCGGTGCGCTTCGTGGCGGGGCTCAGGTGGTGAACCAGTGTTCACGCGCCTTCATGATCAGCGCCTTGGCCTCGTCTTCGCCCAGGCCGGTGAGGTCGGTCAGCTCGTCGACTGCCAGATCGGCCAGGTCGTCGCGCGTGTGCACGCCACCGTCGGTCAGCTTGGCGATCAGCGCGGGCGTCAGTCCTTCGAGGTCGCGCAGGTTTTGCGAGACGTCGTCGACCTTCTCTTCGCGCACGATTTCCATCGTCAGCAGCGCATCCTTGGCACGGGTGCGCAGCTCGTTGACGGTGTCTTCGTCGAAGCCTTCGATCTCCAGCATCTCCTGCATGGGCACGTAGGCCACTTCTTCCAGGCTGCTGAAGCCTTCGGCGATCAGGATGTCGGCCACTTCGGCGTCGACGTCGAGCTTCTCGACGAACAGCTTACGCACGCTGTCGGATTCTTCGCTCTGCTTGGCCTGCGATTCCTCGGCCGTCATGATGTTGATGCGCCAGCCGGTCATCTCGGAGGCCAGGCGCACGTTCTGACCGCCGCGGCCAATGGCGATGGCGAGGTTCTCCTCGTCGACCACCACGTCCATCGCGTGGCGCTCTTCGTCGACCACGATCGACTGCACGTTGGCCGGGGCCAGCGCACCGATCACGAACTGGGCCGGGTCTTCGGACCACAGCACGATGTCGACACGTTCGCCCGCGAGTTCGTTGGTCACGGCATTGACACGCGAGCCACGCACGCCAACGCAGGTGCCGATGGGATCGACGCGTTTGTCGTGCGAGATCACGGCGATCTTGGCGCGCGAGCCCGGATCGCGGGCGCACGACTTGATCTCCAGCAGGCCTTGCTCGATCTCGGGCACTTCCTGGGCAAACAGTTCGATCATGAAACCAGGTGCGCTGCGCGACAGCACGATCTGCGGGCCACGCAGCGTGGGGTCGACTTCGGCGATGAAGGCACGCACGCGGTCGCCGGAGCGCAGGTTCTCCTTGGGGATCATCTCGCTGCGCTTCAGCCGGCCTTCGACGCGGCCGGATTCGACGATCACGTCGCCCTTGTCCAGGCGCTTCACGGTGCCGACAAAGATCTTGTCGCCGCGCGACAGGAAGTCGGTCAACAGCTGTTCGCGCTCGGCGTCGCGGATCTTTTGAAGGATGACCTGCTTGGCCGCCTGGGCGCCGATGCGTCCGATGGTGACCGACTCGACGGGCTCTTCGATGTAGTCGTCGACCTCGATGTCGGCGATCTGCTCCTGCGCCTCGAACAGCAGGATCTCGGAATCGGGCAGCTGCAGGCCGGCCTCGTTGGGCACCACGTGCCAGCGGCGGAAGGTTTCGTATTCGCCGCTTTCGCGGTCGATGGTGACGCGGATGTCGACCTCACCGCCGTGCAGCTTCTTGCTGGCCGAGGCCAGAGCTGCCTCGACGGCGTTGAACACGACTTCGCGATCCACGCTCTTTTCGCGCGAGATGGCGTCCACCAGCATCAGCAGTTCACGATTCATTGCTTGCGATCTCCGTCAACTTCACCAGCCATCGCCTGGTCGCCTAGGGGTTGCTCGGCCGGCTGGAAGCGCCGGCCTTTAAAGTCCACCACGGGCACCAAGCGGGCCTCCTTTACTTCTTCTAGCGAAAAATCCAACGCCTGGTCGGCCTTGCCGTCGTTGAAGACGAGCCGCCAGCCTTCGGGCAGGGCCTCCAGAACGCCGCGGTAGTGCTTGCGCCCCTGGAAAGCCAGCTTCAAACTCAGTTCGATCTCCTGCCCGGCGAAGCGTTGGTAGTCGGCCACCTTCTTGAGCGGACGATCCAGGCCGGGCGAAGAGACTTCCAGCCGCTCGTAGGCACAACCTTCGACCTCGAGCACGTGCTGGAGTTGGCGCGTCACCTTCTCGCAATCTTCGACCACGATGTACTCGCCGGCAGGGTCGTTGGCCACGCGGTCGATGTACACGCGCAGCAGCCCCTTGGCGCTGCGCTCGCAGTCCACCAGGTCGTAACCGAGGCCGGTCACGGTGTTTTCAACAACGGTTTGCCAGTTCACTCTTTGCTGTCGCCTACTCTGCTCTTGGCTTTCGCCGCCGGTCCTGATCAGCTTGCTCAGGCCTGCTGACTCCCTCAACCGGAACGCTCCGGTCTAGGCATCTCTGCAAAGTCGATCAAGCAAAAAAAAAGGGCTGGAAGAATCCGCCCATGCAGTTTTCTTGCGAAAAACGCATTGTAGCGTCAGTGAGAAGTACCGGCAAGCCCTGAGTTTGTCAAGACGCCCGGGGACAAGGCCCGGAAGGCCGCCTGTGCTGGGCGTGGCGGAGGTCGCGTGCCAGAATCGCGGACTACCTTTTCACTACAGCGCGGAGACAGCATGGGATTCCTGGCCGGCAAACGTTTTCTGATCACCGGCGTTCTGAACAACCGCTCGATCGCCTACGGCATTGCCCGGGCTTGCCACCGCGAAGGCGCCGAACTGGCGTTCAGCTATGTGGGAGAGCGTTTCCGCGAGCGCATCACCGAATTCGCCGCCGAGTTCGGCTCCAAACTGGTGTTCGACTGCGACGTGGGCAACGACGAGCAGATTGCCGCCACCTTCCAACAGCTGGGTGAAGCGTGGCCGCAGTTCGACGGCTTTGTCCATTCCATCGGCTTCGCCCCGCGCGAGGCGATTGCCGGCGACTTTTTGGACGGCATGACGCGCGAAAACTTCCGCATCGCACACGACATCTCGGCCTATAGCTTCCCCGCCATGGCCAAAGCGGCCCTGCCCCTGCTGCGCCCTGGCGCCGCCCTTCTCACCCTGACCTACCTGGGCGCCGTGCGCTACGTGCCCAACTACAACACCATGGGTCTGGCCAAGGCCTCGCTGGAAGCCAGCGTACGTTACCTGGCCCAGAGCCTGGGCGCCAAGGGCGTGCGCGTGAACGGCATCTCGGCCGGTCCGATCAAGACGCTGGCCGCCTCGGGCATCAAGGACTTCGGCAAGCTGCAGGCCGAGTTCGCCGCCGCCGCACCGATCCGCCGCAACGTCACCATCGACGATGTGGGCAACGCCGCGGCCTTCCTGTTGTCCGATTTGGCCGCCGGCATCAGCGCCGAGATCACCTACGTCGACGGCGGCTTCAGCCAGGTGATGGGCGCCGCCGGCTGAGCGGCCAACGGCCGGTTCAGTCGTCCTTGACGCAGTCGACGTAGTAGCTGTGCGTCTCTGCGTCACCGTCTTCCTCGACCAAACCATGCACGTCGGTGTCAAAGCCCGGGAACTGGGCATTGAATGAGCGCGTGAAGCGCAGGTAGTCGACGATCTTCTTGTTGAAGCGCTCGCCCGGGATCAGCAGCGGGATGCCCGGCGGGTAAGGCGTCACCAGCGAGGCGGTGATGCGGCCTTCCAGGTCATCGATGCCTACCCGCTCGGTCTGGCGATGGGCGATGCGCGCAAAGGCGTCGCTCGGCTTCATGGCGGGCTGCAGGTCCGACAGGTACATCTCGGTCGTCAGGCGGGCGATGTCGCCCTTGGCATAGGCCTCGTGGATGGCCTGGCTCAGGTCGCGCAAACCCATGCGTTCATAGCGCGGATGCTGGGCCACGAACTCGGGCAGCACGCGCCACAGCGGCGCGTTCTTGTCGTAGTCGTCCTTGAACTGCTGCAAGGCGGTCAGCAGCGTGTTCCATCGGCCCTTGGTGATGCCGATGGTGAACATGATGAAGAACGAGTACAGCCCGGTTTTCTCGACCACCACGCCGTGCTCGGCCAGGAACTTGGTGACGATGCTGGCCGGAATACCGGTCTTGGCGAACTTGCCCGACACGTCCAGCCCCGGGGTGATGATGGTGCTCTTGATGGGGTCGAGCAGGTTGAAACCTTCGGCCAGGTCGCCGAAGCCGTGCCATTTGTCGCCCGCCTTGAGCACCCAGTCCTCGGCCTTGCCGATGCCATCGGCGGCTAGCTTCTCCGGGCCCCAGACCTTGAACCACCAGTCCTTGCCGTACTCCTTGTCGACCTTGCGCATGGCGCGGCGGAAGTCGAGCGCTTCGACAATGCTCTCTTCCACCAGTGCCTGGCCGCCTGGCGCTTCCATCATGGCGGCCGCCACGTCGCAGCTCGCGATGATCGCGTACTGCGGGCTGGTGGAACTGTGCATGAGGTAAGCCTCGTTGAAGAGGTGGCGGTCGAGCTTGCGGGTCTGCGAGTCCTGCACCAGCACCTGCGAGGCCTGGCTGATACCGGCCAGCAACTTGTGGGTGGACTGCGTGGCAAAGACCAGCTGATCTTTGGGGCGCGTGCGATAGCGGCCCATCGAGTGGTAGTAGCTGTAGAACGGGTGGAAGGCCGCGTGCGGCAGCCAGGCCTCGTCGAAGTGCAGCGTGTCGATGTAGCCGTCGAGCGAGTGCTTGATGGTCTCGGTGTTGTAGAGCACACCGTCATAGGTGCTCTGGGTGAGCGTCAGGATGCGGGGCTTGACCGTCTTCGCGTCGACACCGGCGAGGAGCGGGTTGGCGGCGATCTTCTTCCTGATGGCCTCGGGCGAGAACTCGCTCTCGGGAATGGGGCCGATGATGCCGTAGTGGTTGCGCGTGGGCCGCAGGAAAACCGGCACCGCGCCGGTCATGATGATCGAGTGCAGGATCGACTTGTGGCAGTTGCGATCCACCACCACCACGTCGCCCGGCGCCACCGCGTGGTGCCAGACCATCTTGTTGCTGGTGCTGGTGCCGTTGGTGACGAAGAAGCAGTGGTCGGCATTGAAGATGCGCGCCGCATTGCGCTCAGACGCGGCCACCGGGCCGGTGTGGTCGAGCAGTTGGCCGAGCTCGTCGACGGCATTGCACACGTCTGCGCGCAACATGTTCTCGCCGAAGAACTGGTGGAACATGCGACCCACCGGGCTCTTGAGGAAGGCCACGCCGCCCGAATGGCCGGGGCAGTGCCAGGAGTAGGAGCCGTCCTGCGCGTAATCGACCAACGCACGGAAGAACGGCGGCGCCAGTGAATCGAGGTAGGCCTTGGCCTCGCGGATGATGTGGCGCGCCACGAACTCGGGCGTGTCCTCGAACATGTGAATGAAGCCGTGCAACTCGCGCAGCACATCGTTGGGCAGGTGCTGCGAGGTGCGCGTCTCACCGTAGAGGTAGATCGGGATCTCGGCGTTCTTGAAGCGGATCTCCTGGATGAACTTGCGCAAGTTCAGCACGGCGGGGTCGAGCTCGGGGCCGCCGGCAAACTCTTCGTCGTCGATGGACAGGATGAACGCGCTCGCGCGGCTTTGCTGCTGGGCGAACTGCGCCAGGTCACCGTAGCTGGTGGCGCCCAGCACCTCGAAACCTTCCTTCTCGATGGCCTGCGCGAGCGCCCGGATGCCCAGCCCCGATGTGTTCTCGGACCTGTAGTCCTCGTCGATGATCACGATCGGAAAACTGAAGCGAAGCATGGCAACCTCTCAAGAAACGAAGGGCCGCTCCCGAGTTTCTTGACCCCTCGGGGGCGGGCTCGGCATGCCGAGACCTGGGGCCGAAATGACCCGCTAGAACGGAAAGAGCGCGAAGTGTAGAGCCGATCCGTGACGGACATACACTGCCCGCACCGCGCAAACACGAGGAGACGGGATGGACCTCTCGCAGTCGACATTCTGGTGGGTGCTGGCCGGGTTGGCCGTGGCAGCCGAGCTGGCCACCGGCACCTTCTATCTCTTGATGCTGGCCCTGGGAATGGCTGCGGCGGCACTGGCTGCCCACCTGGGCTTGTCGTCCGCCTTGCAGATCACCACGGCTGCGCTGGTCGGTGGCGGTGCGACCGCCATCTGGCACTGGCGCCGCGCCCACAACCCGCGCTCGGCGCCCGCGGCCGAGAACCGTGACGTCAACCTCGACATCGGCGAGCGCGTGCACGTCCTCGCCTGGGAGAGCGATCGCACCGCGCGCGTGATGTACCGCGGCTCGACCTGGACGGCGCGGCTGCAACCCGAGTCACCCGCGCAGGCCGGCGAGCACGTGGTCAAGGCCGTCGAAGGCAACTGGCTGATCCTGGCCCCTCTTTCCTCTCACTGAAGGCACCCTTCCATGCAAGTCGCACTCGTTCTGGCAGTCATTGCCGCCATCTTCATCTTCCAGACCTTCAAGATCGTGCCGCAGCAGAACGCCTGGGTGGTCGAACGCCTGGGACGATACGACCGAACCCTGACGCCCGGCCTCAAGTTCGTCGTTCCCTTCATCGAGCGCGTGGCCTACAAGCACTCGCTGAAGGAAGTGCCCCTCGACGTGCCCAGCCAGGTCTGCATCACACGCGACAACACGCAACTGCAGGTGGACGGGATCATCTACTTCCAGGTGACCGACCCCATGCGCGCGAGCTACGGCTCGAGCAACTACATCATGGCCATCACCCAGCTCGCGCAAACGTTGTTGCGCTCGGTGATCGGCAAGATGGAACTCGACAAGACCTTCGAGGAGCGCGACGCCATCAACTCCTCGGTTGTGAACGCCCTCGACGAGGCTGCCGCCAACTGGGGGGTGAAGGTGCTGCGCTACGAGATCAAGGACCTCACCCCGCCCGCCGAGATCCTGCGCGCCATGCAGGCGCAGATCACCGCCGAGCGCGAGAAGCGTGCCCTGATCGCCGCCTCCGAAGGACGCAAGCAGGAGCAGATCAACATTGCCACGGGTGAACGCGAAGCCTTCATCGCCCGCTCCGAAGGCCAGCGCCAGGCCGAGATCAACAACGCCCAGGGCGAAGCCGCTGCCATCGTGGCAGTGGCCGAGGCCACGGCCGACGCCATCCGCAAGGTCGCCGAGGCGATCCGCTCGCCCGGCGGCGAGCAGGCGGTGCAGCTGAAAGTGGCTGAAAAGGCGGTCGAGGCCTTCGCCCAGCTGGCCCAGAAGAACAACACCATGATCGTGCCGGCCAACATGAGCGAGGTCTCCTCGCTCATCGCGACCTCGATGGCCCTGATCAAAAACAAGGCGCCAGGCTGAGTCGAGCACCTTCGCGGCGTCGGCTAGAATCCGACGCTTCCGGAGAGATGGATGAGCGGTTTAAGTCGCACGCCTGGAAAGCGTGTGGGGGTTAATAGCCCCCCGCGGGTTCGAATCCCGCTCTCTCCGCCACCCCCACCCCTTGATCAGCCGCTGAGTCCCACCGTCTATTGACGCGTGCAGCGCGCCAGCGTTTTCAGGTCCTCGGGCTTGCGGGCGTCGCTCAGCGGAGCTTCCATCAGCAGGCCTTCGGCGCCTTTGCTGACCCACTCCAGCGACATGTCGGGGCTGCGGCCCTTCTCTACCACGTAGCGCGCGCCCGAGGCCGTTGGTGCTGAGCGCATCTGGTAGCTCTTGCCTTCGAACACGAGCATGGCTTGCGGCTGCTGGGGATTCGTGTTGTCGTAGTGCACGAGTACCGGCTTGCCACCATCGCAGGAAAAACGCTCGGAGCCCGAGGTGAATTCGGCCAGGGCGTTGCCCCCCTCATCCATCAGTTGCAAACGGCCCGCGTCCACTCGCCATGAAGACGCACTGCCAAGCACTTTCAGGAACGCCTGTTCCTGCTCCATGCCGTCGAGACACGCCATCCGTGTGCCCGCCACCTGTCCGATGCGCAGCGCCGAACCTCTCAGCTCGTAGGAACCGGTAAAGCGGTTGCAACCGGAGTAGCCTGCAGCGCGGCGGGATGCCGGCTCCAGCACGAGGTTGGCTTCACGGCCTCCGGCCGGGCCAGTCACAACCTTCCCCTGCAGGCTGCTCAGTCGCCAATAGGTGCCTTCAAGAGGCCAGCCCGTATCGCGCGGTGTCGCACACGCAGCCAAACCCAAGATGCCGACCCCAACGAGGTTGCGCAGGCCGGTGTTCCCACAGAGATGCTTGTGCTGCCCCATGAACGCCCCTTCGTGCCTCAACTTGACGCGATACGCGTCGGTCGATCGTAGCCAGGATGCGATGCAATGAGAAAGGGCGCCCATTGGGCGCCCTTTTGCTGGGGTTTCTGGCTTTCGCTCAGCGGACCACGGCAATCTGCTCGCGCTTCTCACCCTTGTAGGTGTAGAGCGTCAGGGCGCCGTTCTTGACGTCACCCTTCTCGTCGAACGAGATCGTGCCAGTCACGCCCTTGAAGTCAGCGGTCTTGGCCAGCTCCGGCAGGTACTTGGCCGGGTCGGCGGAGTCGGCCTTGACCATGGCGGCAACCATCACGTTCACGGCGTCATACACGTACGGTGCGTAGATCTGCACGTCGGTGTTGAACTTGGCCTTGAACTTGGTCTTGAACTCTTCCAGGCCAGCCTTCTGTTCGCCTTCCACGCCACCGGCTTCAGCGCACACCACCTGGCCGTCGGCCATGGCGCCACCAGCCAGCTTGGGCAACTCGCCGGTGCAGATGCCGTCACCACCCATGAACTTGGCCTTGATGCCGAGTTGCTTGGCCTGGCGGATCATCGGGCCAGCCACCGCGTCCATGCCGCCGTAGAACACGACGTCAGGCTTGGCCGCCTTGACGGCAGTCAGGATGGCGGTGAAGTCCGTGGCCTTGTCGGTGGTGAACTGACGGGCAGCGACCTTGCCGCCGGAGGCAACGACGCCCTTCTCGAACTCTTCGGCGACGCCCTGGCCGTAAGCCGTACGGTCGTCGATCACGGCGATCGACTTGCCCTTGAGTTCGGCGATGGAGTACTTGCCCAGCGTGCCGCCCAGGTGCACGTCATCGGCCACCACACGGAAGGTGGTCTTGAAGCCCTGGCGGGTGTACTTGGGGTTGGTGGCCGACGGCGAGATTTGGGGGATGCCCGCATCACTGTAGATCTTGGAAGCGGGAATCGAGGTGCCTGAGTTCAGGTGGCCGATCACGCCGTTGACCTTGGAGTCGACCAGCTTCTGAGCAGCGGCAGTGCCTTGCTTGGGGTCACCGGCATCGTCTTCGGCAACCAGCTCAAAGGTGACCTTCTTGCCACCGATCGTCACGCCCTTGGCGTTGAGCTCGTCGATGGCCATGCGGGCACCGTATTCGTTGTCCTTGCCCAGGTGGGCAATGGCGCCACTGGTGGGAGCGACGTGGCCGATCTTGATGACGGTGGAGTCAGCGGCGGCGGCGGCGGGAGCCGCAGAGGCGGCCGGTGCGGCGGCTGCCGGTTCTTCCTTCTTTCCGCATGCCGACAACGCCAGAGCGACGGATGCCACTGCGGAGAGCGCGTAGATCGATCTCTTCATTTCGTTTCCTTAAGGGTTGGGAAAACTGATTAGCAAAGCTTGTGCCGATGCTTGCTGTCTCAGACAGGCCGCCATGATCCCGAATGCGCGTCTAGAAAGCAATAAGAGGTGTTGCTCAATTGGTGCAGGCTCTGGCTCAGCGTTTGTGGAGCCTGTCGAGCTCGGCCGACACCGCCTTGGCCACGAGCTCGCGCAGGCTGCTGGCGAGCTGGTTTCGCATCTCGCGCACCAGGGTATCGGTCATGCGGGCGAGCACCGGGGCCAGGGTTTCCCGCAGGCGCTGCTCGAACATCAGGTCGAGCTGCCGATCCAGGTCGGCCAGCACGCGCTGTGTCAGCATGGCTTCATCGACCGCGGCTGGGGGAACGACCACCGCATCCTTCTGGCCGGCTGGCCACCCGCCCAAGGGCGCAGGTGCGGTGGCGGCGTAGGCCGGGTCCGGGGTCAGCGGCGGATAGTCTTCCACCACTTCGGGTGCGGCCTTGGGCAGCACCACCACCTCGGTCAGCACCGGCACGCTGCGCGGCGGCTGCGAGCTGGGTTTCATGCCGCCGGTTCCTGCGCCACGTCGTGCCGGGCGATCACGTAACCGCGGTCACTGTAGTGCTTCCAGCGCGCGCGGCCGGCCTGGCGATCGGGGCCGTCGGCGGAGACGAGTTCGATCACTCGCTCGAAGGTCTCGAAGCCTTCTACCAGCTCATCGCCCATGTTGAGCAGCACCTCGTGGTGCGGCGCCTCGGTCACCCGCTCGGTCAGCCACACCGGGGTGGCCTGCAGGCGTGGCGCGAGCGGCTGCCCGGGCTTGGCATGCACATGGGGCACGAAGTCAAGCGGCTCGAAAACCCAGAGCTGGCGGTCCAGCGCACCCAGGATCTGGTTTGGTGCAGCCACCACCACCCGTGCACCGCGACGCACCGCCTTGCGCAGCAGGCGGCAGGCGTAGCTCATGCGGTCGGGCACGTTGAAGTGGAAGCTGACCTCGGTCATGGGTGGCCGCGCAACGCCGCTCAACCGGCCTGAGACAGCACGAAGTGCGTGAGCAACGGCACCGGTCGGCCGGTGGCGCCCTTGGCGCCGCCCGACTTCCAGGCCGTGCCAGCGATGTCGATGTGCGCCCAGCGGTACTTGGCCGTGAAACGCTTGAGGAAGATCGCCGCGGTGATGGCGCCGCCCGGCCGCGGACCGACATTGCCGACGTCGGCGAAGTTGCTCTTCAGGCCTTCGGCGTATTCGTCGTCGAGTGGCAAACGCCACAACGGGTCAAGCGCGGTCTGGCTGGCAGCCAGCAGCTCGTTGGCCAACGCATCGTCCGGAGAGAACAGGCCGGAGTTGTGATGACCAAGCGCCACCACGCAAGCGCCGGTGAGCGTGGCCACGTCGACCACGACCGCCGGCTTGAAGCGCTCGACGTAGGTGAGCGCATCGCACAGGATCAGGCGGCCTTCGGCATCGGTGTTGAGGATCTCGATGGTCTGGCCCGACATGCTCGTGACCACGTCGCCCGGCTTGATGGCACGGCCGTCGGGCATGTTCTCGCAGGTGGGGATCACGCAGATCAGGTTCAGCTTGGGCTTGAGCTCGGCCACGGCGCGCAGGGTGCCCAGCACGCTGGCAGCGCCGCCCATGTCGAACTTCATCTCGTCCATCTCGGCGCCCGGCTTGAGCGAGATGCCACCAGTGTCGAAGGTGATGCCCTTGCCCACCAGTACAACAGGTGCCTGCGTCTTGGCCGCGCCGTTGTAGCGCGCCACGATGAAGCGCAACGGCTCGTGCGAGCCCTGGGCCACGGCGAGAAATGCGCCCATGCCGAGCTTCTCGACCTCCTTGCGATCGAGCACCTCGACCTTGAGGTCGTAGGTCTTGCCGAGCTTCCTGGCCTGCTCGGCCAGGTAGGTCGGCGTGCAGTGGTTGCCGGGGCGATTGCCGCACTCGCGCGCGAGTGTCACGCCTGCGGCCACGGCCTGCCCACGCGTGAGGCCAACCTGCACCGACTTGGCCTGCGTCTTGTTGCAGACCAGGGTCAGCTTGTTGAGGCTGGAAGCCGGCGGTGCACTGGGCTTGGTGTGGCGGTACTGGTAGGTCGCTTCCGCAGCCGCAGTGGCGGCGGCTTCGGCATAACGGTCATCGAGTTCGCCGCTGCCCACCAGGGCCACGGCCACATGCTGGGCACCCAGGCCCTTGAGCTGGTTGAGCCCGTGCGCCACGGCTGCCTTGAAGGCCTTGACACCCGTCCCGCCCGCGGCTGCGGCCAGCACACGCGGCGCCTTTACGCCAGTCGGGCGATGAAGATAGAGGCTGCGTCCAGCCTTCAGTGCGAGGTCGCCATGAGCCACGGCATCGTTGAGAGGTGCAGCAAGCTTGGCATCGAGCGAAGCGTCGACCCCTTCGCCGGCCAGCACGAGAAGCAGCGCGTCTGCGGACAATGTGGAGATGGTGCCGAGGGAAGAAATCTGGTGTCGAAAGTCCATAATGCGGCCCATTCAAGAATCCAACGATGTTATTCGATTCCTCTCTGAGGCGAGACCTGTCGCGGACATTCGGCGCCACGCTGGTCGTCATCCTGACCATCGTGTTGACGATGATGCTGATCCGCACGCTGGGCCAGGCTGCGCTTGGCCGCATCTCGCCGCAAGACGTGGTGCTGCTGCTCGGCTACTTCGCGCTCGGCCACCTCCCCACGATGCTGACGCTCTCGCTCTTCATTTCAGTGGTGGCCACCCTGGGCCGCATGTACCGGGACAGCGAAATGTCGATCTGGTTTGCAAGCGGCGTGGGGTTGTCGCGCTTCGTGCGTCCGGTGCTGCGCGTGAGCTGGCCGGTGCTGCTGGTGATTGCGCTGCTCGCCCTCTTCGTCTGGCCCTGGGTCAACAAGCGCAGCACCGAGATGCGCGAGCGCTTCGAGCAACGCTCCGACCTGTCGCGCGTCGCACCGGGCCAGTTCCAGACCTCGCGCGACGGGCAGCGGGTGTTCTTCATCGAGCGCTCCAGCGAAGACGGGCGCGAGGGCCGCAACGTGTTCATCCTCACCAAGCAGGGCGACTCCGAATCGGTCACCTCCGCCCGCAGCGGGCACATCGAGAACACGCCCAACGCGAGCTTCCTGGTGCTCGATCGAGGCCAGCGCAATGAGCAGAACCTCAAGACCGACGAGAAGACCGTGGCGCGTTTCGAGACCTACCGTGTGCAGGCCGGCGAGCGTGCCCTGAGCAGCGTGGAGAAGCTGCCGCCCAAGGCGCAACGCACGATCGAGTTGCTGCGTGGTGCCGAACCTCGGGCCCAGGGAGAGCTCACCTGGCGGCTCGGTCTCACGCTCGGCGCCTGCAACTTGCTGCTGCTGGGCATCGGCCTGTCTGCGAGCCAGCCGCGGCGGGCGAGCAACTGGAACCTGCTGTTCGCGCTGCTGGCCTTCGTCATCTACTACAACCTGATCAACCTCTCGCAGGCCTGGGTGGCCAACTCCAAGATGAGCATGGGCGTCGCGCTGGTGATGACGCACGGCAGCGCCCTGCTGCTCGGCCTGGCCGTGCTGTGGTGGCGCGATCACGGTACCAACCTGGCGTTGCGGCCGCGCTGGCATCGTGCACCAAAGGCGGCTGCATGAAGACCGTACGGCGGTTGCTGTATGCCGACATCGTGTCGTCGGTGGCCTTCGTGGCGCTGGCCTTCCTGTCGCTCTTCTTCTTCATCGACTTCGTCGACGAGCTGGCCGACGTGGGCAAGGGCTACACCGCCGTTCACGCCGCGCTGTATTCGCTGCTCGAGCTGCCGGGTCACCTGTACGAGTTGTCGCCCATCGCCGTGCTGATCGGCACCATCTATGCGCTCTCGCGCCTGGCGCAATCGTCCGAGTTCACCATCCTGCGCACCGGCGGCCTGGCGCCTGGGCGCGCACTCGGTCTGCTGGCCGGCCTGGGCGTGGCCTTCGGGGTGATCACCTTCGTCACCGGCGACTACATCGCACCACTGAGCGAGCGCACCGCAGCTCACCTACAGGCACGCTTCAAGGGAGGGTTCAGCCTGGGTGATTCGGGAGCCTGGCTCAAGGACCGCAGCATCACGCCGCAGGGCGAGCGCTCCTATTCCATCAATGTCGAGCGCGCCGCCGCCGACGGCGAACTGCAGGGCATCCGCGTGTTCGAGTTCGACAGCAACAGCCGGCTGCTGCGACGCATCGGGGCCGTGACCGGGCGGGTGGGCGCCGACGACGTGTGGACCTTGACCGACGTGACCATCACCGACTGGAGCGCCGCTGACAGCTCCACCACACGCGTGAACGTGGCCGAAGAGAAACTCGCGACCTACGCCTGGCCCAGTTCACTCAGGCCGAGCGTGGTGGCTGCCGCCGTGCTGCCCGAGAACTCGATGTCGACACTGGAGCTGTTCCGCTACATCTCGCACCTGTCCGACAACGAACAGGCAGCCCAGCGCTACGAGATCAGGTTCTGGAAGCGCGCGCTCTACCCGCTGGCCTGCCTGGTGATGGTGGGCCTGGCCTTGCCCTTCGCCTACCTGCACGGGCGCGCGGGCGGCGTGAGCCTGAAGGTCTTCGGCGGCATCATGCTGGGCATCAGCTTCGTGCTGCTCAACAACGTGGCGGCGCACGTGGGCCTGCTGAAGGACTGGACGCCCTGGATGGTGGCGGCCACGCCCAGCCTGATCTACCTGCTGCTCTCGTTCGCCGCTTTCAGCTGGCTGGTGAGGTACAGATGAGCCCCTCAGTCGCTACGCTCCTGCCCCCACGGGGCGCCACCCGTCGGGCCGGGAAACCCGTCCCAAGGGTGCTGCTTGATGGGCACTTCGCTTCGCTCGCTTCTTCATGAAGTCCGCCAAGCCTGGGCTCTTGCTCTTTGCACACGGGGCCCGCGACCCGAACTGGGCCCTGCCGTTTGACGCGGTGGCGGCCATCGTGCGCCAACGGCGGCCGGAGATGCCGGTGGAACTGGCCTTCCTGGAGTTCATGGCCCCCACCCTCGCCGACGCCGGCCACCGGCTCGCAGCCCAGGGCTGCACGCGGGTCGACGTGGTGCCGCTCTTCCTCGGTGCCGGTGGCCATGTGCGCCGCGACCTGCCTGTTCTCCTCGCCGATCTGGCGCACACGCACCCTCGCGTCACTTGGCATCTGCAGATGGCCGTCGGCGAGGTCAGCACCGTGGTGCAGGCCATGGCCCAGGCCGCCCTCACATTGGCCGACAGCCACACTCCATCAGACCCAAAGTGATTTAATCCGGGCAGTCAACATACTGCTTTGGAATATGAACCTTCACCAGTTCCGGTTTGTCCAAGAGGCGGTCCGGCGCGACCTGAACCTCACCGAGACCGCCAAGGCCCTGTTCACCTCCCAGCCGGGCATCTCCAAGGCCATCCTCGAACTCGAAGGCGAGTTGGGCGTCGACATCTTCGCGCGCCACGGCAAGCGCCTGCGGCGCGTCACCGAGCCGGGCATGCACGTGCTCAAGTCGATCGAGATCATCATGCGCGAGGTCGGCAACCTCAAGCGCATCGGCGAAGAGTTCTCCAAGCAGGACAGCGGCACCCTCTCCATCGCCACCACGCACAGCCAGGCGCGCTACTTCCTGCCCGAGCCGCTGGCGCAGCTGCGGCGCCGTTTCCCCAAGGTCAACATCAGCCTGCACCAGGGCTCTCCGGCCCAGGTGGCGCAGATGCTGCTGGAAGAAGTGGCCGACATCGGCATTGCGACCGAGGCGCTCGGCGACGCCGACGATCTCGTCTCCCTGCCCTGCTATGAATGGCAGCACGCCTTGGTGATGCCGGCCGGCCACCCGCTGGCGCAGGTGGAACGCATCTCGCTCGAAGACCTGGCGCGCGAGCCGATCGTGACCTACCACCCGTCGTTCAGCGGCCGCACGCGCGTCGACCAGGCCTTTGCGGCCCGGCACCTCAAGCCCAACATCGTGCTCGAAGCCATCGACGCCGACGTGATCAAGACCTACGTGCGCCTGGGCCTGGGCGTGGGGATCGTGGCGGAGATCGCGGTACGCGACGATCCGCCTGGAGGCGACCTGGTTGCCCGGCCCGTAGGCCACCTCTTCGGCCAGAGCATCACGCGCGTGGCCTTCAAGCGCGGCGCTTACCTGCGCAACTTCGTCTACTCCTTCGCCGAGATGCTGTCGGACCGCCTGACCCGCGCGCTCATCACCCGCGCGCTCTCTTCGCAGCAAGGCGGCGCCGACTCGCAGGACTACCAGTTATGAGCACCGTCTTCACTCCTCCTGCCCTGACCAGCCGCCTGCCCCAGGTGGGCACGACCATCTTCACCGTGATGTCGGCACTGGCCCAGCAACACAACGCGGTCAACCTCGGCCAGGGGTTCCCCGACTTCGACTGCGACCCGCGCCTGCTCGACGCCGTGAACGCCGCCATGCGGCGCGGCCTCAACCAGTACCCGCCGATGGCCGGCGTGATCCCGCTGCGCGAGGCGGTGGCCGCGAAGATCGCCCGGATCTACGGCCACAGCTACGACCCCGGCACCGAGATCACCATCACGGCCGGCGCCACGCAAGCCATCCTGACCACCATCCTGGCGATCGTTCACCCGGGCGACGAGGTCATCGTGCTCGACCCGTGCTACGACAGCTACGAGCCCAACATCGAACTGGCCGGCGGCAAGGCCGTGCACGTGCCGCTCACGCCGCGCACCTTCCGGCCTGACTTCGACCGCATCGCCGCTGCGCTCAGCCCGCGCACCCGAGCCATCCTGATCAACACGCCGCACAACCCGAGCGCCACCATTTGGAGCGCCAACGACATGCAGCGTCTGACCGCGCTGCTGCGCCCCACCAACGTGATGGTGATCGCCGACGAGGTCTACGAGCACATGGTCTACGACGGGCTGCGGCACGAAAGCGTCTCGCGCCACCCCGAACTCGCGGCGCGCAGCTTCGTGATCTCGAGCTTCGGCAAGACCTACCACGTGACCGGCTGGAAGGTGGGCTACGTGGCCGCCCCGGCGTCGTTGATGGCCGAGTTCCGCAAGGTGCACCAGTTCAACGTGTTCACCGTCAACACCCCGGTTCAGCACGGCCTGGCCGACTACATGGCCGACCCGCAGCCCTATGAGGGCCTGAGCGCCTTCTACCAACGCAAGCGCGACCTCTTCCGCGCCGGCTTGGCGTCGACGAAGCTGAAACTGCTGCCCAGCACCGGCAGCTATTTCCAGAGCGTGGACTACTCCGCCGTGAGCGACCTGTCGGAAGAAAACTTTTGCCGCTGGCTCATCACCGAGGTGGGCGTCGCGGCGATACCGCTCTCGGCCTTCTACCCCGGCGGGTTCGAGCAAAAGCTCGCGCGCTTCTGCTTTGCGAAGAAAGACGAGACGCTGGAGCTCGCCCTCGCCCGCCTCAGAGCTTGCTTTTCTTGAAGTCGGTGTCGTCCAGCGAGAGCAGCGGCGGCTGATCGGTCGACACATCGAGGTCGAGAGAGAAGGACGGTGGCACCGGCGGCTGATACGGCGTGGACGGCACGCTGGTGAAGGTGGATGCCGGCTGGGAGTCGTCGAAGGGCAGCAGCAGGTCGACGCCGTCCGGGCCGGTGTCACGCTCGGCCAGGTCGCGAGACATCCCGTACAGGAACAGAAGTTCACGGTACGCAGGCACGTCGAAGGTCGGCCCGGCATCGCGGCGGAACAGCGATGCATCGAGCAGTTCCATCGCTTGTGACGGCGAGGCCCAGGCGCGTTGCAGGCGGCTCATCACCTCCGGGTAGCCTTCGAGGCTGAGCCCCATCTCGGGGTCGACATCCCACTCGGGTGCGTAGGCATTGAAGCGGCGGTTGAAGCGCTCGCGCATCCGGTCGTAGGGTTCGCGTTCACCGCGGCGACGGTAGATCTCGAGCAGCTTGAGGTAGGGCAAGGGGCTCACGCCACCGGTGCTGCGCACATGGCCCATCAGCAGGTCGATGGCCGCGTCGTCCTGACCCAGCACCACGAAGAACTCGGCCTGCTGTTCGAGGTCGATCAGTTCCTCGGCCGACATCGGCCGGCGCGGCTCGGCCGCCTCGGGTTCGGCGCTGCGCAAGGGCGCCGGCGTGGACGGTGACAAGGGCGCGAACATCGGCGGCACGGGCTCGGGCCGCGGCGCGGGCATGGGGGCCGACTCGGGGGGCGGCAACGGAGCCAGGTCCACCTCTTCTGCGACCGCCGCTGCGACCACCGGTTCGGCCGCAACCGCCCCATCGGCCGGCGGTGTCCACCACGCCCCGGCCAGACGGTCGCGCCGCCGCAACCACCACATGCCCGCCAGGCCCGCAGCCAGCAGAGTGCACAAGAAGAGCAGCAGGTAGACCAGGGGGTTGGCGTAGCGGGAAGCTTCGGCGGCACGCACGCGCTGCTGCATCTCGAACAGACTCTTTTGCGTCGCCTCGCTGTCGGTGCGCAGCTTGAGCAGCGTGGCCTCCATGGCCTTCAGCCGCTCCTGCTCGCGCAGGCGCTGCTGCTGTTCTGGGTCCACGAACTGCGGCGCTGCACCCGATGCCGAGGGGTCGGCCGGCTCGCTCAGCTTGGTGGCCATCTGCAGCGAAGGAAAGATCAGCGCATCGGCTTCCACCGGATCGAGGCGCAGCACCGCGCCACCCGAGGGCTTCGGTTCGGCGGGGCGCGCACGCGAACGCGCGCCCGAACCCGCAGCGGCCGTGCGCGTCGAGGCGGCCGCTTCGGCGCGGCTGCTCGGCTCCCCAGAGTCGCTGGACCGCTTGCGCGCGCGAGGATTTGAACGACCTGCCTCGCTGGCCTGGGCCGACGGGGGCACGGCCGCCAGCACCGGGCTCACCGACGACTCGGCGCGCTCGGCGGTCCAGCCCTCTTCGGCCTGCGCGCTGCCAGATGCCTCGGCACCACGCACCGGCGGATCAGCAAAGACCATGAAGCTGCGCGACAGGCTGGAGGGGCAACCGACCTGCAGCTGGATGTTCACCACCGGCTCGTCGATGGGAATGGTGGTGGTGACCCGAACCCGGCGCTCGCCACTGGCCGCTGCGGTTTCCAGCCGTGTGCGGACCACGGCATCGGGCAATGTGCGGTCGCCCAGCGTGACTTCGGCCTTGATGCAGCGCGACTCGATGGCCTCGTTGGGGTCGAGGCGCAGGCCGATCGAGAAGTTCAACGCTTGACCCAGCGTGGTGGCAGAACTGACCTTGCCGAACCCCAGCGCCGTCGCCGCACCTGCGCTCAACCCAAGAGCAAGGAACAGCGCGAGCGAGGTCAGAAGTCTCTGCATTCGTTGGGGGCGGATAGCGTTTTGACTCTAGCATGAAGTCCCGTCTCTTCAGAGGCAAAACGGGCCTCGGAAACGCGCAGGCATGCCGCGTGACACAATCGCTGGCACGCGTTTCGCGCGCCTCTCCACCATCCATCCATGCCCTCCGAATTGCACGCCGAACGACGCGACGGCACCCTGGTCCTGAGCATCAGCGACCCGGCTTCGCGCAATGCACTGTCGGAGCAGGTGTTCGCAGCCGGCGTCGAAGCACTCGAAGTGGCCGAGGCCGACGACACCGTGCGCTGCGTGGTCTTGCGGGGCGACGGCGCGCACTTCAGCGCCGGTGGCGACCTGCATGACCTCAAGGCCAACCGAGCCGCCGAACCCTCGGCGCAAGACGGCATGCTGCAGGGCTTCCACGACTTCATCGAGGTGATCCGCGTCTTCCCGAAGCCGGTGATCGCCGCCGTCGAAGGTGCGGCCGCGGGCGGTGGCTTCTCGCTGGCGTTGGCCTGCGACCTCATCGTCGCCGCAGAGAACGCGAAGTTCGTCATGGCCTATGGCCGCATCGGCCTCTCGCCCGATGGCGGCGGCAGCTGGCACCTCATGCAGCGCATGCCGCGCAGCCTGGTGTTGCAACTGCTGTGGCTCTCGGAACCCGTCACCGCGCAACTGCTTCACGCACACGGCATCGTCAACTGGGTGACACCGAGCGGCCATGCCTTGACCCAAGCGCTGGAGGTAGCCGAGCGCCTGGCGCAATGCGCGCCGAACGCCATCGCCAGCGCCAAGGACCTCGTCAACCAGTGGCCCGAGCGCAGCCTCGCGCAGCAGCTCGATGCCGAGCGCGCGCACTTCCTCGACAACTTCTTCCACGCCAATGGCGGCGAAGGCATCCAGTCCTTTCTGGACAAGCGGCCCGCGCGTTTTAGCTGACAGCTGAGTGCCCATTCGTCTGTCGCGTCAGAGACCCAACATGAGCAACCCCGTTCTTACAATCGAAGAGCAGTCCAACATCGAGTCTGGCTCGTGGTTCTCCAAACTTTCACAGCCTTTGCGCGAAGCCATCCTTTCGAGGTCGCATGTGCGGCGTCTGGCAGACGGCGCGATGCTGTCGTCGCGCGGCGCAGCACCCGACTCGTGGTGCGGCGTGGCCAAGGGTGCGGTGCGCGTGAGCTCGGTATCGCTCTCGGGCAAGGAGATCGTGCTCACCTATGTGGAACCCGGCGTGTGGTTCGGCGACATCTCGCTGTTCGACAACTTCCCGCGCACGCACGACTCCAATGCGCATGGCGAGACCACGCTGCTGGTGGTGCGCAAGGCCGACTTCCACGAACTGCTGTCGCAGCACCCCGAACTCTACGAAGCTCTGCTGCGCCTGAACTGCCGGCGCCTGCGCCTGATGTTCGACATGATCGAAGACCTCAACACCCGCCCCTTGTCGGCACGCCTGGCCAAGCAGATCCTGCTGCTGGCACGCGGCTACGGCGTCAAGCAGGGCGACGAGACGCGGATCGGCCTGCAGCTCGCCCAGGAAGACCTGGCCCAGCTGCTGGGCGCCTCGCGCCAGCGCGTGAACCAGGAGCTGAAAGGCTTCGAGCGCGATGGCGCCGTGCGCATCGAGCCGACCCGGCTTGTGGTGATCTCCAAAGACAAGCTGCTCGCACTCGCCGAGCGCTGACTCCCCCTTTCCCAGCGTTTCGTCTGCACAGCGTTGCGCGCCGCATGGCGCACAGCGCGGGGCAAACGCGCCCTCACACAACCTACTAGGAGACCGGCATGGACTTTGGTTACTCCCCCCGCACCCAGGAACTCCAGGCGAAGCTTCTGCGCTTCATGGACGACTACATCTACCCGGCCGAGTCGCGCTACGAAGCAGAGATCGAAGCCAACACGAAAGCCGGCAAGCGCTGGACGCCGCTCAAGCTGATCGAGGAGCTCAAGCTCAAGGCGCGCGAGCAAGGCCTGTGGAACCTCTTCCTCCCGCCCAGCGCCGACGGCTCGGTGCGCGAAGCCGAATACGGCCCCGGCCTGTCGAACCAGGAATACGCGCCTCTGGCCGAGATCATGGGCCGTGTGATGTGGTCGAGCGAGGTCTTCAACTGCTCGGCGCCCGACACCGGCAACATGGAGACCATCATTCGCTACGGCTCGGCCGAGCACAAGAAGCGCTGGGCCGAACCGCTGCTCGACGGCAAGATCCGCAGCGCCTTTGCCATGACCGAACCCGCGGTGGCTTCGTCCGACGCAACCAACATCGAATCACGCATCGAGCGGCAAGGCGATGACTACGTCATCAACGGGCGCAAATGGTGGATCTCGGGCGCCGGCGACCCGCGCTGCGCGGTCTACATCTTCATGGGCAAGACCGACCTGACGGCGCCGCGCCACAGCCAGCAGTCGATGATCCTGGTGCCGGCCGACACCAAGGGCATCACCGTGATCCGCCCCCTGCCCGTCTTCGGCTACGACGATGCGCCGCACGGCCATTGCGAGATCCTGTTCGAGAACGTGCGCGTGCCGGCCAGCAACATCCTGCTCGGCGAGGGCCGTGGCTTTGAGATCGCCCAGGGCCGCCTCGGCCCAGGCCGCATCCACCACTGCATGCGCCTGATCGGCCTGGCCGAGCGCGCCCTCGAGCTGATGTGCAAGCGCGCCAGCAAGCGCGTGGCCTTCGGCCGCACCGTCGCCGAGCAGGGCGTGACGCGCGAGCGCATCGCCGAAGCGCGCTGCATGATCGAGCAGGCCCGATTGCTCACGCTCAAGTCGGCCTGGATGATGGACGTGGCTGGCAACAAGACGGCCAAGGCCGAGATCGCCATGATCAAGGTGGTGGCGCCCAGCATGGCCTGCCAGGTGATCGACTGGGCGATGCAGGTCCACGGCGGCGGCGGCGTGTCGGACGACTTCCCGCTCGCCTACTTCTACGCCATGGCACGCACGCTGCGCTACGCCGACGGCCCAGACGAAGTGCACCGCAACGCCATCGCCAAGATGGAGCTCGGGCGCTACGCCTGAGCCCGGCAAAAACCCCGGAGGCTCAGCGCCTCTTGGGGTCGTCTTCGAGGCCGAGTTGGGTCTGCCAGGCAGTGGAGCCGGTGGACGACCAATCGCTCCCCTTCTCTGCCCCCAGGCCCGCCACTCGCAGAGCCTGCAGCACCGCCGTTTCGAAGACGCCAATCGATTGCCCGATGTGCGCGACATCGGGCTCGGGCATCTGCATGCGCAGATAGGCGCGGCCACGCAGCAGCATCAGCACGAAAGGCGGCTCGCCCTTCAGGAAGCCGGCAGCCGCCTCTTCCATCTGATGCGCCAGCGCACCCTCGACCCAGCTCTCCGCCTCGGCCGACACGTTGCCTACGAGCGCGAACCGCATGCGAACCTCTTTCGAGGCCTTGTACGGCACCTTGGAAAACATGGCGAGCCAGCGCATCTCTTCGGGGGTGTTCGAGTCGATCACCGTCTGCGTGCTTTCGGTGAAACGCTCGAAAGTCTGCCGCTCCAGCGTTTCGAGCAATGGTTGCGAGATCAGCAACATCTGCAGATTGGGCGAGAGGCCGAGTTCCATGCGCAGGCGCAACTCGTTGCCTTCGATGTAGTTGCGCTGCGGCGGGCCCCATTCCAAGCGCCAGGGCTTGCTTTCCATGCCCCCGACCAGGGCAAAGCCGGTGCCTTCGCTTTCGCGCTTGAACGCCAGCTTGTTGCGCTTGGCCCATTCAGACACTTCACGCCATTCGGGCCCGGGAGGGGGGCGCGAGATCAGCTTCTTGAAAGCGTCAAGCATGATGAGGTGGCATCAACTAGAGTGGCACACACGGCGCGTGCCGCGATGAGAGGAGCATGGCGATGATCGAAGTGTATTCGTGGCCCACACCCAATGGCCACAAGGTTCACATCATGCTCGAAGAATGTGGGCTCGCCTACCGCGCCCACCCCGTGAACATCGGGGCCGGCGACCAGTTCAAGCCCGAGTTTCTGGCCATCAGCCCCAACAACAAGATCCCCGCGATCACCGACCCCGACGGGCCCGAGGGCAAGCCAATCTCCCTCTTCGAATCCGGCGCGATTCTTCTGTACCTGGCCGGCAAGACGGGCAAGTTCCTGCCGGAGTCCGTGACGGCCCGCTACGAGGTGCTGCAGTGGCTGATGTTCCAGATGGGTGGCGTCGGCCCCATGCTGGGCCAGGCGCACCACTTCCGCATCTACGCGCCGGAGAAGATCGAGTACGCGATCAACCGCTACACGAACGAGGCGAAGCGGCTCTACGGTGTGATGGACAAACGCCTGTCCAAGAGCAAGTACATCGCCGGCCCGGACTACACCATTGCCGACATCGCCGTCTTCCCCTGGTTGCGATCGTGGAAGAACCAGGGCATCGACTGGGCCGACTACCCCCACCTCAAGGGCTGGTTCGACGAGATCGCCGGCCGGCCGGCCGTGCAGCGGGGCGTCGAGGTGCTGGCCGACCTGCGAAAACCCCTGGTCGACACGCAGGCGCGCGAGGCTCTTTTCGGGGCGCAGCAGTACAAAAGACACTGATCCCGCCCCGGGACACCCCTGAACCAAGGTAGGCAGTCCGGGCCGGAAAGCCCGCGAAGCGCGGCAAAATACACACTTTCGCCCGTCTGGGTGCTGCGTTTGCCCGCTTGCCGCGATGAACCTGTCTGAACCGCTTCAGCCGCCTGGCCAGTTTCCCGTAGGAGCTGGGCATGCGCTCGCGCCGGGCGCCATGCTGGAAGACTTTCAGATCACGCAGCTTCTCGGTCTCACGAGCTTCGGCGCGCTGTACCTTGCCACGAACGTGAACGACGGCAACACGGTCGCCATCAAGGAGTACCTGCCCTCTGCCATCGCGACCCGCCAGGTCGATGGTGTCGTCGAACTGCTCGACCCTTCGCACGCCACAGCCTTCCAGCGCGGACTGGAGGCGTTTGCTGCCGAAGCCCTCACGCTCTCGCAGTACGACCACCCCAACCTGCTGCGCGTGAGCTGCGTCTGGGAAGCAAACGGCACCATCTACCGCGCCATGCCGTATCTGGTGGGAAGCACCCTGCTGGCCAGGCGCTCCAGCGCCAGCGCGCCGGCCAGCCAGGCTGAGCTGCAGGTCTTGCTCGATGGCCTGCTGAACGCGCTGCGCGTGCTCAATGGCTCCGGCCTTGCGCACGGACAGATCGAACCCATCAACATCTTCGTGCCCGACGACGGCCACCCGGTGCTGATGGACTTCGACGCCGTTCACCACGCGGTGATGAGCGACGTGCGCTTCCCCTACATCGACGCCTATGCCGACCCGGCCAAGATCCAGCAAACGATGGTCGACGACCTGCACGCCGTCGCGGCGGTGCTGCACTTTGCGATCAGCGCCCACTGGGCGGCTCCTACAGCCTCGACGCGCTACGAGCCGCTGGCCGACGTGCTGACCCGGCTCAAGGACAGTGCCTCGGCCTTGGGGTATCACCCCGACTTCCTCGGTGGCATCGATGCGGCCCTTGCCGCGGCGCCAAAGGATCGACCGCGCACCGAGGCGGAGTTCCGTGCCCTTTTCGAGCCCAAGCCTCAGCCGGTGCCGCCCACCGCCGAAGAGAAGCCCCACGCCGCCGCGGCCGAGCCCGAGGAGCCAGAGCCGCCCACCCCCGCGGCCAAGCCCACCCGAGCGCCCAAGCGCGCGCCCGTGCAAGCCCCGCAGAGCGAGTACCCGTTGAATTCATCCGAGAGCGTGCTGGCGCTTCTTGCAAAGTTCGACAACCGGCCGTCCGACTGGATTGACGACATCGAACCCTTCCAAGCCCCGGTGCTGCCCACGCTGACCGAAGAAGCCGAGCCGAGCCTGCCACCCCTGCGCGAGAACCCGTTCGACGCCATGGAGTCGGCCGACGAGCAATTGCCGCAGAACGCGACGGGCTACATCCCTTTGGCATACACCCCGATGCCTCGGGTACCGGTGAACCGCTGGCAGCGCCTCAAGCTGATCGCCGGGCTGTGCGCCGTGGTGCTGGCATGCCTGGGTGCGCTGGGCTGGCTGCTGTTTGCTTGATCGCCCGGCGGGGTTGGCCTGCCCGGAGGGACTCGAACCCCCGACCTGCTGCTTAGAAGGCAGCTGCTCTATCCAGTTGAGCTACGGGCAGCGCGGGGATGCGGGAAGATGGATGGTCGGAGCGGCGGGATTCGAACTCGCGACCTACTGGTCCCAAACCAGTTGCGCTACCAGGCTGCGCTACGCTCCGAACAAGCGCGCATTGTACCCAGTCAATTCGCCGTTTCTTCCCGAGCCTCACGCATTGATCTGCTGCCAGCTCTTTTCAAGCCGCTTCACGCTCACCGGCTGGGGTGTGCGCAGCTCCTGGGCGAAGAGGCTGATGCGCAATTCCTCAATCAGCCAGCGGAACTCGTCGAGCCGGGCATCGTGCACACCGCGCCGCTCGGCCACGAGGCGCAGGTAGCGCTGCTCGAGCGGCCGAAGCTCGCTCAGGCGTGACGCGTCCCGCGCGGGGTCGGCACGCAGCTTGTCGAGGCGCATCGCAATGCCCTTCAGGTAGCGCGGCAGGTGTGCCAGCTGCGCCCAGCTCGTGCCCAGCACGAAGCGCTTGGGCACCAGCCGGCCCAGCTGAGCCTGGATGTCGTCTGCCACGTCCTTGGGGGCACGCGCGTCCTTGAGCTTGCGCGCTGCCGCGGCGTACTCGGTCAGCACCAGCAAGGCACTGCGCGCCACCTCGTTCGCGATGAGCGTCAGGCGCCCTCGCCCTTCGTCGATGCGGCGCTTGAAGGCGGCGGCGTCGGTGGGCAAGGGGTCCGCCAGGAAGGCCCGGTCCAGCGCCAGGTCGACGATCTGTTCGCGCAGCTCGTCGGCCGTGCCCAGCGGCGTGTAGAGCATCGCCATCTTCTGCAGGTCGGGGATGTTCTTCTCCAGGTACTTGAGCGCATCGCGGATCTGCAGCGCGACCAGCCGGCGCAGGCCGGCGCGGTGCTTGGTGGCTGCGATGTCGGGCTCGTCGAACACCTCGATCAGCACGTGGTTGCCGCGGTCGATGAGCGCCGGAAAGCCGATCAGCGTCTGGTTGCCGCGCCGGACTTCCATCAGCTCAGGCAGCTCGCCGAAACTCCAGTCGGTGTATTGCTTCTCGGCCGGAGCCGCTTCGGCTTTGGCCACGTCCACGACGGAAGCCTTCGAAGGCACTGCAGCAACTGGTGCCGAAGCCGGCTGCTGGGCCTGCGGCCGCAATGCCGCCAAGGCCTGGAAGGCGGACCGCGCCTGCCCCCCAAGCTCGGCCTTCAGGCTGGCCAGGTTGCGGCCCGTGCCCAACTGCCGCCCGTGCTCGTCGACCACGCGGAAATTCATGAAGAGGTGCGGCGGCAGCTGCTCCAGCTTGAAGTCGTTGCGCTGCACGGCGATCTGCGTGCGATCGCGCACCGCCTTGAGCAACACATCCATCAGCGCCCCCTGGGCAAAGGGCGTGAGTTCGCAGAACTCTTCAGCGTAGTCGGGCAGCGGCACCAGGCGTGAACGCGGGCGCTGGTGCAGGCTCTTCACCAGCGCCAGCACCTTGTCCTTGAGCATGCCCGGCACCAGCCATTCGCAGCGCTCGTCGTTGACCTGGTTGAGCGCGAAGAGCGGCACGGTCACGGTCACGCCATCCTTGGGGTCGCCGGGTTCATGCAGGTAGCTGGCAACGCAGTCGATGCCGCCCAGGCGCAAGGTCTTGGGGAACGCCGCCGTGGTGATACCCGCCGCCTCGTGGCGCATCAACTCCTCGCGCGTCAGCTGCAGCAGTTTGGGCTGCCGCTTCACCTCGTCGCGGTACCAGCGCTCCAGGCTCGAACCGCTGCACACCTCGGCGGGCAGTTGCTGGTCGTAGAAGGCGTAGATCAACTCATCGTCGACCAGCACGTCCTGCCGCCGCGACTTGTGTTCCAGCTCCTCGACCTGCGCGATGAGCTTGCGGTTGGCCGCGAGGAACGGCAGCCGGGTGTCCCATTCGCCGTTGACCAGCGCCTCGCGGATGAAGATCTCGCGTGCCGCAGCCGGGTCGACATTGCCGAAGTTCACCCGCCGGTTGCTGTAGATCACGATGCCGTAGAGGGTGGCGCGCTCCAGCGCGACCACCTCACCGGCCTTCTTCTCCCAGTGCGGCTCCAGCAGCTGCGTCTTGATCAGGTGGCCGGCGATCGTGGGCAACCATTGCGGCTCGATGCCCGCAATGCCGCGGCCAAAGAGGCGCGTCGTCTCCACCAGTTCGGCGGCCACGATCCAGCGACCCGGCTTCTTGCTCAGGTTGGCGCCGGGGTGCTTGTAGAACTTGATGCCGCGCGCGCCCAGGTACCAGTCGTCCTCGTCGCTCTTGAGGCCGATGTTGCCCAACAAGCCGGCCAGCATCGACAGATGGAGCTGCTCGTAAGTCGCGGCCGACCCGTTGAGGCGCCAGCCGTGCTCGGCCACCACGGTGTGCAGCTGCGAGTGGATGTCGCGCCACTCGCGCACGCGGCGCGGCGAGATGAAGTGCTCGCGCAGCAGCTGCTCCTGCTTGCGGTGCGAGAGCTTGTGTTCGCCCTGGCCTCCTTTCGCGTCTTCCAGCCACTTCCAGAGCTTGAGCGTGCCCATGAACTCAGACTTCTCGTCGTCGAACTTCTTGTGCGCGTTGTCGGCCGCCTGCTGCTGCTCCAGCGGTCGATCTCGCACGTCCTGCACGCTCAAGGCCGACGCAATCACCAGCACCTCGGCCAGCGCCTGCCGGCTGCGCGCCTCCAGGATCATGCGGCCCACGCGCGGGTCGAGCGGCAGCTTGGCCAGTTCGCGGCCGATGGGGGTGAGTTCGTTCTGGTCGTCGACGGCGCCCAGTTCGTTCAGCAACTGGTAGCCGTCGGCGATGGCGCGGCGTGGCGGTGGTTCGATGAAGGGAAAGTCCTCGACCAGCCCCAGGCCCAGAGACTTCATGCGCAGGATCACCCCGGCCAGCGAGGAACGCAGGATCTCCGGGTCGGTGAAACGCGTGCGCTCGGAGAAATCCTTCTCGTCGTAGAGGCGGATGCAGATGCCGTTGCTCACCCGGCCACAGCGGCCGGCGCGTTGATTGGCGGCGGCCTGGCTCACCGGCTCGATCTGCAGTTGCTCGACCTTGTTGCGGTAGCTGTAGCGCTTGACGCGCGCGGTGCCGGCGTCAATCACGTACTGGATGCCGGGCACGGTCAGCGAGGTCTCGGCCACGTTGGTGGCCAGCACGATGCGGCGCGCGCTGTGAGGCTCGAACACCATGTCCTGCTCTTGCTGGCTCAAGCGAGCGAACAGCGGCACCACTTCCACGCCAGGCGGGTGGTGGCGGCGCAAGTGCTCGGCCGCCTCGCGGATCTCGCGCTCGCCGGGCAGGAAGACGAGCACATCGCCAGCACCTTCGCGCCACAGTTCGTCGACGGCATCGCCGATGGCATCGTTCAGGCCGTACTCGCGGCTGTCCTCGAACGGGCGGTAGCGTTGCTCGACGGGATAAAGCCGCCCCGACACCTGGATCACCGGCGCCGGCCCGTGGCGCGACGCGAAGTGCTGCGCAAAGCGGTCGGCGTCGATGGTGGCCGACGTGACGATGATCTTCAGATCCGGGCGGCGCGGCAGGATCTGCCGCAGGTAGCCGAGCAGGAAGTCGATGTTCAGGCTGCGCTCATGGGCCTCGTCAATGATCAGCGTGTCGTAGGCCTTCAACAGCGGGTCGGTCTGCGTCTCGGCCAGCAGGATGCCGTCGGTCATCAGCTTGACGCTGGCGCCGGCGGATAGGCGGTCCTGGAAGCGCACCTTGAAGCCGACGTGCTCGCCCAGAGGCGTCTTCAGCTCCTCGGCAATACGCTTGGCGACGCTGGATGCGGCAATGCGCCTCGGCTGGGTGTGGCCGATCAACCCCTTGCCGCCCGCGCCCTTGCCACGCCCAAGCGACAGCGCGATCTTAGGCAGCTGGGTGGTCTTGCCCGAGCCCGTCTCGCCGCAGACGATCACCACCTGATGGGTTTCGATCGCCCGCGCGATCTCGTCACGCCGGCCCGAGACGGGCAACGATTCGGGAAACGTGATCGGCGGGATGGGGTTGGCCACCGGGGGCGCATTGCGGCGCGGGGGAGAAGTCATCAGAGGAACCGAAGGGCCTTCGTGCAAAATCGTTGATTATTTCAAAGTGCCGCCATGAGTCTTGTCTTCCCTCACACCTTCGTTCCGTGGTTCCGCGCCGTCGCGCCGTACATCCACGCGCACCGAGGCAAGACCTTCGTGGTGGCGATCGCCGGCGAACTGGTGGCCGCGGGCAAGCTGGCCACCTTTGCGCAAGACCTGGCGATCCTGCACGCCATGGGCATCAAGCTGGTGCTCGTGCATGGCTTTCGACCGCAGGTCGAGGAGCAATTGAAGGCCAAGGGGCACAGCTCGCGTTTCAGCCACGGCATGCGCATCACCGACGCCATCGCGCTCGACTGCGCGCAAGAAGCCGCCGGCCAGATGCGGTACGAGATCGAGGCCGCCTTCTCGCAAGGTCTGCCCAACACGCCGATGGCCCATGCGCAGATCCGGGTGGTGTCGGGCAACTTCATCACCGCCCGGCCGGTGGGGATTCTCGACGGTGTGGACTTCCAGCACACCGGCCTGGTGCGCAAGATCGACGCGGCGGGCATCCGGCGTGCGGTTGATTTCGGCGCCCTGGTGATGCTCTCGCCCTTCGGCTTCTCGCCCACTGGCGAAGCGTTCAACCTCAGCATGGAAGATGTGGCCGCTAGCGCAGCCGATGCCCTGCAGGCCGACAAGCTGATCTACGTCACTGAGGTCAAGGGCATTCCGCTCGACCCGTCAGACCCCAACAGCGAGATCGACACCGAGCTGGCTCTGGCCGACGCCAAGAAGCTGCTCGCCAACCTGCCCAACCCGGTGCAGCCCACCGACACCGCCTTCTACCTTCAGCACGCCGTGAAGGCCTGCGAAGCAGGCGTGGAGCGGGTGCACATCGTGCCCTTCTCGGTCGACGGCTCGGTGTTGATGGAGTCGTTCACCCACGATGGGGTGGGCACCATGATCGTCGACGAAAAGCTCGAAAGCCTGCGCGAGGCGACGGCCGACGACATCGGCGGCATCCTGCAGCTGATCGAACCCTTCGAGCGCAACGGCACGCTGGTCAAGCGCGATCGCACAGAGATCGAGCGCGACATTGACCACTACACCGTGATCGAGCACGACGGCGTGATCTTCGGCTGCGCGGCGCTCTACCCCTACCCGGAAGGCCGCACGGCCGAGATGTCGGCGCTGACGGTGTCGCCCGACGTGCAAGGCCAGGGAGACGGGGAGCGCATTCTCAAGCGCGTGGAACAGCGCGCCAAGGCCAGCGGGCTCGACAGCATCTTCGTGCTCACCACGCAAACCATGCACTGGTTTCTCAAGCGGGGTTTTGCGCAGGTCGATCCCGACTGGCTTCCCGAAGCGCGCAAGCGCAAATACAACTGGGACCGGCGCTCCCAGGTGCTGGTGAAGAAACTCGCCTGAAGCACCACAAACCGCCTCTCGATTCATTTCCAAGGAGTACCCCATGGCCCGTACCGTTCAATGCGTTCACCTCAAGAAAGAGGGCGAAGGCCTCGATTTCGCCCCTTACCCGGGCGAGCTCGGCAAACGCATCTACAACGAAGTCAGCAAGGAGGCCTGGCAGCTGTGGATGAAGCACCAGACCATGCTCGTCAATGAAAACCGCCTGAATCTGGCCGACCAGCGCGCTCGGCAGTATCTGGCACGCCAGATGGAGCGGTTCTTCTTCGGCGAAGGTGCCGAACAACCCGCAGGTTATGTACCGCCCAGCAATTCCTGAATATGTCAAGTACCCCTATATAGCGAGGCGCCGATAACAAATACATCACGACATATTGTTTATCCCCTGCCCTAGAATATGCGCCACAGCAGCAGCACAAGCTGCATATTCAAGGAGATACAACATGTCATCACTTCAGGATTTGCTGGCAAAACGTGCGGCTCTCGAGCAGGAAATCGAAGCCACTCAGAAGCGTGAGCGTCAAGACGCCATCAGCAAAGTCAGGGCATTGATGTCTGAATATGGTTTGACGGTGGCCGACCTCACAAGCAAGAGCCCGGCGAGCAAAGCCGGCGTCAGCAAGGGCTCCAAGGTCGCCCCCAAATACCGCAATGCCGACACCGGCGACACCTGGAGCGGTCGCGGCCTGCAGCCCAAGTGGCTGAAAGCCGCCCTCGCTTCCGGCAAGAAAATCAGCGATTTCGCGATCTGATCCGCCTGACAACCCTGTGAACGCCGCCCGAGGGCGGCGTTTCGCTTTGGGGCCTTCGTTAGACTTCCCCAGTGATCCCGCCCACCTTCGTCCAAGAACTGCTCTCGCGCGCCGACATCGTCGAGATCGTGGGCCGCCATGTGCAGCTCAAGAAGGCCGGCATCAACCACAAGGGACTGTGCCCATTCCATGGCGAGAAGACGCCCAGCTTCACCGTCAGCGCCACCCGCCAGACCTACCACTGCTTCGGCTGCGGCGTGCACGGCAACGCCATAGGTTTCCTCATGGAGTACTCCGGCATGGGGTTTCTCGATGCGGTGCGCGATCTGGCCCAGCAAGTCGGCCTGACCGTTCCCGAGGATGACCGCTCGCCCCAGGAACGCGAGCGCGCGGCCGAGCTGAAGGAGCGCCAGGCCACGCTGAGCGACGTGCTGTCCAAGGCCGCGGACCACTACCGCAAGCAGCTGAAGGCGAATCCCCGGGCAATCGACTACCTGAAAGGCCGCGGCCTCACCGGGGAGATTGCGGCGGCCTTCGGGCTGGGTTTCGCCCCCGACGGCTGGCGCGGCCTGGCCAGCGTCTTCCCAAAGTACGACGACCCGCTGCTCGAAGAAAGCGGCCTGGTGATCGCCACCGGCGAAGACGAGGCCGACCGCAAGCGCTACGACCGCTTTCGCGACCGCATCATGTTCCCCATCCGCTCCGTCCAGGGCGACGTGATCGGCTTCGGAGGTCGCGTGCTCGACAAGGGCGAGCCCAAGTACCTCAACTCACCGGAAACCCCGGTTTTCGTCAAAGGCCGCGAGCTCTACGGCCTGCACGAGGCGCGTGCGGCCATGCGCCAGCGCGGCTACGTGCTGGTGGTCGAGGGCTACATGGATGTGGTGGCGCTGGCCCAGCTCGGCTTCCCGAACGCGGTGGCCACGCTGGGAACGGCCTGCACGGCCGAGCACGTGCAGAAGCTCTTCCGCTTCACCGACTCCGTCGTGTTCAGCTTTGACGGCGACGCCGCCGGCCGCCGCGCCGCCGGGCGGGCGCTGGAAGCGTCCCTCCCCCACGCCAGCGACACGCGCACCGTGCGCTTCCTGTTCCTGCCGCCCGAGCACGACCCGGACTCCTACGTGCGCGAACACGGCGCCGAGGCCTTCGAGCGGTGCGTCGCACAGGCCGTCCCCTTGTCGCGCCAGCTCATCGAGGCGGCCCGCGATGGCATGGACCTCGACAGCGCCGAGGGCCGGGCCAAGCTCCTGGCCAACGCCAAGCCGCTGTGGTCGGCCTTGCCGGAAGGCGCGTTGAAGCTTCAGCTGCTCGGCGAACTGGCCCAGTCAGGGGGGCTGGCAGCTGCCGACCTGGCCCACCTGTGGCAAGGCAGCGCTGCTCCCAAACGGTCTTCCGAGGCGCAACCCACCCGCGACGCGCCAGGCGGCGACCGTCCTCGGCCCGCACGCCCCAGCCGCATGAGCAGCCGCGCGGCCCCCGCCAGCCCGGCCGACACCGCCCTGCGCATGCTTCTCTTGCACAGCGAGTGGTGGCAGCAGCTCGACGCCGACGACCACGAGCTGCTGGCCGATCTGCCCCCGCCCCACGGGCCCTTGTGCGCCTGGCTGGAGCGCCAGCTCAACGACCATGGCGCAACGCCTTGGGCGGTGCTGGAGCAGGCCCTGCTGGAAACCGAATGGGCCGATTCCGCCCCTCGCTTGGTCCCGCAGAGCGCGCTGGCCGACGAGCTTCAGTTCGCCGACCTGCGCCGGGTCGTCGACGGCATGTGGATCCGTTCCCTCCAGCTTCAGCAGGAAGCGCGGATGCAACGGGCGACCAGCGACCCCCAGGCGCTCACCCGCTGGCGGGAGCTGGAAACCCGCAGAAAGCAGCTCCTGAGCCTTGCGCAGCAGCCGACTTTGACGTAAGCCGCCCCTTCGACGATAATCAAGGGTTTGTTACGCGGCAAGAGCGACAGCAGCACCTCCGGGCCCGGCCACCCTCTGATACGGGGTTCCCATTGCGGATCACAGGCCACCTTTCCCGCAAGGACTGCACCCCAAATGTTCGCCCATGCTTGTCCGCATGCCATTTGACCGGTGACGAACCGGTCCATTTCGGCGTTGGCTTGTCGAGCCGATTCAGTGCCGACCCCACCACCATTCGAGGATTTGCATGACCGCGAAGAAGAGCGCTCCCGCCAAGGCAGCCCCAGCCGCTGCGCCCGCCAAAGCCGGCAAGGCCGAAGCCGAAGACAAGAAGAAGCCGGCCAAGGCAGCTGCAGCCCCAGCCAAGCCGGCTGCCAAGGCCGCCGCCGAGCCCAAGGGCAAGCCGGGCCGCAAGCCCAAGGCCGGTGCGGCCAAGAAGGAAGAAGTGCCCGAAGAGGACTTCTCCGACATCGAGGCCGACCTCCAGGGCGAGCCCGAAGCTGAAGCCGATGGCGGCGAGGAAAAGGCCGCCAAGGCCAAGCCGCTGCGCATGAAGGTGTCGCGCGCGAAAGAACGCGCGCTAATGCGTGAGTTCGGCCTAGATGAAACCGCACTCACCGAAGAAGAAGTCGCCAAGCGCCGCCAGGAGCTCAAGACGCTCATCAAGATGGGCAAGACGCGTGGTTTCCTGACGCACCAGGAAATCAACGACCACCTGCCCGAAAAGCTGGTCGACGCCGAAATCCTCGAAGCCATCGTGTCCATGTTGAACGACATGGGCATCGCCGTGTACGAGCAGGCACCCGATGCCGCCACGCTGCTGATCGCGGGCGGCGGCACCACGACGGCCACCGAAGAAGAAGCCGAAGAAGCTGCCGAAGCGGCGCTCTCCACGGTCGACTCCGAGTTCGGCCGCACGACCGACCCGGTGCGCATGTACATGCGCGAGATGGGCACGGTCGAACTGCTCACGCGCGAAGGCGAAATCGAGATCGCCAAGCGCATCGAAGGTGGTCTGCAGGCCATGATGCTTGCCATCAGCGCCTCGCCCACCACCATCGCCGAGATCCTCGTCTACGCCGACAAGATTGGCGCGGGCGAGATGCAGATCTCCGAGGTGGTCGATGGCTTCGTCTCCGAAGACGAGGCCGACGACTACGTGGCTGAAGAAGACGTTGACTTCTTCGACGAAGAAGACGACGACGACGGCCAGGGCGGCAGCAAGGCACTCACCAAGAAGCTCGAAGAGCTGAAGGCCGCCGCGCTGACCAAGTTCGAGAGCCTGCGCGGCAACTTCGACAAGATGCGCAAGTCCTTCGAGAAGGACGGCTACCAGTCCGCCTCGTACGACAAGTCGCAGCAGGCCATCAGCGCCGAGCTGATGACCATCCGCTTCACCGTCAAGACCATCGAGAAGCTGTGCGGCATCCTGCGCTCGCAGGTGGACGACGTGCGCCGCTACGAGCGCGAACTGCGCAAGATCCTGGTCGACAAGTGCGGCATGCCGCAGGAATACTTCATCAAGCACTTCCCGCCCAACCTGCTCAACCTGAAGTGGGCCGAGAAGGAAGCAGCTGCCGGCAAGCCCTACAGCGCCATCCTGTCGCGCAACCTGCCCGCCATTCAAGAGCTGCAGAAGAAGCTGACCGACCAGCAGGCACGCGCCGTGGTGCCGCTTGAAGACCTGAAGGGCATCAACAAGCGCATGAACGAAGGCGAGAAGTCGTCGCGCGATGCCAAGAAGGAGATGATCGAGGCCAACCTGCGCCTCGTGATCTCCATCGCGAAGAAGTACACCAACCGGGGCCTGCAGTTCCTCGACCTCATCCAGGAAGGCAACATCGGCCTGATGAAGGCGGTGGACAAGTTCGAATACCGCCGCGGCTACAAGTTCTCGACCTACGCCACGTGGTGGATCAGGCAGGCCATCACCCGGTCGATTGCCGACCAGGCGCGCACCATCCGCATCCCGGTGCACATGATCGAGACGATCAACAAGATGAACCGCCTGTCGCGCCAGCACCTGCAGGAGTTCGGCTTCGAGCCGGATGCTCCGACGCTGGCCGAGAAGATGGAGATCCCCGAGGACAAGATCCGCAAGATCATGAAGATCGCGAAGGAGCCGATCTCGATGGAAACCCCCATCGGCGACGACGACGATTCGCACCTGGGCGACTTCATCGAGGACACCAACAACACCGCGCCGATCGAAGCCGCCATGCAGGCCGGCCTGCGCGACGTGGTGAAGGACATCCTCGACTCGCTGACGCCGCGCGAAGCCAAGGTGCTGCGCATGCGCTTCGGCATCGAGATGAGCACGGACCACACGCTGGAAGAAGTCGGCAAGCAGTTCGACGTGACGCGCGAGCGCATCCGCCAGATCGAAGCGAAGGCCATCCGCAAGCTCAAGCACCCGAGCCGTTCGGACAAGCTGAGAACCTACCTCGACAACCTCTGATCCTCAGAGAAACCCCCAAGCCCCGGCCCTTTTTGCCGGGGCTTTTTTCATGTGGGTTGCCATAAACTTCACGGATGACGCAGATTCTTCAGCGGACCGTGCTGTTTGCCGACCTGCGCGGCAGCACGGCGCTGTACGAGACCCTTGGCAATGCCGAAGCCACGACGGTGGTCACACGCAGCGTTTCGCTGATCGCACAAATCGTCTCCACTTCCGGCGGTGTGGTGGTCAAGACCCTGGGTGATGGCTTGATGGCGGTATTCGCCGAGCCGGCCGCCGCCGTGGCCGCGGCCGATGAGATGCACGACTCGCTCGACCGCATCATCCCGCCCAACGCCAGCAGCCCGCAGCGGCACATGCCCGTGCTCAAGCTGCAGGTGGGGCTGGCGCATGGCGAAGTGGTGGAGATGTCGGGCGATTGCTTTGGTGATGCCGTGAACGTCGCCGCCCGCCTGCTCGACCACGCAGGCGACAACGAGACCTTGGCCACCGCCAGTGTGGTCACCGGGCTGGCGAGCGACCTGCGGCAGCGCTTTCGCAGCCTCGACAAGGTGCAGCTGCGTGGCCGCGTCGAGCCCGTCCACGTGCACCTGCTCGAAGGCCGCCGATTCGGCGACACCGCCGCCACCGCCTACGGCGAATTGATGCCACAGTTGGAGCCCGAAGGCATCCGCCTGATCTGGTTGGACATGAACCGCGTCTATGCCGGGCCCAGCCTGCCCGTGGTGCTGGGGCGCAGCCCGCAGGTCACGTACTGCATCGACGACTCCCGCGTCTCGCGTTCGCACGCCCGCATCGACTGGCATGGCGGCGCCTTCCAGCTCACCGACCTGAGCTTCAACGGCACTTATGTGCGCTTCTCCAACGACTCGGAGATCGTCGCGTTGCGCCGCGGTACCTGCACGCTGCACGGCTCGGGACTGATCGGCCTGGGTGCCACCCTCACCGACCCCACCGCGCCCTGCGTGCGCTTCGAGATCCTGAAGTTCTCCGACACGCAGCCGCAAGAGGACTTCTAGGCCAGCAACTCGTCGGCCAGTGCCGTGAGGGTGCTGAACACCCGGTAGCCGTCCCCCGCGAGCAACTCGCCTTCGCGCCGCAGCCACACGGCCTGCAGACCGGCATTCACAGCGCCCACCACGTCGAGCTCGTAGTCGTCGCCGATGTGCAGCACCTGGCCCGGAGCGCAGCCCAGTCGCTCGCAGGCATGGTGGAAGATGCGCTGGTCGGGCTTGGCCACACCCAGGTTGCGCGCAGTGACGCTGCCGCGAAAGAAGCGCGACAAGCCGATCCGATCGAGATCGGCATTGCCATTGGTCAAGGCCATCAGCGGAAAACGCTGCGAAAGGCGTTCGAGCACGGCCAGCACCTCGTCGTAGAGCACGACGTCCTGCCGCGCCGCGAAGAAGACCTCGAAGGCCGGCGCAGCGAGCGCCTCGTCATCGCCCGCGTGCTGCAGTGCGCGGCGCAGGCTCTCTTGCCGCAGCGCGCTCAGGTCGTGCAGGCGATCTGGGCTTTCCACGGCCACCTCGTTGCGCAGGGTTCGCAGCGCAGCCCGGTCGAAGCGCGCCGCCGTCGCCGGTGCGTGTTCGGTCAGCCAGGCGTGAAGCACCCCCTCGGCGCGATCGATCGTTGGCCAGATCGGCCACAGCGTGTCGTCCAGATCCAGGGTCAACGCGAGCGGAAGTGTGTGCATCAGTTGTCGTTGTTGCGGGGGAACCAGGGTCGTCACCGAGCATTCTCTCCGCTACAGTGCTTCGCACACTGAGGGCGCAATTTCGGTAGTGATGGATGAATCCCGTGTCCGATGACGCCGGCCGGCAGCAAACGCTGAGCGCGCTGCGCGCGCTTTCCTCCCCGCCCCAGACGACCTTCGAGTCGCTGGTGCGCCTGCTGGCCGAGCACCTGCACTGCCCCATTGCCTGGCTCGGCTTGCTGGACGACACCGCGTTGCAGCTGAAGGCCTGGATCGGCCTGCAGCACCGCGAGCTGTCTCGTCCTTCGCCGGCCTTTCTGGACGCCCTGCTCGCCCCCGAAGGCTTCGTTCTCGGCGCCGGGACGCAGGCCTTGGCCGATCACCGATGGCTCACCGAAGCCGGCCATGTCCAGGCGCTGGCCGCCATGCGCATCGTGGTCGATGGGCACGTCATCGGCCTGGTCTGCGCGATGGACGCCACCGCCCGAGCGTTCGATGCAGCACAACTGCGCAGCCTGCGCGACGTGGCGCAGATGGCTGCCTCGCTGCTTGAAGCCGGCCTCAAGGAAGAGCGCTGGCGCCTGCATGCCGAACGCGTGCGCGTGGCCAGCCTGTCGAGCAGCGACTGGCTGTGGGAAAGCGACGAGACCGGCCGCGTGCGCTGGGTCTCGTCGGGCGTCGAGGCGCACACCGGGCTGCCATCGGACCGGGTGCTGGGCCACACGCTGGCCGAGATCAACATCCCCCGCGAAGACGACACCACCGCCTCCTTGCAGCGCTACAAGGAGGCGCGCGCCCGGCGGGAGCCCTTCCGCGACGTGATCTTCGACCGCGAAACCACCACCGGCCGCATCACCGTAAGCATCAGCGGCACCCCGGTGTTCGATGCCGATGGGCGCTTCTGTGGCTACCGTGGCACCACCAGCAACATCACCGAACGCATGCAGGCCCAGCAGGCCGCCCGCAAGGCCGAGGCCCTGCTGCGCGACGCGCTCAACAGCATCACGGCAGGCGTGATGATCAGCGACGCCGAAGGCCGCATCGTGCTGGCCAACACGCTGTGGCGTCGCAGCATCGGCCCTTACCTCGACAACCTGAAGACCTGGCCCCAGCTCGTAGAGCAGATGGCAACGGCGGGCTTCTACCCCGATTGGCCCGACCGCGACGCCTTCGTGCGCTGGCGCTTGAGCCTGCCCACTCCGCGCGGCGAGCGGCACGAGATGCGCTGGCGCGACCGCTGGGTGATCGTCAGCGACCGCCTGCTGCCCGACGGCAGCGTGGTGCACCTTTCGGTCGACATCACCGACCGCAAGCGGGCCGAGCTGGCCCTCGCGGAGCAGCAGCTGCAGCTGCGCGAGTCGCGCGCCCAGCTCAGCGCCGTGCTCGAGGCCGTGCCCGACCTGTGGTTCGTGCTCGATGCCGAGGGCCACTACCTCAAGTGCAGCTCTGAAACGCATCCGTTACTGGTCCAGCGATGGGAGGATGTGCGTGGCAAGCCGTTCGCGGCCGGTGTGCCCCAGGCGCTGGCCGAGCGGGCCGTGGCCACCATCAAGCGTGCCCTCGCCAGCGGACAAGTGCAACGCATCGACTACGACCTCACCATGCCCGATGGGGTGAGCCGCATCTTCGAGGCGCGCATCTCGCCCATGCCCAACGCGCAGGTGCTTTACGTCACGCGCGACCTCACGGAACTGCGCCACCTGGAGCGCGATGTGCTCATCATGCAGCGCGCGCTCGAAGCCGATGCCTCGCTGCCCATCAGCGTGGCCGACGCCACCCAGCCCGACATGCCGCTGATCTACGTCAACCCGGCGTTCGAGCGACTCACCGGCTACACCCGCAGCGAAGTGATAGGCCGGAACTGCCGCTTCCTGCAAGGCCACCTGCGCGACCAGCCCGTGGCCAATTCGCTGCGCGAGGCGCTGAGCGAAGGCCGTGCGGCCACCGTCACCTTGCACAACGTGCGCAAGGACGGCACGGTGTTCAGCAACGCCTTGCACGTGGCACCGGTGCGCGATGCCTCGGGCCATCTCACCCACTACATCGGCGTCCAGCGCGACGTGACCGAGCAAAGCCGCTCTGCCGACAAGTTGCGCCTGAGCGAAGAGCTCTACCGCTCGGTCGCTTCGGCCATCAGCGACGGCCTGCTGGTGGTCACGCCGGGCTTGTCCATCAGTGCCGTCAACCCGGCTGGTTGCGACATCCTCGGCATCGACCAAGCCGCGGTGGTGAACCAGTCAGGGGCCTGGCCCTTCGAGTTTCTCGGCCCCGACGAGAAACCCCTGTCGCTGGAGCAGCACCCGGTCCTGCGGGTCGTGCACGGCAACCGGCCGCTGATGAACCAGCTCCATGCGCTGCGCCGGCCCGACGGCGAGTTGCGCTGGGTGGCGCTGAACGCCCACCCGCTCCAGCTGCGGCCCGAGGGCAGCACCTTCTCGGTGGTGCTGACCTTCCGCGACATCACGCAGCAACGCGCCGCCGAGCAGGCGCTCGCGGTGGCCGAGGAACGCTGGAAGCTCGCCCTCGACGGCCCCGGCGACGGCGTCTGGGATTGGGACATTCGCAGCAACCGCTTCTTCTACTCGACCCGCTGGAAGGAGATGCGCGGCTACGCCGAGCACGAGATCGGCGACGCCGAGCATGAGTGGCGCTCGCGGACCCACCCTGACGACCTGTCCCGCATCGCGACCGAAGTCCGGCGTCACCTGCGCGGGCAGACGCCCCTCTACGACATCGAATACCGCGTGCGCCATCGCCAGGGCCACGACATATGGATACGCGACCGCGGCAAGGTCGTGAGCTACGGCCCGGACGGGCGGGCATTGCGCATGGTCGGTACGCAGACCGACATCACCCGCAACAAGCAGGCCGAACAGATGCTGCGCGACAAGCAGGCCGCCGAGCTGGCCAGCCAGGCCAAGAGCGAGTTCCTCTCCCGCATGAGCCACGAGATGCGCACGCCGCTCAACGCGGTGATCGGCTTCTCGCAGCTGCTGGGCCTGAACCAGGGCACGCTCGACGCCAAGGTCGTGCACGAGTACTCCAACCACGTGCTGGATGCCGGCGAACACCTGCTGAGCCTGATCAACGACGTGCTCGACCTGCAGAAGATTGAAGACGGCGCGCTCTCCCTGAACGTCGGTGCGGTGGATCTGTGCGAGGCCGTGACGCGTTCGATGGAGCTGCTGACGCCCACCGCGCAGGCGCGGCAGGTGCAGTTCGACAACCAGGTCATGCCGGGCACCTGGGTGCATGCCGACATGCAGCGTCTGCGCCAGGTGCTGCTGAACGTCGCCTCCAACGCCGTCAAGTACAACCGCCAGGGCGGCCTGGTGCGCTGGCGGGTGGAGAACGTGACAGGTGGTCGGCTGAC
>NZ_DASSRA010000259.1:0-4932 GCF_035702065.1 Rhizobacter sp.
TCCGCAACCACGACGTGAAGTGGATCTGCAATGCGAAGGTCACCAAGGTCGAGGCCGGCAAGATGTTCGTCACCGAGCTCGACGACATGGGTCAGGTCAAGCGCGAGCACGAACTGCCCTTCAAGTACAGCATGATGCTGCCCGCCTTCAAGGGCGTGGACCCGGTGGCCGCCGTCGAGGGGCTGTGCAACCCGCGCGGCTTCGTGTTGATCGACGAACACCAGCGCAGCAGGAAGTACAAGAACATCTTCTCGGCCGGCGTGTGCGTGGCCATCCCGCCGGTCGAAGCCACGCCGGTGCCCACCGGTGCGCCCAAAACGGGTTACATGATCGAGTCGATGGTGACGGCCATCGTCCACAACATCGTGGCCGAGATCAAAGGCGAGCCCGCCACCGCCAAGGGCACGTGGAACGCGATCTGCCTGGCCGACATGGGCGACACCGGCGCCGCATTCGTGGCGCTGCCGCAGATCCCGCCGCGCAACGTGAACTGGTTCAAGAAGGGCAAGTGGGTGCACCTGGCCAAGATCGCCTTCGAGAAGTACTTCCTCTACAAGATGAAGAACGGCAGCTCGGAACCGGTGTACGAGAAGTACGTGCTCAAGGCGCTGGGCATCACGCGGCTGACCGAACGCAGCTGATGGCCACGCCGCGCATCACCATCGTCGGCTCGGGCTTTGCCGGGCTCAGCGCCATCCGCCGGCTGCGCAAGCAAAGCCCCACGGCAGACATCACCCTCGTCTCGCCGCGGCCCGAGTTGCAGTTCCTGCCCGGGATCATCTGGATCCCCAGCGGGCTGCGGCGGCGCGAAGACCTGATCATTCCGCTGCACAGCTTTCTGGAGCGGCAGCGCGTGCGTTTCGTCGCCGCCGAGGCCACAGGCGTGAGCCGGGAAGGCCGCTTGCTGCACACCACGCAGGGCGACATCGAGAACGATGGGCTGATCGTCGCCACCGGAGGCCGCTTCATCAAGAAGCTGCCGGGCATCGAACACAGCATCACGCCCTGTGAAGGCGTGGCCGCGGCGGAGCGCATCCGCGACCGGCTGCAGGCCATGCAAGGCGGCACCATCGCCGTCGGCTTTGCGGGCAACCCGAACGAGCCGAGTTCGATGCGCGGCGGGCCGATGTTCGAGTTCCTGTTCGGCATCGACCAGCAGCTGCGCCGCGAAGGCCGGCGCGAACGCTTCAAGCTGGTGTTCTTCAGCCCCGCGGCCGAACCCGGCAACCGGCTCGGTAAGGCGGCGGTGCAAGGCCTCTTGCAGGAGATGGCGCGCCGCGGCATCTCCACCCACCTGGGCCACAAGCTCGTGCGCTTCGAAGCCGACAAGGTGGTCACCGAGGGCGGCGAGATCGCGGCGGAGTTGATCCTCTTCATGCCCGGTCTCACTGGCAGTGCCTGGCTCGACAGCACCGAGCTGCCCCGCTCCGCGGGCGGCCTGTTGAAGGCCGACGAGCACTGCCGCGTGCCCGGCTGGGCATGCACCTACGTGGCCGGCGATGGTGGAAGCTTCCCCGGCCCCGACTGGATGCCCAAGCAGGCTCACATGGCCGATCTGCAGGCCGTGGCCGCGGCCAACAACCTGTTGTCTGAATTGCGTGGAGATGCGGTCTCGGCGAGGTTCAAGGTGGAACTCGCCTGCATCGTCGATGGCCTCGACCGCGGCATGCTCGTGCTGCGCACACCCGAGAGGAACCTGGTACTGCCGCCGATGCGGCCGCTTCACTGGGCCAAGCGCGGGTTCGAGAAGCTGTACCTGCGCAGGTACCGCTGAAGCGAAGAGAAAGCGTGGGGTGTTGAGCGGCGTCTCACGACGCCCGCTCAACCCGGTGAACGTTCAGGCTTCGTCGCTTTCGATCTCGGCGTCGATGGCGCGGTCGTAGTCGTTCATGTCGTTCGGAGCGCCTTCCTTGCGCGCGATCAGCGGCTTGTCCAGCGGACGGCAGACACGCCGTTGCAGACGGTCCAGGCGCGGCGAGCGCTCCAGGGCCTGGAAGACTTCGGCCGGATTCATCATCAGAGAGAACGGGTTCGAAAGGATCTCAGCGGTCTGCATGGTCAGCTCCAAAGAACTGTGACGGTGCAAACAATGTAGGCGCGCGCGCTTCGAAGGAGCAGTCGGCGGGGCACCAAAGCGAGGGTCGGAATTTCCCTGACAAGCGTGTCAGGTGAGGCGACTCCGTGATGTCGAATTTCTGTCGATAAAGTTGTTTATCGACATATATTTACATTACTTATTTGAAGTTTTACTTCAGGTCAAAAATCACGCTCTGTCAGCGTCTTTCTTGACCGGAAAGAGCCGCTCGAAATTGCGGCTTGTCTGCTCGCCGATGAGCTCGGCGCTGCAGCCCTTCAACTCCGCGATCTGCTTGGCCACGAAGGGCACGTACGACGGGTTGTTGGTCTTGCCACGGTAGGGCACGGGCGCGAGGTAGGGGCTGTCGGTTTCGATCAGGCAACGGTCCATCGGAACGAAGCGCGCGACCTCGCGCAGATCGGCCGCGTTCTTGAAGGTCAGGATGCCCGAGAACGAGATGTAGAAGCCCAGATCGAGCGCCCCGCGGGCCACGTCGAGGGTCTCGGTGAAGCAGTGGAAGACGCCGTTGCCGGCGCCCTCTTCCTTCAGTATGGAGAGCGTGTCGTCGGAGGCGCTGCGGGTGTGGATCACCAAGGGCAGGCCGGTGGTCTGCGAGGCGTGGATGTGGGCGCGGAAGCGGTCGCGCTGCCAGGCCATGTCGGCGATGCTGCGCCCGTTCAGGCGGTAGTAGTCGAGGCCTGTCTCGCCGATGCCGACCACGCGCGGCCGTTGCGCCAGCGCGATCAGATCGCCGGCACTTGGCTCGCGCACGCCTTCGTTGTCGGGGTGCACCCCGGCGGTGGCCCAGAAGTTGTCGTAAGCCATGGCCAGCGCATGCACCTGCTCGAACTCTTCCAGCGTGGTGCAGATGCACAGCGCGCGGTCGACCTTTGCCGCGGCCATGGCGGCGCGGATGTCGGCAAGCTTCTCGCTCAGCTCGGGAAAGCTCAGGTGGCAGTGGGAATCAACAAACATCGCGCAGCAGCCCTGCAGGGCCGCGGGATCAGATCGTTTGGGTCGGCTTGGCCGATTGGATCGAGGTACCGAGGATTTCCTCGATCTTCAGCTTGAGCACGCGCGTCTTGTCGTCCGAGGGGAATTTCACACCCACGCCCTGTGTGCGGCCACCTGAGGCGTTGACCGGGGTAATCCAAGCCACCTTGCCGGCCACCGGGTAGCGCTGCGGGTCGTCGGGCAGCGAGAGCAGCAGGTAGATGTCTTCGCCGAGCTTGTACTCGCGGGTGGTCGGCACGAACAGCCCGCCGTCGGTGAAGATGGGAATGTAGGCCGCGTACAGCGCGCCCTTCTCGCGGAAGACCAGCTGGATCACGCTGGGCCGGGCCGCAGCGGCCGAGCCCGGCGTCACGTTGCCGGCGGTTCGAACGGGTGGAACGGGGGCTTCGCTCATCGGCCGGAGTGTACCGAATGGGGTTTGCCTGAGGCGGGTGCGGCCAGGGCTTCGCGGGCCTGAAGTACCAAGGATTCCACCATCACGGGCAGATTCCACGGATGCTCGGCATGGCGCAGGGTCCGGCGGAGTTCGCGCGACCAGGCGTTGAGCGCCGGCAGTGCCGCGCCGGTGGGCAGCGCCGCCGGCGGAAAGTAGCGCGGCGGCGCACCGCAGGCCAGGCACATGGCGTCGTGGCAGAGCTTGTGCAGGGCATCGACCAGGCGCGGCAGCGGCCAGGAGGCGAGCGAGCCCACCTCGCCCGCCGCCAGCTGCTTGGGCAAGCGCGTCCAGGCGACGGCATCGACGCCTTCGCGCACCCACTCCAGCGCCTCCAGCGGCTGCCCGCCGGCAGCGGCCAGCAGCACGGCCGGCTGCGCCACCTGCTGCTGGGCCAGCCAGGCAGCGGCCACCTCGGTCGGCGGCAAAGCCATGGGCACGGCTTGGCAGCGGCTGCGGATGGTGGGCAGCAGTTCATCGGGCGCGCCGCAGCTCAGCACGAAGCGGGCGTCGCCCGGGGGCTCTTCCAGCGTCTTGAGCAAGGTGTTGGCGGCGATGGCGTTCATCCGCTCGGCCGGGTGGATCAGCACCACCTTGCGCTGGCCACGCGCCGAGGTGCTCTGCGCAAAGGCCACGGCCGTACGCACCGCCTCGACCTTGATCTCCTTGCTGGGCTTGGCCTTGGAGGCCTTGCCCTCGCCCTCATCGGATTCATCACCGCCGCCCCAGCCCAGGGGTTCGCGCAAGGCTTCGGGCAGCAGCACCAGCAGATCCGGGTGCGAATGGGCCTGGACGAGACGGCAGCTCGCGCAGGTGCCGCAAGGCTGCTGCGTGGGATGGGTTTCGCACAGCCAGGCCTGCGCCAGCGTGAGCGCCAGTTCGAACTGGCCGATGCCTTGCGGGCCGTGGATCAGCAAGGCGTGGCCGCGCTGCGTGCGCAAGGCCTCTTGCAGCGGCGTGCCCAGCCAGGGCAGCGGCAGAGCACCGTCCGGCCCTACCACCCTCGTTGCTCCATGTGCGCCACGATCTGCGCCCACACCTGTTCGCGCGACTGCGCGGCATCGAGCCGGGCGAAGCGCTGTGGCGACTGCTGCATGCGCGACGCGTAACCCTGGCGCACGCGGTTGAAGAAGGCGACGTCGAGCTGCTCGAAGCGATCGGGCGTGCGCACGGCGGCGCGGCGCTCGGCGGCGGTCTCGGCGGGCAGGTCGAACCAGAAGGTCAGCTCGGGTTGCAGGCCTTGCTGCACCCAGGTTTCCAGCGTGGCAAGCACTGCGGTATCGAACCCGCGGCCACCGCCCTGGTAGGCGAAGGTGGCATCGGTGAAGCGGTCGCACAGCACCGTGTGGCCTTGGGCGAGTGCCGGGGCGATCACCTGCTGGATGTGGTCACGGCGGGCGGCGAACAC
>NZ_DASSRA010000260.1:0-4064 GCF_035702065.1 Rhizobacter sp.
CGCCTACCCAAGCAAGCCCATCCACATCGTCGTGACCTTCACCACCGGCGGGGCGCCCGACATCCTGGCGCGCCTGATCGGCGACAAGCTGCAGACGGCCTGGGGCCAGTCGGTCATCGTCGACAACATGCCCGGCGCGGGCGGCAACACCGGGGCCAACGCCGTCGCCAAGGCCGCGCCCGATGGCTACACCGTGGTGCTGGGCACCGTGGGCACGCACTCGATCAACGGCGCGCTCTACAAGAAGATGCCCTACGACATGGTGAAGGACTTCGCGCCCGTCACCCTGCTCGCCACCACGCCCAACATGCTCGTCATCCACCCCGACGTGCCGGCGAAGAACCTCAAGGAGTTCATCGCGCTGGGCAAGAAGGACGGCAAGATGACTTTCGCTTCATCCGGCTCGGGCACCTCGATCCACGTCTCGGGCGAGCTCTTCAAGACCATGACGGGCATCGACATGGAGCACATCCCGTACAAGGGCCGCGCCAGCGCCATCCCCGACCTGCTGGGCGGGCGCGTGACCATGATGTTCGACAACATGCCCTCCAGCCTGCCGCTGGTGCGCGAGGGCAAGCTGCGCGCGCTGGGCGTCACGTCGGCGCAGCGCTCGGCCGCCGCGCCCGACATCCCCACGTTGGCCGAATCGGGCCTGCCGGGCTTCGAGGCTGTCTCGTGGTTTGCGATGTTCGCGCCGGCCAACACGCCCGCGCCCATCGTCGACAAGCTGCAAGGCGAGGTGAGCCGCATCCTCAAGTCGCCCGAAGTGTCGAAGAAGCTGCTGGAGCTGGGCCTGGACCCGGTGGGCGGCACGCCGGCCGAGCTGGCCGCGTATCAGAAGAGCGAGATCACCAAGTGGGCCAAGGTGGTGAAGGACTCAGGCGCCACCGCCGAGTGACGCCGCGGGCACGGCGGTCGCCGTGACAGGCGCGCTGTCATGCCTGAGTGAGGCCGGCGCCGGCCGCGCCACCACGCTGTTGCGGCCGGCCGCCTTGGCCGCGTAGAGCGCCTCGTCGGCGCGGCGCAGCAGGCTGCTGAGGCCATCGCCCGCGGCCAGCGTGGTCACGCCGATGCTGATGGTCACGCCGCGGTCGTGCGACCAGCGCGAGACATCGAGCGCCGCCACCTCGGCACGAAAGCGCTCGGCCGCCTCGACCGCCGCCTCCAACGAGAGGCCCGGCAGCACCGCCACGAACTCCTCGCCACCGAAGCGTGCCAGGCAGGCCGCGCTGCCCGCGGCCCCGCCGCCGATGTTGCGCACCGCACCGGCCACGGCGCGCAGGATCTGGTCACCCGCCAGGTGGCCGTGGTTGTCGTTGATGGCCTTGAAGAAGTCGATGTCGGCCAGCAGCAGCGCGCACTGCGGCTCGGCGCGCGCGAGGTGCACCTCAACCTCGGCCAGCGCGGCGCGGCGGTTGGGCAGGCTGGTGAGCTCGTCGGTCATGGCCAGGCCGCGCATGGCCACGCTGGTGCGGCGGTGGCGCCAGAGCAGCACGCCCAGCACCACCAGCAGCACGGTGGCGAGCACGATCGCCACCGACAGCAGGCGGCCGGCCAGGCGCTCCTGCGCGAGCGCATGCTCGGTCGCGGCCTGCGCCTGTTGCAGCAGGATCATTTCGCGGTCGCGCGCGGCGTTGTCGTACTCCACCTTGAGCGTGGCGAAGCGCTGGTCGAGCTGGCGCGTGAGCAGCTGGTCGGTGGCGGCCTTGAAGCGCGTCTGCTGGTCGAAGGCGGCGCGCCAATCGCCCTGCTCGGCGAGCGTCTCGGCGAGCGCGCCGTGGGTGGCGGCCTGCTCGGCCAGCGCGTCGGCGGTGCTGAACACCTTCAGCGCCTCGTTGAGTGCCACCACGCTCTCGGGCAGGCGGCGCAGCAGGCGCAGCGCAACGCCCCGCTGCAGCAGGATCTGCGCGCCCAGGCGCGCATCGGGCACGTTCTTCTGCTGGGCTTCGGCCTGAGCCAGCAGCGCGAGGGCCTGCTGCGGCTCGCGGCGCGCGTTCTGCACGCTGGCCAGGCCGCGCAGCGCATAGGCGATGCCGCGCGCGTAGTCGAGCTCGCGGCTGAGCTTGAGCACGTTGTCGAAGCTGCGCTGGGCGGCGTCCCAGTCGCCCAGGCTTTCCAGCGAGCGGCCGAGGTTGTACTGCGTGACCGCCTGCTCGCGCACCAGGCCGGCGGCGGTCTGCGCCTTCAGCGCCGACTCGTAGTAGTGCCGTGCCTGCGCGTGGTCGCCCATGCGGTTGTAGAGGATGGCGATGGTGTTCTCCACCGTCAGCGTGTACAGCGGCAGGTTCAGGCGCTCGAACAGCGCCCGCGCGCGCTTGAGGTCGGTGAGCCCGTTGGCGAACTCGCCGCGCACGCCGCGCAGGTGGCCGCGGTTGAACAGGCCGTCGGCCAGCATCTCGTCGTCTTGCGCCTGCTCGGCGAGCGCGACTTCCTGCTCGTAGAGCGCAAGCGCCGCCGCGTTGTCACCGGCCGCCTCGCGCAGCTGGCCTTCGCAGCCCAGCAGACCGGCGGCCAGGCCCTTGCGCTGCAGCCGGCCGAGCAGCGCGCGGCCCTGTGCCACGTGCTGCTGCGCGGCCGCGGCATCGCGCTCGGACTGGTAGTCGCACAGCAGCAGGTGGGCGCGCACTTGCAGGTCGACCTGCTCCTGACCATTGGACTGGCCGGCGAGCTGCTGCAAGGCCTGTTCGGCCAGCCGCCGACTGCGCTCGGGGTCGACCTTCACCTGCGCCTGGCTCTGCTCGAGCAACTCGCGCACGTCGGCCAAGGCATCGCCTGCGGCATGCGCGAACGGGGTGAACCACAGGGTCAGGGCAAGGAACAGCAGGGCGCGCACAGGTGGGGAGCAGGCAATCGGCCGGAGCTGGAAAGAAGCCATTGTCACCGCGACCGGCGATGGTGAGAATGCAGCCACCATGATCACCGAAAGCGACATCACCCTGGCCGTGCCGTCCGACGCGGTGACCATCGCCGCGCTCTCGCGCCGCGCCATCGAGCAGGGCCTGGAATGGCGCTGGACGCCGCACCGCGTGATGAACAGCATGGCCGACGCCGACACCAACGTGGTCGTCGCACGGCAAGGCAGCGACATGCTGGGCTTTGCCATCATGAGCTACGGCGAGACCGAAGCCCATGTGCTGCTGTTCGCCACCCAGCCGCGCTGCCGCCGCCAGGGCGTGGGCAGCGCGCTGCTGGCCTGGCTGGAAGCCACCGCCCGCGTGGCCGGCATCGGCAAGATCTGCCTCGAAGCGCGCTCCGACAACGCCGGCGCACGCGCCTTCTACCGACACCACGGCTTCGAGCCCGCGGGCCAGCAGGACGGCTACTACCAGGGCGTGGCCGACGCGGTGCGCTTCGTCAAGACACTGACAGGTTAGCCCCCCAGTCGCTTCGCTCCTGCCCCCAAGGGGCGCCGCCTGGCGGACCGGCAAAGCCGGCTCCGCGGGCGTTGCTTGATGGTCACCCCACTGCGCGGGTGCTACCGCTTGTCGCAGACATCAACAGCTCACCGAACCGTTTCGCGTCGATGTTGGAGCCGCACACGATCAGCGCCACCCGCTTGCCGTCGAGCCGCTCGCGCAGCGGCCCCAGCAGGGCGGCCGTGGCGGCCGCTGCGGCGGGCTCGGCCACCAGCTTCATGTCGCGGAAGAGGTGCTGCACGCCGGCCGCGAGGGCATCGTCGTCGACACGCACGATGTCGTCGACGAAGCGGCGGCACAGGCCGTAGCTGTAGGCCAGCGCGTAGGGCGCACCCAGGCTGTCGGCGATGGTGTCCACGCGCGGCAGCGTCACCGGGTGGCCGGCCTGGAAGCTGCGGTACATCGCGTCCGCGCCGAAAGGCTCCACGCCGAACACCTGGCAACGCGGGTTGATCTGCTTCACCGCCGCGGCAATGCCGCCACACAGCCCGCCGCCGCCCACCGGCACCACCACCGCGTCGAGCCCGCGCACCTCGCGCATCAGTTCCAGGCCGATGGTGGCCGTGCCTTCGGCGGTGCGCGGGCCGTCGAAGGGGTGGACCATGCTGCGGCCCTCTTCTGTGACCAGCTGCTGCGCCGCGGCAAAGG
>NZ_DASSRA010000261.1:0-2233 GCF_035702065.1 Rhizobacter sp.
CCATCTCAGGGCGGGGGCCGGTCTCGGAGCGGGCGCTGGCCAAGGTCAACGAAGCGGTGGCGGCCTTGCAGTTCAGGCCGTCCAACGTGGCACGGGCGCTGTCGTCGAAGACGCTCGGCATGATCGGCATCTACCTGCCCGAGTTTGCCGGCACCTTCTACGGGCCCATCCTGCAGACGGTCGATGCCGAGCTGCGTGCGGTCGACCGCCACATGGTGGCCGCCAACGGCTGCGGCCACGGCGATGCACGCCAGCAGGCGCTCGACGGCATCCGCTTCCTCTACGAACGCGAATGCGATGGCGTGCTGGCCATGAGCAACGACCTGAGCGACGCCGACTTTGCCGCGCTGTTCAAGACCCACCCGTCGCTCGTGCTGATCAACCGCAGCATGGCGGCGCAGCCCGCGCACTGCTTCAGCACCGACCACGAGGCCGGCGGACGGCTGGCTGCGCAGGCGCTGCTGCGCACGGGCCACCGCGAGATCGCCTTCATCAGCGGCCCGCACAGCGCACCCGACAACGAGCAGCGCATGGCCGGCTTCCTCGACGAGCTGGCGCGTCACAAGGTGCGCGTGCCCAAGCGGCGCCGGGTCGACGCCGACTTCAGCTTCGAAGGCGGCCATGCCGCCACCGAGACGCTGCTGGCCCGCGGGCCGCGCGACTACACCGCGCTCTTCTGCGCCAACGACGTGATGGCGATGGCCGCGCTCTCGTGCCTGAGCCGGCACGGCGTGGCGGTGCCCGCCGAGATGTCGGTGCTGGGCTTTGACGACAGCGAGTTGTCGGGCTTCACCGCACCCGCCCTGAGCACGGTGCGCGTACCGATCGCCGACACGGCGGCCAGTGCCTGCCGCTTCCTGCTCAACCAGTGCTACGGGCTGGCGTTGCCGGTGGAGCGGGACTTCGCGCCCGAGATCGTCTGGCGCGATTCGGTGGTGGCCGGCCCGCATCCTCCCGCCGCATAGGGTGAGGCGGCGCGGCCCCGGCGCTTCCCCGACAATCGCCGCCATGAACGACGCCACCCCTCAAGACGCCGGCCCGCTGCTGCTGGTCGATGGTTCCAGCTACCTCTACCGCGCCTACCACGCGCTGCCCGACCTGCGCGGGCCCGAAGGTGTGCCCACCGGCGCCCTGCACGGCATGGTGGCGATGATGAAGAAGGCCATTCAGGACGTGAAGCCCTCGCACGCCGTGTGCGTGTTCGACGCCAAGGGCAAGACCTTCCGCGACGACTGGTACCCCGAGTACAAGGCCCAGCGCTCGCCCATGCCCGAGCCGCTGGTGCAGCAGATCGAGCCCATCCACGAGGTGGTGGCGCTGCTTGGCTGGCCGGTGCTCACGGTGCCCGGCGTGGAGGCCGACGACGTGATCGGCACCTTGTCGGAGCTGGCCGCGAAGGCCGGGCAGAAGGTGGTGATCTCCACCGGCGACAAGGATCTGGCCCAGCTCGTGAATGAACACGTGACGCTCATGAACACGATGAGCAACGAGCGGCTCGACGTGGCCGGCGTGGCCGAGAAGTTCGGCGTGCCGCCCGAGCGCATCGTCGACTACCTCACGCTGATGGGCGATGCGGTCGACAACGTGCCAGGCGTGGAGAAGGTCGGCCCGAAGACCGCCGCCAAGTGGATCGCGGAATACGGCTCGCTCGACGGCGTGATCGCGGCGGCCGACAAGGTCAAGGGCGTGGCCGGCGAGAACCTGCGCAAGGCGCTCGACTGGCTGCCCACGGGCCGCAAGCTCGTCACCGTGAAGACCGATTGCGACCTGGCCGGGCACGTGCCGGGCTGGCCGTCGTTCGAGGCACTGAGCTTGAAGCCGGTCGACAAGGAGGCGCTGCTCGCCTTCTACAACCGCTACGGCTTCAAGACCATGAAGCGCGAGCTCGAAGAGTCCATGGGCTCGACTGCCGCTGCGCCGCCACCGGCCATGCTCGACAACCCTGCGCCCATGCCCGCGGCGACCGCCATCAACCGCAGCTACACCACGGTGCTCACGCCCGAAGAGTTGGAGCTGTGGGCCGACAAGGCCGAATCGGCGCCGCTCACCGCCTTCGACACCGAGACCGATTCGCTCGACGGCATGGTGGCGCAGATCGTCGGCTTCTCGCTCAGTGTGAGCCCGGGCGAGGCGGCCTACATTCCGCTGCGGCACAGTTACGCGGGGGCGCCCGACCAGCTGCCGGTGGAGACGGTGCTGGCCCGTCTCAAGCCCTGGCTGGAGAACCCCGATG
>NZ_DASSRA010000262.1:0-2517 GCF_035702065.1 Rhizobacter sp.
CGTGGCCGCCGTGTCGTCGCTTGCCACCGTGCTGCTCAAGCCTTCCGATCCGCCTTCGCCGTTCAAGGGCCGGTTCGCAGCCGGGCAGCGGGTGGCCTGGTCGCGCCCGGTGTCGATTGCGGACGCCAAGGCGATCGGTGCGCCGGTCGGCGCCAAGGTGAACGACGTGCTGGTCGCCGCCGCAGCCGGTGCCCTGCGGCGCTACCTGTTGCGCCGCGGCACCGACATGCAGCGCACCACGCTGCGGGCGATGGTGCCGGTGAACCTGCGGCCGGCCGACCGCATGGGGCTGCTGGGCAACGCCTTCGGCCTCGTGACGCTGGATCTGCCAGTGTCCGCGCCGGGCGCCGCCCGCCGGCTCGCGCAGACCAAGGCCCGCATGGATGCGCTCAAGCGCTCGCCCCAGGCGCTGGCGATGCAGCTGTTGTTCGACCTGTTCGGCCGTGGCCCGAAGGCCCTGGAAGACGTGGCGAGCATGGTCTTTGGCAGCAAGGCCAGCCTGGTGCTGACCAACGTGGCCGGCCCGCGCGCGGCGGTGCGCCTGGCGGGCGTGCCGGTCGAACGCATGATGTTCTGCGTGCCCCACCCGGGCGACGAGCTCGGCATGGGCATCAGCATCTTCAGCTACCGGGGCCTGGCCACGCTGACCGTGATGGCAGATGCCGGCCTGGTGCCCGACCCCCACACCATCGCCCGGGCCTTCAACCAGGAGTTCGCCGTGCTGCTGCGGCGTGCGCGGACTGCGCCCACAGCAAGACACCGCTCACGCGTGCGCGCCTGAGCGGCCCGAGCGGCTCGCCACGGCCCGCCAACGGGCCAGCACGTCGGCCACGTCGACGGGCTGGCTGGTGTCGATGCCGAGCGTCCAGCCCTGCTCGGCGGGTTCCGGTGCTTCCTGGGTGCGGATCTGCCACTCCAGCACCTCGGTGGTCGCCTCGGAGGGGTCGACACCCTCGTCTGCCCGCCGTGCCACGCGCTCACGCAGCGTAGGCACGTCGGCCGTGCAGCGGATGACGGTGAACGGCAGCCGCAACTCGTCGGCCAGGCGGCGGAAGGTCTCGCGCTCCGCGCGCTGCAGGAAGGCGGCATCGACGATCACCGGGTAGCCCGCGAGCAAGGCCTGGCGTGCCAGATCGCGCAGCCGGTCGAAGGTGTCTTGCGTGGCACGCGGGGTGTAGAGGTCCAGGCCGGCCTCATGCGAGCGTTGCAAGGGTGTGAGCCCGAAGAGCCGCTTGCGCTCCACGTCCGACCGCAGGCGCACCGCGCCGGCGCGCTCCAGCAAGGCGCCGGCCAGCGCCGACTTGCCCGAACCCGAGAGGCCGCACATCACGGCGAGGCCCGGGCTGCGTGTCTCCGGCTCCGCGAGGTGGTGCGCGCAGGCCAGGTAGTCCACGGCGGGCGGCGCAGGTGCCAACCGGGCCACCAGGGCGCGCACCAGCGCCCGGCCCACCTCGTAGAAGCGCAGGACCTGCAGGCCGGCGTGGTCGCCGCGCTCCTGCAGGTAGACGTCCAGCAGCCGCCACGCCAGATCGGCCCGCCCGCGGGCCTTGAGGTCCATGGTGGCGAATGCCAGGTCGTCCATCACGTCGATCCAGCGCAGCGCCGGGTCGAACTCGATGCAGTCGAAGGCGGTCACCTCGCCGTCGTCCAGCACCACCGTGTTCGAGAGGTGCAGGTCGCCATGGCACTCGCGGATGGCCTGGGTGGCACGCCGTTGCTCGAAGGCCGGCCGCAGCGCCGTCCCGTGTACCGCCACCCACTGCTGCAGCGAGTGCACTTCGGCACCACTGGCGCCAAGCTGCTTGAGCACGGCGTGCACCCGGCCGATCACGGATGCCGGCGTGGCAAAGCCGGAGTTCGGCGCGGCGCACGGCGCGGTGGCGTGGAAGCGGGCGAGCTTGTGGGCCAACCGGTCGATGAGCTGCGGCTCCAGCCGGCCATCGGCGAGGCGTTGCGAGAGCAGTGCATCCGCGGGAAAGCGCCGCATGAGGACTGCATGGTCGATGGCGTCGCCACCATCGCTGCCCAGGTGCGGCGCATCGAACGTGCCGGTGATGGGCACCACGTCCAGGTAAAGCTGCGGCGCGAGCCGCCGGTTCAGGCGCAGCTCCTCGCGGCAGAAGTGTTCGCGCTGCTGCGGCGTGCTGAAGTCGACGAACGGCAGGCGCACCGGCTTCTTGAGCTTGTAGACCGTGTGCGCCGTCAGCAGCAGGCTGGAGATGTGCGTCTCGATGCGCGAGACAGGCTGCCCCGTCGCCTGCTCCAGCTGGCGCTGCAGCGCCTTCAGACAGGCGGCGTGGGCTCGGGAATCCAGCGTGGCATCGCGCATAGAGGCAGTCTGCGCCGCGTCACGGGCGTCGGCTTGACATCGCTCAACCCGGCGCAAGGGAACAGCCCGGCCCGGCCCCGCTGCTTTGCGCTGGCGCAATCGGCCGCGGCTGCCTTGCGCTACGGTGGCCTGAAACCTGATGAAGGAGACAACACGATGGACAAGCCCTGGCTCAAGCACTACCCGCC
>NZ_DASSRA010000263.1:0-11270 GCF_035702065.1 Rhizobacter sp.
CAGTGCCGGCGTGTAGGAGCCCATCGCGGCGACGAAGGCGTCGGCCTTGAGCCACTTGCGCTCGCCGCTGCGCATGTCGGCGACCTGCACGGCCTCGATGCCGTCGCCGCTCTTCTGCAGGCCCAGGATGTCGTGCTCGTAGAGGAAGCTCGCACCGCGCTGCTGGCACAGGCGCGCAAGCTGCTGTGTGAAGACACGCGCGTCGCCCGACTCGTCGCTCGCGGTGTAGGTGCCGCCGGCAATGCGCTCGCCAAAGCCGCGCAGCGCAGGCTCGACCTGCAGCACCTCGTCGCGCGAGAGCAGGCGGCGGTCCACACCATGGCGGCGCATCAGCTCCACGCCGGTGGCCGCGTCGTCGAAGTCCTGCTGGTTGGAAAAGAAGTGCAGGATGCCGCGCTCCAGGCGGTCGTACTCGATGCCGGTCTGCGCCACCAGGCTCTTCAGCGACTCGTGGCTGTAGCGGCCGAGCGCCACCAGCTGCGTCACGTTGCGCTCGAAGGCGGCGTGCGTGCACTGCGTGAGGAAGCTCAGGCCCCAGCGCCACTGGTGCGGGTCGAGCTTGGGGCGAAAGAGCAGCGGCGCGTCGTCGCGCAGCAACCACTTCGCCACCTTGAGCGGCGCGGCCGGGTGGGCCCAGGGCTCGCAGAAGCTGACCGAGATCTGCGCGCCGTTGGCGAAGCTGGTCTCGAGCGCGGCGTCGCGCTGGCGATCGACCACCGTCACCTCGTGGCCCTGCTCGAGCAGGTACCACGCCGTGCTCACGCCGATGATGCCGGCCCCCATTACGACGACTCTCATCACACGCCTCCCTTGAACAGCAACTGCGCCGCCACACTGAACATCACCACTGCCACCATCGCATCGATGGCGCGCCACGCCGCCGGGTGGCGCAACCAGCGCGATGCGGCCACGGCCCCGTAACCCAGCGTCACGAACCACATCAGAGACGCCAAGCCTGCACCCGCCGCAAAGGCGATGCGGCCGTCATGGCCATGCTGCGCACCCACGCTACCGAGCAGCACCACGGTGTCGAGGTAGACGTGGGGGTTGAGGTAGGTCAAGGCGAGCGTGCTGACCAGCGTGGCGGCCAGCGTTGCGTTGCGCGCGTCAGCCTGCACCAGGGCGCCATTGCCGCGCCAGGCGGCGAGCGCCGAGCGCAGGCCGTAGGCCAGCAGGAAGACCGCGCCGCCATAGCGGAACACCTGCAGCAGGAGCGGAGACGACTGGATCACGGCGCCCAGGCCAAACACGCCCAGGGCGATCAGCAGCCAGTCGGACAGCGTGCACACCACCACCACCGGGCCGACGTGTGCGCGGATGAGGCCTTGCCGCAGCACCAGCGCGTTCTGCGCGCCGATGGCGACGATCAGGCCGGCTGTCATCAGCCAGCCCTGGAAAAACGCGTGCGCAGTCATCTGCGGATTGTCGGAAGAGGTGGCGCGGAAGTGAAGGATGATTCATATTTCTCGTGCTTCATCAGAGCTGCTAATGAAAGACCCGCGATGAAAGACCTGGACCCCGCCGCGCTCGATTGCCTGGCCGCGCTGGCCGACGACGGCAACTTCGAACGCGCGGCGCAGCGGCTGTCGATCACGCAATCGGCCGTCTCCCAGCGCCTGCGCACGCTGGAAGCGCAGGTCGGCCAGCTGCTGGTGGTGCGATCGCGCCCGCTGCGCCTGACGGAGCCGGGCAAGGTGCTGCTGCGCTTTGCGCGCCAGCTGCAGGCCATGCGGGCCGACGTGGCGCACGAGCTCGGCGTGGACCCGAGCGCCGGGCAGCGCCTGCCGATCGCCGTCAACGCCGACAGCCTCGCCACCTGGGTGATGCCGGCGCTGGATGGCCTGGTGCACGACGGTGTGTCGCTGGAGCTGGTGGTCGACGACCAGGACTTCACCCACGACTGGCTGCGCCAGGGCGCGGTGCTGGGCTGCGTCAGCACGGTCAGCGAGGCGCTGCGCGGCTGCCGCGTGGTGCCGCTCGGCACCATGCGCTACACGGCGGTGGCCAGCCCCGGCTTCATCGACGCAGCGCTGCCCGACGGGCTGACTCGCGCCAACTTTGCGCAGGTGCCCTTCCTCGTGTTCAACCGCAAGGACGACATGCAGACGCAGTGGGTGTCGCGCGCCTTCGGGGTGCGGCAGCCGCGGCTGGTGGAGCGCTTCGTGCCCTCGTCCGAGGCCTACGTGCGCGCCGCGCTGATGGGCTGGGGGGTGGGCGTGGTGCCCGAACTGCAGGTGCGCGGCCTGCTGGAGGGTGGCGCGCTGGTGGCGCTCAAGCCCGAGGTGGGCTTGAATGTGCGCCTCTTCTGGCACCAGTGGCGCCTGGGGCCAGACGGTGCGGCCCCATCGGAGCGGGTGGCGCTGCTGGACCGGATCGGCGACGCACTCGCGGCCGGCGCCCGGGGCGCGCTGGCCTGAAGCGGCTCAGCGCCGGACGTTGGCGTGGCCGCCCACGGCGTAGCTGCTGATGTCGGGCAAGCCCGCGTCTTCGCCCGCCAGCAAGATCGCGCTCAGCAGGGCCGCCACCGCAGTGGCCCAGGTGAGCGCACGGATCGACGCCAGGTTCACGCCAGCCTCCTTGAATGCTCTCTTCAATGGGGCGAGAGCATGTTGCTATGTTGATCGCACTGCACAAAACCGTTGTGCGCCCCGCTCGAACTCCATTCATCGAACAGGGGTAAGTGCTCGCCCACTGCAAATGTACCGCCTGCCAGGGCCATATTCGCCCTTTGCCGATGGTGCCGGCACCGCACACTGGTTTCATCGTGAATGTGAGGGAGAGGCCCGATGAACCTGTTGCCTGGATTGAACTGGCTCACCGCCTTGACGGCCCGCCGTGCAGCGGAGGCTGCCGACAACGAGGCCCCCGACCCGGGTGACATGGGCACGGCCTTCGGTCTCGACGCCACGGCACCCGACCTGCCGGAACCACCGCCGAACACCAAGCCCGCCACACCCCTGGCAGACCGCCTGGTGCGCCGGCCGCGCCGCTGAGCGCCGGTTACCAATCAGTTCAACTCAGAACTGCTGCGTCTAATTTTGAGATGTGCCGCGTAGAATCGCGGCATGGCCAAGGTTTCCTTCCGAGAACAGGTGCTTCGCGTGCGCGAAGATGCCATCGTCGCCTCCGTCAATCGACTGCTGGCGGAAAAGGGCTTCGAGATGATGACGGTGGACGAGGTTGCCGCTGACGTCGGCATCGCCAAGGCCAGCCTGTACAAGCACTTCGCCTCCAAGGAAGAGCTCGCCGGCGCCGCCATGATCCGCGTGCTGGAACGCGCCCAGGCCTTCATGGCCACCCTGCCGGCCGAGGCGGCGCCGCTCGCCCAACTCAAGGCCGTGGCCCGCTGGACCATGCAAGTGCAGTTGGCCGGCGAGATGCCCTCGCTGCCCGCCCAGAACTCCACGCTGCGCGCCTCGCTGATGGCCAACAAGGCCTATCTCGACCGGCTGATGGAAGTCAGCGACCGGCTGGGCGAGTGGATCAACGCGGCCCAGGCGTCGGGTGCGGTGAACCCGCGCCTGGCGCCGGAGGTCGTGCTCTACACCCTGTTCGCCCGCGCCTGCGACCCGGTGCTGAGCCTGCTGAAGGCGGGCGGCCAGCTCAGCGACGAGCAGATCATCGAGATGCTGATCAGCACCTGCTTCGACGGCCTCTCCGGCGCTCAGACCTCGACCACGAACAGCCCGTCGTAACCTGCGGCCTCGCCCTTGCGGGCATGGCCGCGCGCGTTGCAGACCACGCGCGTGCGGCCCACGGTGTAGTCGTGCCGGCAATGCAGGTGGCCATGGATCCACAGGTCGGCCAGGGGCAGCAGGTCGTCGTCCGCATTGCAGAAGCTGGCGGTGCCCGACTGGCTGCCATAGCGCGGGTCGCCGCTGCGCAGGCTGGGGCCGAAGTGCGTGAGGGCGACGGTGGCGTCCCACTCACCCTGGCGCGCCAGTTCGTCGGCCAGCCAGGCGCGACAGGCCAGCGCCTCTTCGCGCACGGCCTCGGCGCCGAAGGGTTCGCCGTGGCGCGTCGAGCGCATCACGCGCATGAAGTAGCTGGCAGCGCGCATGGCCTTCTCGCGCTGCTTCTCGCCAAAGAGGTCGAAGTCGCACCAGCGGATGGTGGAGACGAAGCGGATGCGCCTACCGTCGCGCCCCGCGAGCACCAGGCTTTCGCGTTCGAGCAGGCGGATGCCGAGCTGCTCGCAGCGCGCACGCAGTTCGGGCCAGGTGCTGTCGAGTTCGCGGTTGTCGAACTCGTGGTTGCCAGCCACCAGGAGCACCGGCACCGGCCAGTCGCGGAAACGCTCCAAGGCCTGCCAGGTGCTGTCGATGTCGCCGCCCAACACCAGCAACTCGGCCGTGGGTGCGGGTTGAGGCTCGAAGTCTTCGGTTTCGAGGTGGAGGTCGGAAAGCAGTTGCAGGCGCACGAGGGATCGGCTCAGGTCGCGCCGTGGCACTGCTTGAACTTCTTGCCGCTGCCGCAGGGGCAGGGGTCGTTGCGGCCGACCTTGGGTGCCTCGCGCTTCACGGTCTCGACCTTGTAGCGCTGGTCGCGCGTGAGGTCATAGAGGTCGGCGACGGTGACGACGAGGTCTTCGATCGCGTCTTCCATGTCCTTCAGCGGGTGCTCGCGCTCGATCGTCTCGACGACTTCGCGCTCTTCGGCGGTCTCGGCCGGCAGGTGGCGGTACAGGCGGGCGAGTGCGGTCATCACCGCGTCGTCGGGCATTTCGGCGAGATCCGGGAAGCACAGCGTGGCGTGCTGGAAGCCCGCCACCCAGGGCATCAGCGCCTGCGAGATCTCGCTCAACCCGGCCAGCGGGTCGGGCTCGCCTTCAGGCGGCAGTTCGCGGGGGTGCTCGTCATCGAACTCGAGGATCAGCGGGTTGAACCAGCCGTCTTCGGCCATCGCGCGGTTGAGCGCACCGTAGCGGCGAAGGATGAGCGCGGTGGTGCGCTCGCGCCAGGCCGGGTCGGTGTCTTCGGGCAGCGGCGTCGCGTCGAAGTCGAACACATGCGGCAGCCAAGCCGCAGGCTCCAGCAGCAGGGGCTGCACCAGCACGCCGCACAGGAAGCCGTCGAGCATCACGGAGTCGACGGGCTGCAGGGGCTCGGGCGTCTCAGCGAGCAACTCGTCGAGTTCGGCGAACTCGGCGTCGGTGAGGTCGGAGTGGGTGGACATGTCAGTACCGCCCGGCCGCCCGAAGGTGCTGACGCGCCCCCTCGGGGGGCAGTGAACGAAGTGTGCTGGGGGGTTGTTTCATGTCAAGCCTTGTGGAGGGGAGCAGGCGGCATTGTCGCGCCCATGTGCGGCTGCGACGCTTCTGCCAAGCGCGCCCGCAGCCATTGGTGGCTGCTGACGCGGTCATGGCGCATGTGCCACATGGCCTCCACGTGGATGGGCGACATCGCGAGCGGGATCGGCCGCTCCACCAGCTGCGACTGGTAGCCGGTGGCGTCGACGAAGGAAGCGGGCAGCACCGTCAGCAGGTCGCTGCGCGCCACCACACGGCCGGCGGTGAAGAACTGGTTGACCGTCAGCACCACGCGGCGCGAGCGGTTGATGGCCGCCAGCGCCTGGTCGACCAAACCATGCGGCCGCCCGGAGAAGCTCACCAGCAGGTGATGGGCGGCACAAAAGGCGTCCAGCGTCAGCTCGCTCTCGGCCAGCGGGTGGCCGCGGCGCATCACGCAGACGTACTCGCTCTCGCCCAGACGCTGGTGGTGCAGCGCGCTCTGGCGGCCGCGTGTGGCCAGCTCGGCGATGGCTTCTGGGAAGTAGCCAACGGCCACGTCGGCATCGCCGCGCTCCAGCAGCGCCCGCGGGTCGCGCGTGGTCAGCGGCAGGACACGCAGGTTGACGAGCGCTTGCCGAGCCTCGATGTGGTCGATGAGCGGCGGCAGCAATACCGCGGCCGTGGCGTCGGCCATGGCGAGCCGGAAGCTTGTCGCGTCGCGCTGCGGGTCGAACTCGCCTGGGTCCAGTACCGCGCGCAGCTGGCCAAGAGCGGCTTGCACCTCGGGCCACAGCTTTTCGGCGTAAGGCGTCGGGACAACACCATGCGTCACGCGAGTGAGCAGTTCCTCACCCACCGATTCCTTGAAGCGGCGCAAGGCATTGCTCACCGCCGGTTGGGTGAGCGACAGCCGGGCGGCGGCGCGCGTGAGATTGCGCTCGGCCATCACGGCGTCGAAGACGCGCAACAGATTGAGGTCCAGGGTCTGGAAGTTCATGCGCGATGTTGTACCGAGAAATATTGCTCATGAATATCTCCCGTTCGCAAAAGTGATTGGACTTTCACTAGTGGAAACCCTAGTATCACTCCCAATGCAGCCCCAAACGGTGCCGCAGAGATGCCCCGAAGGAGCACAACATGACCACCACGACCATCAGCCTCCAAGTCCCGCAGAGCCGCACGGCTCCCCGCTACGCAGCCCTGTTCGGCGAGCTGTTCGCTTCCGCGATCGCCCTGCTGACGCCGCGTGGCACGCAGGCACCGCGCTATCCCTCGCGCGAAGCGGCCCGGGTGCGCGCCATGGCTCACCGGTACGAAGGCGCTGATCCGCGCTTCGCCTCCGAGCTGTATGCCGCGGCCGACCGCCACGAGATGCTGTACGGCGACTGATACCCCGCCGCTTTCCAGCAGACAACAAAAAGCCCGCTTGTCGCGGGCTTTTTTGTGGGCCTCTTTGTAGGCCAACTGATCGGGAAATCAGGCGGCCAGGCGTGCTTCCAGCTTCGCCTTGGTGGCCGTCAGTTCGGCCGGCAGGTGGTAGGCCAGCTGGGTGAACAGCTCGGTGTGCAGGTCGAATTCGGCGCGCCAGGCGGCGGCGTCAATGTTGGTGACCTGGTCGAACTGCGCCTGTGAGAAATTCAGGCCCTTCCAGCTCAAGTCCTGGTAGCGCGGGCTGATGCCAAAGAGGTTCTCGACGCCCTGGCCCTGGCCTTCCACGCGCTCCAGCATCCACTTCAGGACGCGCATGTTCTCGCCGTAGCCCGGCCAGACGAACTTGCCGTCGTCTCCCTTGCGGAACCAGTTGACGCAGTAGATCTTCGGCAGCTTGCCGCCTTCGGCCTCGATCTTCTTGCCGAGGTTCAGCCAATGCTGGAAGTAGTCGCTCATGTTGTAGCCCATGAAAGGCAGCATGGCGAACGGGTCGCGGCGCACCACGCCCTGCTGTCCCGCGGCGGCGGCGGTGGTTTCGGAGCCCATGGTCGCGGCCATGTAGACGCCTTCGACCCAGTTGCGCGCCTCGGTCACCAGCGGCACGGTGGTCGAGCGGCGGCCGCCGAAGATGATCGCGTCGATCGGCACGCCGGCGGGGTTGTCCCACTCGGCATCGAGCGCCGGGTTGTTGGTGGCAGCGACGGTGAAGCGGGCGTTGGGGTGCGAAGCCTTGGCGCCAGTCTCCTTGGCGATCTGGGGTGTCCAGTCCTTGCCTTGCCAGTCGATCAAGTGGGCCGGCGGGGTGTCGGTCATGCCTTCCCACCACACATCACCGTCATCGGTGAGCGCCACGTTCGTGAAGATCACGTCGCGCTTCAGACTGTCCATGCAGTTCGAGTTGGTCTTGGTGTTGGTGCCCGGCGCCACGCCGAAGTAACCGGCTTCGGGGTTGATGGCGTACAGGCGGCCATCCTTGCCGGGCTTGATCCAGGCGATGTCGTCGCCGATGGTCGTGACCTTCCAGCCTTCGAAGCCGGCGGGCGGGATCAGCATGGCGAAGTTGGTCTTGCCACAGGCGCTGGGGAAAGCGGCTGCCACGTGGTGCTTCTTGCCTTCGGGGCTGGTGACGCCCAGCAACAACATGTGCTCGGCCAACCAGCCCTGGTCGCGGCCCATGGTGGAGGCGATGCGCAGGGCCAGGCACTTCTTGCCCAGCAGCGCGTTGCCGCCGTAGCCGGAGCCGTAGCTCCAGATCTCGCGCGTCTCGGGGTAGTGGACGATGTACTTGGTGGTGTTGCAGGGCCAGGCCACATCCTTCTGGCCGGCCTCCAGCGGGGCGCCCACGGTGTGCACGCAAGGCACGAAGACGCCGTCTTCGCCCAGCACGTCGAGCACGGCACGGCCCATGCGCGTCATGATCTTCATGTTGACGGCCACATAGGGGCTGTCAGACAGCTCGACGCCGATGTGCGCGATCGGCGAGCCGAGCGGGCCCATGCTGAACGGCACCACGTAAAGGGTGCGGCCCTTCATGGCGCCCTTGAAGAGGGCGGCGTCGCCGGTCTGCAGCAGCTCGCGCATCTGCGACGGGGTCATCCAGTTGTTGGTGGGGCCGGCGTCTTCCATCTTCTCGCTGCAGATGAAGGTGCGGTCTTCGACGCGCGCCACATCGCTCGGGCTGCTGCAGGCGAGGTAGCTGTTGGGGCGCAGCTCGGGATTGAGTTTCCTGAAGGTGCCGGCCGCGACGAGCTGGGCGCACAGGCGGTCGTACTCTTCCTTGCTGCCGTCACACCAGTAGACGTCGCGCGCTTCGGTCAGCGCGGCAATCTCGGCCACCCAGGCTACCAGCCGGGCATGTTTGACATATGCGGGCACGTTCAAGCGCAGCCCCTCCATCACGGGTCGGTTCATGGTGAGTCCAATCATCAAAGTTAAAGCGGAATCGGGCGAGCCTCGCGCACCTGCAACGGTGGTTTCGAGGGGCTCGCCCCATGCCGCTTGCGCCTGATTTGGAGAGCACGCAGACAGCTGAAAAAGATTGTCATGCCAATGTAATCGCGTCGTAACCACCGGGCTCCAGGGGGTCATGCAAACTTTGCATACCACCATGCCCGCCTCGTGTGAACTTGTTCCGCACTGCAGGGCAAGGGGTGTGCCGCGCGCCTGGGAGCCCCCTAAGATCGGCGCCATGACGCTCGATCGCCGCTCGCTCCTGGCCGTGCTGGCCGCCACTTCCGTTGCGCCGCTGGCGCAGGCTGCACAACGCAAGTCCCTGGCCGATCCCATGCTGCTGGGCGTGGAACAGGCCTTGTGGGACTCGGGGCTGGCGAGCCAGTTCCAGAAGTCCTTCGGCAAGGACACAGGGGTCGCGGTCCAGCTGGTGCCGGGCTACAGCGCCCCGTTGCTGGAGAAACTCGAACGCGGCGAGGTCGATGCCGCCATGACGAATGCGCCCGAGCAGGAGGCCGCGCTGGAGAAGCAAGGCCTGGCTCACGACCGCCGGTTGGTGGCCACGGGCGACTTCGTGCTGGTCGGCCCGCTCGAAGGCACGGGCAAGAAGGCCAAGGATCCGGTGGGCGTGCTCGGCGAGCGCGACATCGCCGCCGCCCTGGCCAAGATCGCCCAGGCGCAGGCACGCTTCATCGGCCCGGTCATCGGCAGTGGCGCCTACGTCAGCACGCTGGCGCTGTGGCGTGCCGCCAAGGTCGCCCCTGCCGCGCCCTGGTACGTGGACGGCAAGGGCAGCGTGCTGGACCAAGCCCAGGCCGAGAACGCCTACGCGCTGGTGGAGCGCGCCCTGTGGCTGGCGCGCGCCCGCAAACCGCTCGCGCTGATGGTCGAAGGCGATTCGCGCATGGCGACCGAGGTGCACGTGATGCGCTCCTTCCGCGTCAACCACCCGGCCGCCAAGCTGTTCGGGCAGTGGGTGTCGGGGCCGCAGGGCCGGCGCGTGGCCGGCAGCGTGCGCGGATGGCGGCCTGCGCCCGTCTGACATGAACCTTGCGGCATGATCCCCCCATGCCGCACACCCTCCTCAGCGTCAACATCAGCCTCGCACGCGAAGTCGAGATCGGTGGCCGCAAGGTCATGACCGGCATCGGCAAGCGGGCCACGCCGCTGCCGGTCGCGGTCAAGCCGCTGGGCCTGGAAGGCGACGAGCAGGCCGACCTCTCCGTGCACGGCGGCCTGTCGAAGGCCGTCTACGCCTACCCCAGCGAGCACTACCCGTTCTGGCAGACCGTGCGCGCTCAGGCCAAGGTAGCGCTGTGGGACGAAGCCCTGCCGCCCGGCGCGATGGGCGAGAACCTCACGATCGCCGGCCTGCTGGAGAACCAGGCCTGGATCGGCGACGTGCTGCGCTTCCCGCACTGCGAACTGGCGGTGAGCGAGCCGCGCTTCCCCTGCTTCAAGTTCAACGCTGCGATGGGCTTCAACCAAGCCAGCAAGCTGATGGCCGCCAACGGCTGGTGCGGCTTCTACCTGGCCGTGCGCGTGGCCGGCACGCTGCAGGCCGGCGAAACCTTTGAGCTGATCCCCGGCCCACGCGAGGTGGGCATCCAGGAGCTGTTCAAGTCACGCCTGGCCGCGCACAAGCGCTGATCAGGCCAAAGCAGGATAGTCCGTGTAGCCCTCGGCCCCACCGCCATAGAGCAGCGCTGGCTTGAGCGCATTCAGCGGCGCATCGTCCTTCAGGCGGCGCACCAGGTCCGGGTTGCTGATCAAGGGGCGGCCGAAGGCCACCAGGTCGGCCGCGCCGCTGGCCACCACGTCCATCGCCATCTGGCGGTTGTAGCCGTTGTTGACCATCCAGGCACCCGCCGGATGGGCTGCCTTGTAGAGGCGGTGCAGCACCTCGTAGTCGAAGGGCACCACGTCGCGTGCGCCACCGGTCTGGCCTTCGATCAGGTGCAGGAAGGCCAGCTTGAGCGGCGCCAGCTGCTCCACCACGTGGGTGAACAGCGCCTGCGGCTGGCTGTCCTGCCCGATGTCGTTGCTCGGCGTGACGGGGCTCAGGCGCAGGCCGGTGCGGCCGGCGCCGATCTCGCCCACCACGGCACGCATCACCTCGACCAGCAAACGCGCGCGGTTCTCGATCGAGCCGCCGTATGCATCGGTGCGGTCGTTGACGCTGTCGCGCAGGAACTGTTCGAGCAGGTAGCCGTTGGCGCCGTGCACCTCCACGCCGTCGAAACCGGCGGTGATGGCGTTGCGCGCGGCCTGCCGGTAGGCGTCGATCAGGCCCGGGATCTCATCCAGGCGCAGCGCGCGCGGCTCCGAGGTGTCGGCAAAGCCGCCGGCGATGAAGGTCTTGCCCTGCGCGCGGCGCGCGGTCGACGACACCGGCGCCTGGCCGTTGGGCTGCAGCGAGACGTGCGAGATGCGGCCCACGTGCCACAGCTGGATCACGATCTTGCCGCCGCGCGCATGCACGGCGTCGGTCACTTTCTTCCAGCCGGCGATCTGCTCGGGGCTGTGGATCCCCGGCGTGTCGAGGTAGCCCTGCCCTTCGGGGCAGATCTGGCTGGCCTCGGTGACGATCAGGCCGGCGTCGGCGCGCTGGGCGTAGTAGGTGACAGCCAGGTCAGACGGCACTTGGTTCGCCGCCGCG